>NZ_JAIUDM010000006.1:0-169524 GCF_030418435.1 Gordonibacter sp. RACS_AR49 | reverse complement strand
CCGAGCCCGAGCCCGAGCCCGAGCCCGAGCCCGAGCCCGAGCCCGAGCCCGAGCCCGAGCCCGAGCCCGAGCCCGAGCCCGAGCCCGAGCCCGAGCCCGAGCCCGAGCCCGAGCCCGAGCCGACGGCTGCTCCTGCGGCGGGCGAGCCGGCGGCCTGCGGCGGGGCCGTCCCCGACGAGGCTGGCAGCCGCGTCGAGCAGCCGGGGCGCGAGCGGTTCGCGCGGTTCCGGAACCTGTACGAAAGCCGTGACGGCAGCTTGTGCGTGTTCGAGGACGAGCACGGCCATCTGGTGGCGGTGGACGCCTCGAAGCTTGCCTAGCGGAGCGCCTCCCTCTTTCGCCAACTTATTGCTGGCATTACGCGATTATTGGATATAATCCTATATTAACGAGAACCGCAGCGAGAAAGGATGCGCATCCATGTCGTCATGCTCCGTGCCCGGCCAGGTGCGCCGGGTGTTCAAGGACGCGGGCCGGGTCTGCCCGGTCGACTACCGCCTGGCCTCCGACGCCTTCGCCGGCGATCCCGAGGTTGCGTGCGACGTGCTGTACGTGGTGGGCGGCCTGTACGGCAACCCGTTTGCGCTCGATGCGGTGGACCGCCTGGTGGCAGCCGAGCAGGGCGACGTGCGCGTCGTGCTGAACGGCGACATGCACTGGTTCGACAAGACGGCCGAGAACTTCGCCGCCTTGGAGCGGCGGGCATCGCGCTACCTGCCGCTCGTGGGCAACGTGGAGGCCGAGCTGCGCCGCCAGGTGGACGTGGGCGTGGGGTGCGGATGCGCCTACCCGGACTGCACGGGCGACGACGCGGTGAGCCGCTCGAACCGCATCCACCGAAAGCTGTCCGAGGCCGTGGACGCCCATCCCGAGCTCAAGGAGCTGCTGGCGGGCCGGCCCGCCACGTGCACGGTGGGCGTGGCGGGCCGCAAAGTGGCCGTCACGCACGGCGACGAGCAGCTGATCGGCGGCTGGGCCTGCTCGCGCGAGTCGCTGCAGGACGTGCTACGGCAAGACGAGCTCGACCGGTGGATGGCCGCCAACGACGTGGACGTGCTGGCCTGCACGCACACGTGCGCGCCCGCGGCGCTCTCGCTTGCGCGCGGGCTCGTGGTGAACAACGGGGCGGCCGGCCTGCCGAACTTCTTCGGCCAGCACTTCGGGCTGGCTGTGCGCGTGGCGGCCGCTCCGCACCCGGATGCGCTGTTCGGCGCCGAGCGCGACGGCCTCTATGTGGAGGCCGTGCCGCTGCGCTATGACCACGACGCCTACCTGGCCTGGTTCGACGAGCTGTGGCCGGCGGCCAGCCCGGCCGCCGTTTCGTACCGCGGCCGCATTGTCGACGGCGCGGACGACCGGTTGGATGACGCGTTGCTTGGCGGCTTCAGCCGCGGCCCCTCCGCCCGCACCGACGCCCCGCCGCTTCGGGCGCATGCGACGAAGGGCGACGTGGAGCTGGCGCTGGCCGGGCTCGTGTACTTCGAGGACGTCGTGGACGACGCCTCCTGCCTGCGCACGGCGGGCGAGCCGTCCACGATCCAGGTCAACGTCACGGCCCGCTGCAACCTGGCCTGCGCCCACTGCCACGTGGAGTCGGGCCCGCACCGTACCCAGGCCATGGACCGCGCCGTGCTCGAGGCCGTGCTGGCCGTGGCCGCGCGCCCCGGAATCGACACGGTTGACGTGACGGGCGGCGCGCCCGAGATGCACCCCGACTTCGCCTGGTTCGTCGAACGCGCAGCAAGCATGGCGCACGTCATGGTGCGCACAAACCTCGTCATCCTGCGCGACCCGGCGTACCGGCCGCTCATGGACCTCTACGCCCGGCTGGGCGTAGAGGTGGTGGACTCGCTGCCCAACGTACACGACGCGCAGGCCGAGCAGCAGCGTGGCGGCGGCACGTTCGACCCGAGCATCGAGGTGCTGCGCGAGCTGAACGGCCGCGGCTACGGTCGCGATGGCCGGCACGTTCTGGACCTGGTGTTCAACCCCCAGTGGCCCGTTCTGCCGCCCGACCAGGCCGAGCTGGAGGCCGTCTACCGCCGTCGGCTGGCCGCGCTGGGCGTGTCGTTCGACCACCTGTTCGCCGTCGCGAACAACCCCATCGGGCGCTACGGTGCGCATCTCATCGACGCCGGCGCGTTCGACGGCTACCTGAACCTGCTCATGGACAGCTTCAACCAACAGGCGTGCGACGGGATGATGTGCCGCCGCCAGCTGTCCGTGGGCTGGGACGGGCGCGTGTACGACTGCGACTTCAACCAGGCGCTCGGTCTGCCTGTCCGCCGCGAGGACGGCGGTGACCGCACGGTCTTCGACTACGCGGCCGACCCTGCGCTGCCCCTCGCGCGTCCCATCCGCTTCCGCAACCACTGTTATACCTGCACGGCCGGCAGCGGCTCGAGCTGCGGCGGCACCATCGTGCAGGAATAGCCCCGACGTCGCAGGGCTGCCCGGTCCGCCTGCCGCCTCGTGGCCTGCACGCCGCGCCGGCCCCGGGTCCCTTCCGGGGATGCGCGCAGCGTCTCCGCTCGATCAGCACGCCGCGCCCCCGCACGATCATCTTTTTAGTTGACATGCCATATTAGTAGATATAATCTATTACTGGCATCAATCAAGTTAATCAGAACGTGAGGGGACGACCGCATGGATTCGACAACCGGGATCTTCTTCTGGGGGTTTCTCATCGTGTACGGCATCGTGATGTTCCTGCTCTCGCCGAAGACCGTCTCGCTGGGCGGGTTCTTCAAGGGCGAGGACAAGCTGGGCCGCGCCGCCAATCCGTGGATGATCACCGCCTCCATCTTCATCGCGTGGATCTTTGCGAAGTCGGTCACGAACGCCGCCAACATGGGTGCGAACTTCGGCATCGTGGGCGGCATCGGCTACGCCATGTACTGGCTGTGCATCCCGCTGACCGGCTGGGCACTGTACCGCCTGCGCCGCAAGTTCAAGGCCACGGGCATGATCAGCTTCCTCACCGAGCACTATGGCATCGCCGCTGCATTCTGCTTCTCGGCTGCTATTTTGGTGCGCCTGTTCAACGAGGTGTGGTCGAACACGTCGGTCGTGGGCGCGTACTACGGCGCGTCCGGCTCGGCGCCGTTCATCATCGCGGCACTGCTGTTCACGGCCATCACCGTGGGCTACTGCTGCTGGGGCGGCATGCGCGGGTCCATCATCACCGACGTGGCGCAGGCCATTCTCTTCGCCGTGCTGCTCGTGGCCGTGCTCGCGTGGGTGGTTCCGCAGCACAGCCTGGCCGACTTCGCGACGTCCGGCACCTGGACGCTCGGCGGCGGCGTGGACTTCATCATCGGCGCGGGCCTGCAGTGCCTTTCGTACGGCTTCCATGACGCCGTGCTCACCGACCGCGGCTTCATCTGCGAGGAGAAGAAGATGCTCAAGAGCTTCACCGTGGCCGGCCTTCTGGGCTTCGTGGCCATCGTGCTGTTCTCGCTCATCGGCGTGCACGCCTACCTCGACGGCATGAGCATCGCCGGCTCCAGCGCGCCGGTCGTGGTGGCGCAGAGTTTGGGCATCATGGCGTTCTTCATGATGGCTGTTATCATGATAGCCACGGCCGGCTCCACGCTGGACTCCACGTTCAGCTCTCTGGCGAAGCTCACGGCACGCGACCTGCCGGGCATCCTGGGGCATACGCCCAAGATGAACCCGCGCATCATCGGCATTATCTTCATGATTGTCTTCGGCATCGTGGGCAACCTGCCCATGATCATGGGCGCCGACATCATCACGGCCACCACCATCTCGGGCACCATGATCATGGGCCTCGGCCCTATCTTCCTGCTGCACGGCGTGGTGAAGCCGACGAAGGTTGGCTTCCAGCTGGCGTTCTGGGTTGGCATGGTGCTGGGCATCGTGGACACGGTGGCGCCAGCTGCGCTTGGGTTCATGGATATCGGCGGCGGCTCGTACGCGAACTTCCTCGGTGTGAACCTCTGGGGTGCCGTGGCGTGCTGGGCAGCGTACCTCATCCCCGGCCTCGTGGCACAAGCCGCCGAGAAACGAGCCGGCATCGAGCCCACCTGGAAGGGTCTGTCGCGGGAAGACCTCGCCCGCCTCGACGCGGACGCGAAGCGCCGCGAACAACAGGGCCTCGACCTCGACCCCGAGGACTTGGCGACTACGGGAGCGTAAACTTCCCTCATCCTCGGTTTTCACTCGTAGGGGCGGCCTAGTGGCCGCCCCTACGAGTCTTCCGTTCCGCCTCTCGTTTTTTGTTTACGCCGCCGGCTTCTCCGGCGCTTTCTGGTCCACGAAGTAGATCTTGTACCACATGAGGAACATGTAGACGATCCATATCTTACGGGAGCGGTCGGCGCCGGCCTTGTGTTCGTCCAGCACGCGCACCAGCTCGTCGGTGTTGAAGAACTTGCTTGCGATGTCGCCGGTGAACCACTCCTTGATCTCGTTGTAGTAGCGATCCTGGCGCAGCCAGTTCACCATGGGCACGGGAAAGCCCAGCTTCTCCTTCTGCGCCCAGTCCTTGGGGATGGCGCGCTCGGCGGCCTCGCGCAGCGTGAGCTTCGTCTGCTCGCCGTTCGCCTTGAGGCGGGTGGGGATGGTGGCCGACACGTCGAACACCTGCTTGTCGAGGAACGGCACGCGGCTCTCCAGCGAATGGGCCATCGACATCTTGTCGGTCTTGAGCAGGATGTCGCCCACGAGCCAGAAGAACAGGTCGACGTACTGCATGCGCGTGGTGTCGTCGAGGCCCGCGACCTCGGCGTATGCCGGCGCGATGAGCTCCTGCGGGGACGGCACGCGCGCCCCGGCGTCGGTGCGCTTGCCCGCGCGCAGACGCTCGCGCTCGGCGGGCGAGAATGCCACGCCGTTGGCGTTGGTGTAGTACCAGTCCTCCGGCGTCTCGCTCGCGCGCTCAAGGTAGTTCGCGCCGCGCACGCCGAGCGCGCGGGCCGCCTTCGACGCGCCTTTGAGCAGGCCCTTCGGTGCCCACGACAGCTTCTGGTTGGCGAACGGCGTCTGGTAGATGCGGTAGCCGCCGAAGAACTCGTCGGCGCCCTCGCCGGAGAGCACGGCCTTCACCTGCTCGGCGGCGATCTGGTCGACGAAGTAGAGAGCCACGGCGCTCGGGTCGGCGGACGGCTCGTCCATGTGCCACTGCACGCGGGGCAGGCTCGCCCAGTACTCCTCCTCGCCGATGTGCTTGGAGCTGTTCTCGATGTGCAGCTCGTCGGCCAGCTCACGCGCCCAGGATATCTCGTCGCGCTCGCCCTCGTACTCGGCGAAGCCCACGGTGAACGTCTTGATGGCGGGGTTCTCCTTGGCCAGGCACGCGGCCATGTAGCTGGAATCGATGCCGCTCGAAAGGAACGATCCCACCTCCACGTCGGCCACATTGTGGTAGCGCACGCTCTCGCGCATGGCGGCGTCGATGGCCTCCACGGTGTCCTCGCGACTGCGGCCCTCGTCGAAGTTGTACTCCGGCCGCCAGTAGCGGCGCATCTCGGTCGTGCCGTCCGCGCGCACGGTCATGCAGTGGGCGGGAGGCAGCTTGAAGATGCCCTTGAAGAAGGTCTCGTCAAGGGCCGAGAACTGGAAGCACAGATACTGCTCGAGCGCTTCCTCGTTGAGTTCGCGCTGGTAGGCGGGGTGCTCGAGGATGCACTTGATCTCCGAGGCGAAAATGAGCTGCGGGCCAGAAGCTCCCTGCTGCACCGTGTAGTAGAACGGCTTGATGCCGAAGAAGTCGCGCGCGCAGAAGAGCTCGCGGGACTTCCGGTTCCAGATGGCGAACGCGAACATGCCGCGCAGCCGGTCGAGCACCGCCTCGCCCCAGGCCAGGTAGCCCGTGAGCAGCACCTCGGTGTCGGAGCTCGTCTGGAACGCCCAGCCCTCGGCCTCGAGCTCCGCGCGCAGGTCGCGGTAGTTGTAGATCTCGCCGTTGAACACGATGGCGAAGTCGCCCTTGGCGGCCGCCGCCTCGGGGCTCGCGCAGGGCGTGCCGTCCGGCATGAGCGCGGGGGAGGTGACGGCGGAATCGTGCTCGCCGGTGGCGCGCACCATGGGCTGGTTGCCGCCCTCGAGGTCGATGAGCGAGAGCCTCCGGTGCCCCAGCGCTATGCCGTTGTCAAGGTACTGCCCCTCGCCGTCGGGCCCGCGGTGGGCCATCACGTCGCACATGGCCTTCAGGGTGGGCAGATCGGCCTCGGTGGCCCCGGTGAATCCGCAGATTCCGCACATGGTAGATGGTACTCCTCGCGTCGTGATCGTTGTTTTCCGCGCCCTCGGAGGTCTGCGGAAATGCGTAGATATCTACGCAAAAACCAGCACGTAGATATCTACGTTAGCTTCGCCCATGATAGAGGAAAACCCACCGGCGCCCAAGCGTCTCAACCAAGACCGCAGATTTGGTTTTGCGGCGTGCGGCGAAAAACGAGGCGCTGCGATGCGCGGGTCGCAGCGCCTCGTGCGAGGAAGGCTGGCGGGGTATCCCGCCCTATCTGCCGCTCCCGTTTCGTCCAGCTCTTCCGTTTACGACTGCTGCTTGGCGGCCTCTTCGGCGTCGAATACCTTCTCGCCGCGCAGGTACGTGGCGAGCACCTTCGTGTTCTTGATGTCGAGCGGTTTCGCCTCGAGGACGTTCTGATCCACCACGATGAAGTCGGCCGCCTTGCCCTCCTCGAGGCTGCCCGTCTCGCCGTCGAGGGACAGCGCCCAGGCGGCGTCGGCGGTGAAGCTGCGGATCATCCGCTTGATGTCCACGCGCTCCTCGGGCCACAGCAGGTAGGCGGGGTCGTCCATGTCGGTGATGTCGGGCACGTCGTAGGGCTTGCCGTCCACGAGGTTGCGCGTCACGCCGAACTGCATCGCATAGAAGGGGTTGGGGTTCGAGGTCACCGGGAAGTCGGAGGCGGAGACGAGCGTCACGCCCGCGTCTGCGAACGACTTCATCGGGTACATCTTCTCGGCCCGCTCGCCGAGCGCGGGGCTTTCCTTCGACTCCCAGTACTGCGGCTCCTTGAAGTGCCAGTAGGGGTCGGCCACGGCCGTCACCTCCAGCTCGGCGAAGCGCGGGACGTCGTCCTCCTTCACGAGCTGCAGGTGGGTGATGGCGTTGCGCTCGTCGTCGTCCGGCACGGTCTGCTCGGCGTACTCGATGGCGTCGAGCCCCATCGTCACGGCCTCGTCGCCGATGGCGTGGATATGCGCGAGCATCCCCGCGCGGTTGATGGCCGCGGCGGCCTGGTTGAGGGGGTCCTGCTCCCAGCCGGTCTCGCCGTAGTTGGACGGGTTGTTCGCGTAGGGCTCGGATAGCAGGGCCGACTCGTTGTCCATCACGCCGTCGACGAATATCTTGCCGGCGATCACTTTGAGCGCGTCGCTGTCGTACTTCTTCTTCAGCTCCTCGAGCTTGGCCAGATCCTCGTCGGTCTGCCAGCTGGTGACGATGCCCGCGCCGCGCACGCGCATGGTGAGCCCGTCGCGGTCCG
Source organism: Gordonibacter sp. RACS_AR49 (assembly GCF_030418435.1). Lineage (NCBI taxonomy): Bacteria > Bacillati > Actinomycetota > Coriobacteriia > Eggerthellales > Eggerthellaceae > Gordonibacter > Gordonibacter sp. RACS_AR49. The sequence continues at coordinate 162,046 of NZ_JAIUDM010000006.1, read as the reverse complement.
CGAGCGCCTGGTAGCCCTCGTAGGGCACGGGAAAGAAACCGTTGCCGGGCGGCGTAAAGATGGACGTGTAGCCCAACGCGTTGAGGCCCTGCAGAAACGTCGCCAGCCCATCGGCCACGTTCTCCTGATTGACGGGGTATTTTGAGGTCATCGACATGGCGGAGTCGGCCAGCGTGCCCCATAGGCTGCCGTCCTCGTTCTTGTAGATCTCGCCGCCGGGCGTGGAGGGCGTGTCGGGCGTGATGCCGAGGAGCTCGAACGCCTTCGAGTTCAGCCACGCGCCGTGTCCGTCGAACGAGTACACGAGCAGCGGCTTGTCGGGGCTGATCTCGTCGAGGCGCTCCTTCTTGGGCCCGCGCTCCAGCTCTTCGCCGGGGTAGAGGCTGGCCATGTAGCCGAAGCCGAGGTACGTGTCCTTCTCGGGGTGAGCGTCGACGTATTCCTTGATGGCGGCCAGCTCGTCGTCGGCGGTGGGGAGGCCGATGAGGCTGAAGTCGAAGAAGTCGGGCGACCCCGAATGGATGTGGCCCTCGATGAGGCCCGGCAGCACGAATCTGCCCTGGAGGTCCACCACGCTCTGGGCGGTGTCCTTGTAACGCTGCCCGTCGGACGACGAGCCGACGAAGGCGATCTTCCCATCGCGGACGGCCAGCGCTTCGGCCATGCGGTCCTGGCCGTCGACCGTGTAGATGACGGCGTTCTCGTAATAGGCGTTCACGGGCTCGTCCGCGTTCGACGCGGCGTTCGGCGCGGAGGCGTCCGTGCCCGCGCTCGAGCAGCCGAACAGGCCGAGCCCGGCCGTGGCGGCGAGCACGGCGCTTCCCGCCAGGAACGTGCGGCGGGACAGGCAAACAGGATGGTTCATGGGTGGGATCCTCTCGTTTCGACGGCAGAGCGAGCTCCATAATGCAGCGCAGAGCATCGCGATCGGCTCGCGACCAACAACCGCCAACGAACGGTGCCCGGCGCGCATCCCGCCCGTAACGACGCGCGACCGGACGCGCTGCGGGTCGGGCTGCGCGACCCTGGTCGCCCATGAGCGCGCTTCTGCGAAAACGTGGTCGCCAAGCGGGGTTTTCCCGCTATAATGATGCATTTGGATCGCGCCGCAGAGGGTGGATGTTCGGCGGCGCCCGTATCCGGCCTCCCGCGGACGCGTCCGCGCCGGGGGTTCCCTTGCATTGATCGATCGACAACGGAGGTTATCGATGTCTTCTACCGGCACGCCCGCGCGCTCGTCTTGGTCGGGCAAATGGGCGTTCATCCTGGCCGCCGCGGCTTCCGCCGTGGGGCTGGGGAACATGTGGCGCTTTCCCTACCTCGCCGCCAAGTACGGTGGCGGCACGTTCCTGCTCACGTACCTGGTGCTCGTGTTCACGTTCGGCGTGTCGCTGCTGCTGCTGGAGACGGCGCTTGGGCGCACGACCGGGCAGTCGGCCATCGGCGCGTTCAAGCAGTTCGGCAAGAAGTACGCGTTCATCGGCATTCTGGCCTCGGCCGTGCCGTTTATCATCACGCCGTACTACTGCATCATCGGCGGCTGGGTGACGAAGTACGCGGCGGCCTACCTCATCAACGGGCCGGAGGCGCTGGCCGACGGCGGGAACTTCTTCTCGGGCTTCATCACCAGCAACACGGAGAGCTTCCTGTGGATGCTGCTGTTCATGGCCATCGTGTTCATCGTGGTATCGCTGGGTGTGAAAGGCGGCATCGAGAAGGCGAACCTCATCATGATGCCGGCGCTCATCGTCATGGCGGTGGCCATTGCGGCCTACACGCTCATGCAGCCGGGGGCGGCCGAGGGGGCGCTGTACTACCTGGTGCCCGACTTCAGCAAGTTCTCGCCGGAGTTAGTCATCGGCGCGCTTGGGCAGATGTTCTATAGCCTGTCGTTGGCCATGGGCATCATGATCACGTACGGTTCGTATCTGGACCGTAAGTCCAGCCTTACGCAGAGCGTCACGCGCATCGGTTTCTTCGACGTGGGCGTGTCGTTTCTTGCGGGCCTCATGATCGTACCTGCTGCGTTTGTGGCTATGGGCTCGGGCGACGCCGTCGCGGGTGCGGCAGGGCCGTCTCTCATGTTCATCACGCTGCCGGGAGTGTTCGCCGGCATGGGTGATGCGGCCGTGGTTGTGGGCTTCGTGTTCTTCTTGCTGGTATTGTTCGCGGCGCTGACCAGCGCCATCTCGCTTACCGAGACGTGCGTGTCCATCATCCAAGACGGTGCGGGCTGGTCGCGCAAGAAGGCGCTCGGCACGGTGATCGGCGTGGTTGTGGTGGCGGGTATCTTCGTGAACTTGGGCTACAACGGCCTGTCGTTCATCGAGCCACTGGGCGCTGGCACGACACTTTTGGACTTCTTCGACTTCTTCTCGAACTCGGTGCTCATGCCCATCGTGGCGCTGCTCACGTGCGTGTTCATCGGCTGGATCGTGAAGCCGGGGCTCATCGTGAAGGAAGTGAAGCTTTCAAGTTCGTTCAAAGCCGAGAAGGTGTGGACGGTTATGATCAAGTTCGTGGCGCCGGTGCTGGTGGTGGTGATCCTCGTGGCTTACGTGGCCGCGCAGTTCGGACTGTTCAGCATGTAGCCTGTTCGGTAACCATACGAGCGCTTCGCGGGGCGCCCTCGGCAACGGGGGTGCCTCGTTCTTTTTCGGGGTGCTTACGGGGCGGGTACGGGCGGGAAAGGGACGCCCGGCGCGGCGCCTTTCGCGCGAGGTGCGCGCTACCATGTTGGGAACGCGGCGCCACCGGCCCATCCTCCGCCGGGAGGCGTCGCGACGGCGGTCCGTGGGGCCGCCTTTTTCAGCCGCGCATTCTACGACGAAAGGGGTCTGCCATGATGGAAGACACGATCGACGAGTTGAAGGGCCAGCCGCGCGACGAGGGCTACGGCAAGGGCGAGAGCTACGGGCACGGCGAGGGCGGCCGCGAGGGCGAGGGCTACGGCGCGGGCGAGAACGGCCGCGAGGGCCGCCGCCGCGGCGAGGGCTATGGCGAGGGATACGGCTCCGGCGAAGGCGGGCATGCCGGCGAGCGCTACGCCGAAGGCTCCGGCAAGGCCGACGAGCAGTACGGCAAGGGCGAGGGGTATGGCGAAGGCTCCGAGAAGGGCGAGCGGTACGCCTCGGGCGAGCGCTACGGCGAAGGCGAGCGGTACGGCCAGGGCGTCGCCGAGAACGAGCAGTAGCCGGCAATGCAATCGATACCCGCGTGCAGCGTGGCCGACGTGGCCGCGGCGGCCCGTGCGCACGGCATGACGCTTTCCACGATGGTGGAGCGTACCATGCAGGCGGCGGGCCGCCGCTCGGTGAGGCGGCTCTACATCGGCTCGAACTTCTGCAGCCAGTACTTCCTGCGCCAGCCCGACCAGGTGTGGCGCGAGGCGTTCTCGCTTTGCCGCCGCGAGGGCATACCGGCCACGCTCGTGGTGCCGGTGTTCTCCCAGAAGGACCTGGCCGAGGCGCGCCGCCGCATCGACGAGCTGGTGGGAGCGAACCGCGGCGTCGTCGACGAGATAACGGTGAACGACGTGGGCATGGTGGCGTACTGCCTCGACCGGTACGGGCTGCCGCTGAACGCGGGGCGCCTGTTCTCTAAGGAGCCGCGCGACCCGCGCTACGCGGAGCTCTTCGAGGAGAAGCATGCGGTGGGCGTTCCCGCGCTCGTCACCGAGCTGTTCCGCCAAGGCGAGCTGCAGGGGCTCGAGCTCGACCCCACGCATGCGGCGCTCGACCTGTCCGAGCTGCGCGGCTACATGCCGCATCTCGAGGTGGGCGTGCACATGCCCTACTGTTATATGTCCACGGGCTCGATTTGCGAGCTGGCCGGCATCGGCCGCCCCGTGCGCGAGAAGTTCCGACCGAATGCGCCATGCAAGCTCGAATGTGCGCGTTGCGCCATCGGCTACGGGCTGCCGTACGGCGTGCGGCTGCTGAAGTTCGGCCGCGCCGTGTACTTCCCGAACCACGGCTGCACCGTGTGCGAGGGAGAGGACTTCCGCATGATCGTGTCGCCGTTCGACGTGCTGGTGCCGCGCCGCGATGCGAGGGTTGAGCACGGCCCTGGGGTAGTGCGCTTCCAAGCGAAGGAAGGGCAGGGATGCGAGCGCGCGGCCGCCGCCGAGGTCCCGGCGGCGGAACTCGGTCCGGGCCAAGGTCCGGCCGCTGTGCCCGATCGGGGCGGGACGACGGCCCGCGTGTCCCTCGCGGCGGCCGGGAGCGCGCGATGAACCCGCTCGTGCCGGTGAACGACCGGGCATACCTTGGGCGCTACGCCGAGGCGGGGGGCGAGGAGTTCTACGTGGGCTTTCACGATGCAGCCTGGCACGAGCGCTTCGGTGACGTGGCGGACCTCAACCGTATGACGGGCTTCCAGCACCAGGCGAACCCCTACGGCTTCGACGAGGTGCTCGATATCGTGGACGAGGTGCGTGTCCTGGGCAAGAAGCTCTACGTCACGTTCAACGCGAACGTCTACACCAAAGAGCAGCTGGACTTCCTGTACGGCTACTTCGAGAGGCTGCACGCGGCCGGCGCGGCGGGCGTCATCGTGTCGGTGCCGGAGGCTGTGGAGCCGGCGGCCGACAGTGGCCTGGCGGTGGTGGCGTCCACCATGTGCGGCGTGTACAACGCCGACATCGCGCGCTTCTACCGCGAGCTTGGCTGCACGCGCGTCATCGTGCCGCGCGACATGGGACTGGCCGAGATCGAGGCGCTGGCGGAAGCCGTGCCCGATGTGGAGCTGGAGGTATTCCTCATGCGAAACGGCTGCATCTTCGCAGACGGCTACTGCCTGGGCCGTCACTTCCAGAACCGCAACGCGCTCTGCTGGGATGTGCGCCACGCCGACCGGGAGTTCTACACCGTGGGGCGCGGCAGAAGCCTGTCGGGCGCTGCACGCGAGAACAACGAGGCCTACGGGCGGTTCCACCGCACTGCCTGCGGCCTGTGTGCCATATACCGTTTGGAGCGTGCCGGCGTGGCCGCGGCGAAAATCGTCGGTCGCTCGGACGACTCGGCCTGCATCCTGCGCGACATCGAGGCCGTCGTGCGCAACGTGGAGATCGCGCGCGCGTGCGTCGACGAACAGGAGTACCTTGCGCGTATGGATGTGCCGTCCGAGCGCGCCGCCGCCTGCACGGACGGGCTGTCGTGCTACTACCCGGAGGTGAGGTTTCCCCGCACGGTCGCGCCGCGTGTCCCTCGGCGCGCGGCGGGGTAGGGCCGGCGGTGCCGATCCTCGCGCTTCCAACGCGGGCGTGCGGGGCCGCTTGCGCCGGCAGGCGCACCGATGTGAGCTTCTTCGTCAGCGTGCGTTTTGCCGTGGATGGGCGCACGCTGCCTGCCTTGCCCTTTTGAAACAGAGCGCCTCCTCGTAGGCTTCGGCCAAAAGGTCGCCAGGGTTCAGGTCGAGCGCCTCCGCTATCCTCATCGCCATGGTGACGGAGGTGGCGCTCTTGCCGCATTCGATACGGCAGAGGTGCGTGTGGCTCATCCCCACCATGAGGGCGAACTTCCTGATCGAGAGTCGCTCGCTCATCCTGTGCCGCGACACGACTAGGCCGAGCGCCTGTTTGAAGGCCACCGTGTCTCCCAGATAGCTGCTCGTTTCGATTGCCATGGAGAACAGTATAAACCTCGGGCCGTTATCCGGACCGCATTCTTGCCGTATATGCGGGATTATGCGAGGACGGGCTGCGCGGTGCCTGTTTTGAGTGATGGTGCGCGGTGTGCTCGTGCGGAGACGGGCGTTTTGCTATCATGGGACGATACGTTTGCATCGATCGTCAAAGGAAGTTCCATGTCGCTTTCCATCGGTATCGTCGGCCTGCCGAACGTCGGCAAGTCCACGCTGTTCACGGCCCTCACCAACAAGGGCGGCCTCGCGGCCAACTACCCGTTCGCCACCATCGAGCCCAACGTGGGGATCGTGCCGGTGCCCGACGTGCGGTTGGACGCGCTGGCCGAGATCGACCACCCGGCGCGCATCGTGCCGGCCACGGTGGAGTTCGTGGACATTGCGGGCCTGGTGGCGGGCGCGAGCCAGGGCGAGGGCCTGGGCAACCAGTTCCTCGCGAACATCCGCGAGACGGATGCCATCTGCGAGGTCGTGCGTTTCTTCGGCGACCCGGACGTCGTGCATGTGGCGGGCAAGGTGGATCCGCTTTCCGACGTGGACACCATCAAGACCGAGCTCATCCTGGCCGACATGGCCACGCTGGAGAAGGCGCTGCCGCGTCTTGAGAAGGAGGCCAAGCGCGACAAGGCCGGCGCTGCCAAGGTGGCCGCCGCGCAGAAGGTGTTCGAGGGCTTGAACGAGGGGCATCGCGCCCGCACGCTCGACCTCACCGACGACGAGCGCGCCGCGCTGCACGATCTGCACCTGCTTACCATGAAGCCGATGCTCTACATCGCCAACGTCGACGAGGACCAACTGGATGCCGACCTGCCCGAGATCGACGGCTGCGCGCCGGTGCCCATCTCCGCCAAGGTGGAGGCCGACCTGGCCGAGTTGGACCCGGCCGAGGCGCGCGAGTACCTGGAAGCCATGGGCCTCGAGGAGAGCGGCTTGGCCCGCCTCGTGCGCGAGGCGTACAAGCTGCTGGGGCTGCAGAGCTACTTCACCAGCGGCGAGACCGAGACGCGCGCCTGGACCATCCCCATCGGCGCGAAGGCCCCGCAGGCTGCCGGCGTCATCCACACCGACTTCGAGCGCGGCTTCATCAAGGCCGAGACGGCCGCCTTCGAGGACTACGTGGGGCTGGGCGGAGAGAAAGGCTGCCGCGATGCCGGCAAGCTGCGCCAGGAGGGCAAGGAGTACGTGGTGCAGGACGGCGACGTCATGCACTTCAAGTTCAACGTGTAGCGCGCCTTTCGGCGTCCTGCTTGGCTGCATGCCCCCTTCGAGCAGGGGGCATGCAGCTTTTCGGAGCATTTAGTGCATGCCGGGGTACACGGCTCCGGTGGCGGGCGCGGGCGCGTCGGCGTCGTCGGACGGGATCACGCCGAACTCGGCCAGCAGCCCGTAGAGGTCGGTGCCCTTGAGCTTCTCGATCCCCTCGTGCAGGGCGAGCTTCTCGAGGGGGTTCATGTCCATGTCGGTCACGGGTTTGCCGTCCCTGATGAGCGTGGTGGCGTTCAGCAGGTCGCGGATGTCGAACGCGCTGCCCCACACCTCGGGCACGCCGCGGTCGACGTTGCACAGCGTGTAGACGGCCTCCATGCCGGTGCGCATGGAGTACTCGGTGGTGAAGATGGTGTCGCGCGGCGTTTCGGCGAACTGCCCGATGAACGCGAAGTTCACCGCGCCTTCGGGCACGACGTCGGGACGGTCGCCGGCGGCGCGCGGCATGAAGAACGCCGTGACGTAGGGCATCATGCACGGAACCGTGTTGGCGCTGTTCTCGGCGAGATCCTCGATCTGCGATTCGGGAACGCCCAGGTGGTACAGCCATTCCATGCAGATCTCCTTGCCGGTGCATTCGCGCAGGGTCTTTTTCACGTAGTTGCCGGGCACGTCGGTGAACAGGCCGTACAACCAGCCGCACAGCTCGTTGCCGGGCTGGGCGCGGAACTGGGGCTGCCGGTTGAACGTCCAGCTCAAAAGCCAATTCGAGTCTTTGGCGGTCACGATGCCGCCGGTCACGACGCCGCCTGAGAACGGATCGCGGCGGCAGATCCTCTCGATGTAGGGGACGATCTTCTCGTCGAGGGTTGTGACGGTAGCGCTCATCCAATTGGACTTCTCCGGATCGCCGATGAACTTTTCAGGGCGTCCGAACGACGGGTCCTGTCGGGCGATGCGCCGCCACAGGTCGAATCCGGTTCCCTGTTCGAGCGCGGTGTTGAACTGCGCCGGCTCGTCTTGCGATCCGAAGGACGAGTTGGCGACGCAGCTGCCGTTGGTGATGAACAGGAGGTCGTTCTCGGAGAGGTGGAAGGCCTTGGGCGCGCCCTCGCATATCGTCTGCACCTCGGTGGCCACTTTGCGCTCCTCGGTGTTGGAGAACGTGACGTCGACGACCTCGGTGTTCAAGTGGAACTGCACGCCTTGGCCCTTCAGGTAGTTCACCGTGGGCAAGATGAGGGATTCGAACTGGTTGTACTGGGTGAAGCGCAGCGCGCTGAAGTCGGGCAAGCCGCCGACGTGGTGCACGAAACGCTGGATGTAGCGCTTCATCTCGAGCGCGCTGTGCCAGTTCTCGAACCCGAACATGGTGCGCCAGTACAGCCAAAAGTTGGAATCGAGCACGTCGTCGGAGAAGTAGTCGGTGATGGCCTTGTCGTCGAGCTGCTCCTCGGGCGTGAAGAACAGGTTCATGATCTCCATGCACGCCTTGTCGGACAAGCCGAACTTGTTGTCGAGGCCGGCGTCTTCGCCTTGGTTGACCGTCGCGCGGCACAGGGAGTAGTTGGGATCGCGCTTGTTCAGCTGGTAGTAGTAATCGAGGATGCTCATGTTCTCGTCCTCGATGGAGGGGATGGATCGGAACAGGTCCCACATCACTTCGAAGTGGTTGTCCATCTCGCGTCCGCCGCGCATGGTGAACCCGATCTGAGGATACTCCCATCCGTCGCAGGCGCCGCCCGGTACGGCGTCGCGCTCGAATATATGCACGCGCGAGCCGTCCATCTGGGCGTCTCGTATCAGATAGCATGCGGCCGTCAAGCCCGCCAATCCGGTACCGACGATGTAGGCCGATTTATCCTCGATGCCTTCCGGTTTTGCCGGGCGGGCGAACGCTTCGTAGTTTCCGCTGGAATAGTACACGGGCTCTCCAATCTCTCGACGTGATGGTACGGCCCCATTGTGATGCGGGGCGCCTGCGGGCGAGTGGGCCGTACCGAGCTGATGACGTGCCGTTGGGGGGAGGTCATGAGGGGGCGTTGCCTCGAATGGGCGACGCTCGCACCGGTTGTTTGGGTATACTTTGATCGTGTACGGGCGGGCTGGACGAGATGGGAGGGCGTGCGTATGGACGAGTTCGTCAAGGCGCTGGTGAGCGACGGCAGGAGCCCGGAGCTGCCGGAGGAGCACGACTGGTTTGGGAAGCTTGTCGGTTCTTGGAGGTTGGACTACCTCGATCGCAACCTGTCCTCTTCGGTCGAAGGGGAGTGGATCTTCGAGCGGGTGCTCGAGGGCATGGGTATCCAGGATGTGATCATCCTGCCTGCGCGCGACGTGCAGACGGAGACGCCGCACCCCCTCACCGAGTACGGCACCTCGCTGCGCGTCTACAATCCGGGCACGCATGCATGGGACGTCGCCTACGGCTATGCGGGCAAGATGTTCCGGCTCGAGGCGCGGCGTGAAGATGACATGATCGTTCTCACGAACCTCGATGACGAGCGGCATAAATGGGTGTTCGTCTCCATCGAGGACGACCGCTTCCATTGGCAGAACGTCAACGTGCAAGACGACGGCAGCTGGCACGTGAACGCCGACATCTACGCCGAGCGCGTCTAGGGGGCGTGACAGGGGGACGGGGATAATGTCACGCTCCGCGACGCGCCACGACCGAGAGAAGCGAGAGGGGGCGTGACATTATCCCCGTCCCCCTGTCACGCCCCCGTTCGCCAAGTCGCCTACAGGTGCATCATCAGCCAGCTGATGAGGTCTTCCTCGACCTCGAACTTGAGGTCGTCGTAGTTGTGGATCTCGTGGCGGTAGCCGGTGTAGAGCTTCGTCGTCACCTCGTGGCCCGTGTCGGCGAGCCAGTTCGCGCATTGGTAGACGCCCTCGCCGTAGTTGCCCACGGGGTCCTGGTCGCCGGCGATGCAGAGGACGGGCAGGCCGGCGGGCACCTTCTTGGCCCACTCGGCGCCCTCGATGACCAGCATCATGTCGATGAAGTCGCGCAGGCTCACGTTGTGCGTGGGGTGCGTGAACGCGTCGAAGGGGTCCTCCGCGTGGTCCTTTTGCACGTAGGGGTCGTGGCAGATCCACTCGTTGCCCAGCGAGGCGCCTTCCTCGCAGCGCCCGAACATCCAGCCCATCAGCTCGCCCACGAAGGCCGGGTCGCTCTCGTGGCCCTTGCCGGCGGCGATAGCCTCGTCCAGCTTCGTGCGCACTTCATGCGTGTTCTTGAAGATGCCGGTAGTGCCGCAGTAGACGGCGCCGGCCAGCTCGTCGCCGTACTTCGCGCTGAAGTCGCGCGCGATCATCGAGCCCATGGAGTGGCCGAACAGGAAGTAGGGCAGGTCGGGGTACTTCTCGCACACGAGGTCCTTGAACCGCTTCTCGTCCTCCATCATGGTGTGCGGCCCCGCGTCGCCCCAGTCGCCCCAGGTGCCGTTCGCGATGGCGGTGGCGCCGTGACCTACGTGGTCGTCGGCCGCCACGATGAAGCCGGCGTCCATGAGCGCCACGATCAGGTGGAAGTAGCGGCGGGAATGCTCGCCGAAGCCGTGGACCAGCTGCACGATGCCCTCGGGCTCGCAGGCGGGGACGTAGATCCACCCCGTCACCTGGTCTCGGTCGTTCGACGATGGAAAGCTGATCTCGTGCAGCATGGCGGTTCCCTTCTCTCGCGTTCATGGAACGGTGCGCGTGGAGCGGCGGCCGCGGGTCGGCGACCTGCGTGCCGGCGTTTGCGAGCGGCCTTTCTGCCGGGCTCGCGTGGCAGACGTCAACGGGCACCCGCACCCATTATCGCAGACAGGAGCCTTCAGGACTCCGTGTTTTTCGCAACGCGCCTTGCGGCGGCACGCCGTTTTGCGATAATGGGCAGACGCGCCGGATCCAAGGCGCGACGAGGACGGCGTCGTGAGAAAGCGGGGGATCGATGGACGAGATCGGGAAGCTGGGCTTCGGGTTCATGCGGTTGCCGGAGGTGGAAGGCGCGGGCGGCTCCAAGGAGATAGACCTCGACACGCTAGCCGGCATGGTGGACACGTTCATGGACGGGGGCTTCACGTACTTCGACACGGCGCGCGGCTACCATGGCGGCCGCTCGGAGGCGGCGCTCAAGGCCGCGGTGGTCGACCGCTACCCGCGCGAGTCGTTCCAGGTGGCCACGAAGCTGCCGGCATGGATGGCGGAGGATGCATCTTCCGCGCGCGCGATGTTCGACACGTCGCTCGAACAGACGGGCGCGGGATACTTCGATTTCTTCCTGCTGCACAACCTGGGCGAGGACCGCACGCATCTGTTCGACGACTGGGGGCTTTGGGACTACCTGGCCGAGAAGAAGCGCGAAGGGCTCGTCCGCAACCTGGGCTTCTCCATCCACGACAAGGCCGACGCCCTGGAGGCGGTGCTCGACGCGCACCCCGAGGTCGATTTCGTGCAGCTGCAGGTGAACTACGCGGACTGGGAGAGCGAGACCGTGGAGTCGCGCAAGTGCTACGAGGCGGCACGCGCCCGCAACCTTCCCGTCGTTGTGATGGAGCCGGTGAAGGGCGGATCGCTGGTGAAGCTGCCTGACAATGCAGCCGCCGTGCTGCGCAACGCCGCGCCCGACGAGCCGCTCGCCGCCTGGGCGCTGCGCTTCGCCGCGTCGCTGCCCGGCGTGCTCACCGTGCTCTCGGGCATGTCCACGCCCGGGCAGGTGGAGGAGAACGTGCGCACCATGCGCGCCTTCCGCCCCGTCGGCGCCGAGGAGCGCGCGGCGCTCGACCATGTGCGCGCCATCCTGGACGGCATCCCCACGGTGCCGTGCACCGACTGCCGCTACTGCCTGAAGTCGTGCCCGCAAGGCGTGCGCATCCCCGCCGCGCTCGCGTCGCTCAACATCTTGGCGCTGTACGGCGACGAGTACCGCGCGCAGGAGAACTACGACTGGAACGCCTCGGCGGGCCCGGCGTCCTCGTGCATCGCGTGCGGCGTGTGCGAGGGCGTGTGCCCCCAGCGCATTGGCATCGTGCGCGAGCTTGCGAGGGCGGCGGGCCTGTTCGAGAAGAGGTGAGGCGCGTCGTGCCGGTTGGCTTCCCGTGCCGTCGGGGAGGTCGGGCACTGGCCCTGGCCAGCCGCAAAGGGCGTCGAATGCGTCTGGCTGTGGTGGGGTGCCGCGCGGCGCTGGTTTGAGGGGGATGGCCGGCCGCAGTCAGCGGGAGAGGACGGGCGCCTGCCATAGCCGACCGGAAGGGGGGCGGGCGTCGGATGCGTCTGTCGAAGGCCTGGCACTGGCCGCGGCCGGCTGGAAAAGGATGGGCGTCGGTCGCAGCCAGCGGGAGGAGGCTGTCGTGAAAATCGGCCTCTGCTGTCAAAAACGAGGCGGTATGGCAATCTTGGGACGCGTTTTTGCGTTCGGAAAACAGGCGGTGCGGATGAAATACCAGGTCGTTGGCGATCACCTCCCCCGCCACTTGTTGGTGCGATTGCCAAACCGCCTCGTTTTTGGCACGATGGGGCGGATGGCGTTACCGTGCGTCTTGCCGCGAGGCCATGCGGGACCGATATCCTGCTTGACTTGGAGCGTGCTCCAAATTGTATGGTGGATGGCATCTAATGGGAAGGAATGCATCGATGTTCGAACAGGATGAGGCCCCGCTCGTCGGGCCCGGCCAAAAGGCAGGCGCGGAAGCGCTCGACGCCTTCTTCGCGCGCACGCCGCGCCTGGCCGTGGCGTTCTCGGGCGGGTGCGACTCGTCGTACCTGGTGGCAGCGGCGCGCCAAGCCGGCGTGGATGTGCGCGCCTACCTCGTGCGCACGGCGTTCCAGCTGCCCTGCGAGATTGCCGACGCCGAGCGCCTGGTTTCCGAGTTGGGCTTGGAGCTGGTCATCATCGACGCCGACGTGCTGGCCGAGGACGCCATCTGCGCGAATCCTTCCGATCGCTGCTACCGGTGCAAGCGCTTCATCTTCTCCACGATATTGGAGCGCCTTGAGGAGGACGGCTTCGCCGGCACGCCCCTGGCCGACGGCACGAACGCGACGGACGACCCCGCGCGCCGCCCGGGCTTCCGCGCGCTGGCCGAGCTGGACGTGGTGTCGCCGCTGCGCCGCGCGGGCTTGGGCAAGGACGACGTGCGGTCGGCCTCGCGGGGGCTCGGGCTGTTCACGGCGGGCAAGCCCAGCTTCTCGTGCTTGGCCGTGCACGTGCCGGAAGGGGAGCGCATCACGGCGGCGTCGCTCAAGGCGGCGGCGCGCTCGCCCGAGGTGGTCTCGCGGCTCGTGACGCGCAACGCGGCCATCGGGGTTGACCTGGACACCGTGTACTCCGCCGACGGCGTGGTCGCCCATCTGGTGGAGGATGCGGAAGGCGGTCGAGGTACTGAAGGCGCAGCTGCGGTCGGAGGGCCCGTCGACGAGGAGGCGTCGAACGTCCTTGCGAGCGCCCTCCGTGGGACAGGAGCTTTCGGTGGGATGGAAAAGGAAGGAGCGCGCTGATGGAGGAACGCGAGATGCGCGCGTTGTTGGCGGCGGTGGCGGACGGGTCGGTCGACCCGGACGAGGCGGCGCTGCGCCTGAAGACGGCCCCGTTCACGGACCTGGGCTACGCGAAGGTGGACCACCAGCGCGGCGTGCGGCAGGGCGTGGCCGAGGTCGTGTACGGGGCGGGCAAGACGCCCGCTCAGATGGCGGGCATCGTGGCGAGTATGCGTGCGGCGGGGCAGGAGCGCGTGCTGGTCACGCGGCTCGCACCCGAGGCGGCCGACGAGCTGCGGGCGCTCTTGCAGGCGTCCGACCCGTTGGCGGCCGAAGCGTTCGCCTACCACGAGCTGCCGCGCCTCGGCCTGGTGGGCGGCCTGCCCGAGCCCGATGGCAACGGGCCTATCGTGATCGCGGCGGCCGGCACGAGCGACCTGCCCGTGGCCGAGGAGGCCGCGCTCACGGCCGAAGTGCTGGGCAACGTCGTCGTGCGCCTGTACGACGTAGGTGTGGCCGGCATCCACCGGCTGCTGGCGCATGCGGACGACATCGCGTCGGCGCAGGTGGTGGTGGCCGTGGCCGGCATGGAGGGGGCGCTCGCGTCCGTGGTGGGCGGCCTGGCGTCGTGCCCGGTCATCGCCGTGCCCACGTCCGTGGGCTACGGCGCCTCGTTCGGCGGCGTGGCCGCGCTTCTGGCCATGCTGAACTCGTGCGCCTCCGGCGTGTCCGTGGTGAACATCGACAACGGCTTCGGCGCCGGCTACCAGGCGTCGTCCATCAACCACCTGAAAGCGAAGTGAATGCCATGACCGTCCTTCATCTCGACCTTACCCATGACGCCACGCGCCGCTCCCTGCTCGCCGACCTGCGCGCACGGCTCGATGCCGCCGCGCGCGCCGCGCTCGATGCCGCCGTGGAAGCGGCGGGCGTGCCCGAGCGGCATCATCACGACTTGCCCGACGTGCTGGCCACGATCGACGGCCTGCAGGCGAGCAGCCGCGTGAAGGACGACATGCGAGCCGTGTACCGCATCCTGGCCCAAGCCGAGGCCTCGGTGCACGGGTGCGCGGTGGACGAGACGCACTTCCACGAGGTGGGCAACGGCGAGGCCGTGCGCAACGTGTGCGCCGTGTGCCTGGCCGTGGAGGCGCTCGCACCCGACCGCATCGCGGCCACGCCCGTGCAGGTGGGCAGCGGCACGGTGACGTGCGCCCATGGCGAGCTGCCCATTCCCGCACCGGCCACGGCCGCTATCCTGGATTCGGGCATCCCCGTGTGCGCCGAACGCCTGGACGGTGAACGCTGCACCCCAACGAGTGCCGCCCTCATCAAGCATTTCGTGGACGAGTTCGATGCCTGAGGACGACGCTTTGATGCCTTCCGAACCTATTGATACGCCCGTTCGGGCCGCAGGGGCCGAGATGCGGGCAGCAAGGAGCCCGTGCGCCAAGACGCGGGGCGTTGACGGGCGGGGCGGCAAGGTCATCCTCGAAACCGAGCGCCTCGTGCTGCGCGAGATGACGCCCGGCGACTTCGCTGCGCTCTGCCGCACGTTGCAGGATGCAGAGGCCATGTATGCCTATGAGGGCGTCTTCTCGGATACCGAGGTGCGAGAGTGGCTCGACCGCCAGCTGTCGCGCTATAGAAGCGACGGCTTCGGTTTGTGGGCGGTCGAGTTGAGCGGGACGGGCGAACTCATCGGCCAGTGTGGGCTGACTTGGCAGGAATTCGACGGCGGGCGGGTCATGGAGGTGGGCTATCTCTTCGAGCGTGCGTTCTGGCACCATGGCTATGCCACCGAGGCGGCTCGCGTCTGCCGCGATTACGCGTTCGACGTGCTGGGGGCCGAGGAAGTGTTCTCGATCATCCGCGACACGAATGCGGCTTCGTTGGCGGTCGCTCGCCGCAACGGCATGAAGCAGCGAGGCTCCCTCGTCAAGCACTATCGCGGTGTGCGCATGCCCCACCTCGTGTTCTCGGCGACACGTGTCGCGCGAGATGGGGTCCAACCCGCTGACGGCGAGCGCAGGACGCGCGACTGCGGCTAGGGGCGTATACTGGGTGTGGCGGAACGACGGGAGAACAGCGCGAAAGGCGCTGCGGAAGGCGGGATGGAAATGGCGTACGTTCTCACGCATGCGACGGTGCTCGACGGCACGGAGCAGATGGAGCCCCAGCCCAACATGACGGTGGTGGTGGACGACGGCGGGCGCATCGACCGCGTGGGGCCGGCCGCTTCCACGGTAGGGCCGCTCGGCGCGCGCGAGATCGACCTCGGTGGCGCGTACCTCATGCCGGGCCTGATCAACGCGCATGTGCACCTGTGCGGCTCGGGCAAGCCCATGAGCGCGGGAGGTGCGGGGGACCTCATCGACAAGGTGGTGGGGAACCCCCTTGGCATGTGGGCGCTCCGCCGCATGATACGCGGCCATGCCCAGGCGCAGCTGGCCAGCGGCGTGACCACCGTGCGCAGCGTGGGCGACCCCGGCTTCGCCGACGTGGACGTGCGCGACGCCGTGAACGCGGGGAAGTATCCCGGCCCGCGCCTGCTCACGTCCGGCGTGGGCGTCACGGTGCCGGGCGGGCACGGGGCGGGGCTGTTCGCGCACAGCGCGAAGACGCCCGAGGAGGCGCGCGAGATCGTGCGCGCGTGCTTCGCCCGCAAGTGCGACCTGGTGAAGCTGTTCATCACGGGCGGCGTGTTCGACGCCGAGGTGGAGGGCGAGCCGGGCGTGCTGCGCATGTCGCCCGAAGTGGCGCGCGCCGCCGTGGACGAGGCGCACAAGCTGGGCATGCCGGCGGCCGCGCACATCGAGAGCGCCGAGGGCGTGCGCGTGGGCCTGGAGGCCGGCGTGGACACCATCGAGCACGGCGCGGAGCTGGACGACGAGCTGATCGCGCTCTTCAAAAAGAACGGCGTGGGCCGCGCCTCGTCGCTCACCTGCACCGTCTCGCCGGCGCTGCCCTTCGTGGAGCTGGCACCCGAGAAGACGAAGTCCACCGAGGTGCAGAAGGTGAACGGCCGCATCGTGTACGAGGGCATCGTGCGCGCCGCGCAGCAGGCGCTCGCGGCCGGCATCCCCGTGGGCCTGGGCACCGACTCGTCGTGCCCCTACATCACGCACTACGACCTATGGCGCGAGGTGGTGTACTTCGAGCGCCTCGTGGGGGCGTCGCGCCAGATGGCGCTGCACACGGCCACGCTCGGCAACGCGCGCATCCTGGGGCTGGGAGAGGAGACGGGATCGGTCGAGGAGGGCAAGGCCGCCGACCTCATCGTAACCAAGGCGAACCCGCTTGAGAACCTGGAGGCCCTGCGCGACGTGTCGATGGTGATGGTTCGCGGCAAGCTCGACGAGCACCCCCGCGTGAAGCGCATCCCCGAGCTGGACGCCGAGCTCGACGGGTTCCTGCCGAAGGCCTGCTAGCGATTGAGCCGGCCTCCGTCTGCGTACGAGGAGGCCGCGGGTTCGCGCGAACGGAGGGCGAGCGTTTCCAGCAGGCGGGCGAACTCGGCGCACTCCTCGCTGCCGGCGGCATCCACCAGGTCGCGGGCCGATTGGAGCGTCGCCGTGCCCGCGTGGGGCGAATGGCGCAGCACCATGGCGCACTCGGCGACGGCGGCGGCCAGGCGCCAGTCGCTGCTCGGCTCGTCGGTCTGGTCGGCGCGCCCGACGACGCGCGCCTGGCTTTGCGTGACGTCCTCGCCGGCGGGGCGGTAGCGCACGGAGCAGGTGAGCCACTCGCTGCCGTCGGTGCAGATGGCAAGGCCGCCGCCCCCGTCGCCGCCCGACGCGCCCTCCTCGGCGTCTCCCGCCCCTGCGGCGTCGCCGTCCGAGCGGCCGTACTTCAGATGCGGGACGGCCACCTCGAACGGCGAATCGACCGGCACCACCTCGTAGGCCACGGTGAACGCGTGCCCCGCGCCCACCTCGCCGGCGTCCGCCGCATCGTCCAGGAAGTCCTCGTCGGCCAGCGCACGGTTCTCGTAGCCGATAAGCCGGTAGCCTTTGACCTGGACGGGGTTGAATTCCACCTGCAGCTTCACGTCGTCGGCCAGCGGGGTGAAGTTCGCCAGCAGGTTGCGGCCCAGCACGCGCCGGGCCTCTTCGGCGCAGTCGATGTAGTGGTAGGAGCCGTCGCCGTGGTCGGCCAGCACCTCCATCTTGGCGTCCTGGTAGTTGCCCGTGCCGAACCCGAGCACCGACAGGTACACGCCTTGTCCGCGGCGCTCGTCCACGAAGTCGTGCAGCTCGTCCTCCGAGGTCATGCCCACATTCAAGTCGCCGTCGGAGGCCATGACGATGCGGTTCGCGCCGCCTTCGACGAAGTTCCGCTCGGCCACGTCGTAGGCTGTGCGCAGGCCGGCCTCGCCGTTCGTGGAACCCTCGGCCCGCAGGCTGCCCACTGCGCGCAGGATGCGCTGCCGGTCGGCGCCGCTCGCGCCTTCCAGCACCACGCGCTCCTCGCCGCTGTACGTGACCAGGGACACGCGGTCGTTCTCGCCCAGGCCTTGCACGAGCGTGGCGAACGCCTCCTGTAGAAGCGGAAGCTTGTCGGGGTCGGCCATTGAGCCGGACACGTCGACGAGGAACACGAGGTTCGAGCCGGTCTCGGGAGCAGGCTCGGCCGGAGCGGTGGCGAAACCCATGACCAGGAGCTTCGTGTCGGGGTTCCATGGGCAGTCGGCCATCTCGGCAGAGATGCCGAACAGGTCGTCGCCCTCGGGCGGTGCGTAGCGGTAATCGAAGTAGTTCAGCAGCTCCTCGGTGCGCACGGCGCCTGGGGGGATGTCGGCGGGCCACGCCCCGTCGCGCACCATGCGGCGCAGGTTGGCGTAGGAGGCCGTGTCCACATCGGCGGAGAACGTGGAGAGCGGCCGTGCGGCCGTGGACACGAAGCCGGTCTCCTCCACGCGTGCGTACCCCTCGCCGGCATAGGGGTCTGCAGGCAGGTTGCCGTCGGGCCCGGGAGGGCAGCCGGCGGATGCGCCTCCCGCGTTCGTGCCGGCCGCGCCCGGGGCTTCCGATGCGGATCCGTCCCGGGCTGCACCGACGGCGTGGAGCTCTTCGCCTGGCGCCGCATGGAGGCTGGCCGGGAGCGTGCACCACCACCAGGCGCCTGCCGCCAGCACCGCCGCAAGCGCGAAGGCTCCTGCGGCGAGCAGGCGGGCATGCGGGTGGCGCGGGGCGGGGGAGCGGTGCTCGTTCGCGCGGGCGGGCATAGAGGCATTCATGGGCATTCCTTCTCTCGCTTGCTGCCCTTAACACGATCGAGGATGCCGGTTTGTCGGGGAGATTCCGCGCGATGGGCCGCACCGCTCGGAGGGGCGTGGCGCGGACCGTCGCGCATGCGTCCGCTGCGTGCGGTTCCCGTGTGCGGAATCCCGCGCTACGCGGCTTCGTCGGCCCAGTAGCAGGCGGCGTCGCCCGGATAGCGCACGGCGTAGGGATGCGCGTCGCTCGCCGAGGCGAAAACCGTGCAGGCTACATCATGGCCGCCGGTACCGTCGGAGGCGGTCGCCTGCTCGATCTCGGCGCCCACCAGGGCCGGGTCGGCGACGAGCGGGTGTCCCGCGTCGTCGACCGCAATGCGCAGGGCCTGACCGGAGGCGAGCGTGACGAACGGGTAGCGCGCGTCGGCATCGCTGCCGCCGCTGGAGGAGCCCTCGCTGGCCGAACCGTCGGAGGACGGCGCATCCGCAGAGCCGCCGTACGGGGGCGCGCCCGCGGAACCGTCGTTTCGGCCCGCCTCGGGTGCGCCGTCCTTGGCGCCGCCGGACGGCGAGCCGAGGTCCTCGGAAGCCATGCCGTCCGAGATGCTGGCAAGCTCCCCTGACGACGAGGCGGCCCCGCTGTCCGCTGTCTGCAGGCTGCCGTTCAGCTGCGCGGCGACCAGCCCGTGATAGGCGAAAGCGCCCACACCGGCCAGCAGCACCAGGCACGCCGCCGGAAGCAGCATCTTTTTTGCACGCTGGCGCCGGGTGCTGCGCCCCGTGCCGGTCTGCGCAACCGGGTCGCGCCCCTTCGGGCCGGTTGCGGCCGTATGCTCGCCGCAGGTTGCGAGCAGGGCGGCGAGCATGCGCTCCTCGGCTGCAACGGACGGGCCCATGCGGTCGAAGGCGCGTGCGATCGCCGCGTCGAGCCCCGGCTCGCAGAAGGGGGGGTCCGCCGCCTGGCGCGCATCGAGCGCGTTGGGAGCGATAGGCGGCGCGAAGGCCTGCTCGTTCTCGAGGGGGTCGTCGACGGCGAATAAGTCCTTGCGGTCACGGTCGTTCACGGCGCTCACCTCCCAACATGGTCTTAAGCAGCGCGCGGGCCTCGCTCAGGTGGCTGCGCACCGTCGAGGCGGGCGTGCCGGTGATGAGCGCGATGTCGGCGGTGCGGTACCCTTCGTAGTAGTACAGGTACACGCACGTCTTGTACTTCGGGGGAAGGGCGAGCACCGCCTCGAGCGTCTCGTCGCCATCGGCGCCCGTCCGGTCGTCGGGCACGTCGTCCGGCAGCTCGGCTGCGCATCGCCGCGCCGCGCTTCTTAGCATGTCGCGGCAGTGGTTCTGGGCGCACACGATGAGCCACGCCTTCTCGTGCTCGGCATCGTTGAAACGCCGCGGCTTGCAAAGCAACTTCGCGAACACGGTCTGCACCGCATCCTCCGCATCGGCCGCGTTGCCGAGATAGGCGTAGCACAGGCGGTAGACCGTCTTCGCATGGCGGCGGAACACCGCGGCTATGTCGTCGTTCTTCGGCAGGTTCTCCCTTTCTGCCCCTAACACGATCGCAGGGGCGGAAATGTCGGGAAACCGGCATACTTTTTTGTGCGCGATTGCCTTGTTCCCCGCTACGGACAGTGTAGCGGATGCGTAGGTGATGGAGGGAAGCGGCTCGGGCCGTGTCAGGTCCCACTCGCCAACCGTCGAAATGCCGTTCGAATCTTGCGCGGCAACCGTCGGGACCTTGCAGGGATCAAGCAGATTGCCGGCTCAAATTCTAAACGAGATACCACCTGTTCAAACAGCAAAAATTGAAGACGCTTCACCATGTGAAACCAGTGCGGAACGTGCTAGAATGCCTCGCGTCAGCGGTGTCCGCTTCCAGCGGGTGACTCCTTAGAGATAAGGAGGATCCCCATGGATAGTTTCAACCTGATCGCAGGACTTTGTTCCATCTTGTCATTTCTTCTGGCAGCCTACGACTGGTCGCAGCGAAAACGGAAAGCGAGGGGCAGGGCGAAACAAGCATCAAAAAGGCGGTCGAGCTAGCACTCTGACCGCCTAACCTAGTCCCGCGTCACCCGCCCGGACTCACAACCCCGCGCATTATACACACCGCAGCGTCCGGTGCAAGCCCGATTTTCGGGGGCGTTGCGGTATCATGATGGCGAGACGAGCGAGGGCGCAAATGCCCAGAGAGGGAAGGGCCCGATGGTTGAGGCGGCGGCCGCGAAGGCGGCATTGCGGGAGCATTTCGGCTACGAGGAGTTCCGTCCGGGGCAGCAGGGCGTGGTGGAGGCCATCCTTGCCGGCCGCGACGCGCTGGCGGTCATGCCCACGGGCGCCGGCAAGTCGGTGTGCTACCAGGTGCCCGGCATCGTGATGGAGGGCCTCGCGCTCGTGGTGAGCCCGCTCGTGTCGCTTATGGGCGACCAGGTGCGCGCGCTCCTCGACGCGGGCGTGCGCGGCGCCTACCTCAACTCCACGCTCACGCCCGGCCAGCAGGCCACCGTGCTGCGCCGCGCGCTGGCGGGCGCGTACCAGATCATGTACGTGGCCCCGGAGCGGCTGGCCGACCCGCGCTTCCTCGAGTTCGCGCGCGAGGCCGCCATCCCGCTCGTCGCCGTGGACGAGGCACACTGCGTGTCGCAGTGGGGCCAGGACTTCCGCCCGTCGTACCTGGCCATCGGCGACTTCATAGAGCAGCTGCCCGCGCGCCCCGTCGTGGCGGCGTTCACGGCCACGGCCACCGAGCGCGTGCGGCGCGACATCGTGCGCCTTCTGGATCTGCGCGACCCTTACGGGGTGGTCACCGGGTTCGACCGCCCGAACCTCTACTTCGGCGTGGAGCGCTTGGAGCCCAAGCGCAAGCTCGCCTGGATTGGAAGCTACGCGCTCGCGCATCCGGGCGACTCGGGGATCGTGTACTGCTCCACCCGCAAGGACACCGACAAGGTGCATGCCGCGCTCGTCGCCGCAGGCGTGCGCGCGACGCGCTATCACGCGGGCATGCCAGCGGCGGAGCGCGCCGAGAGCCAGCGCGCGTTCATCGCCGACGACGCGCCGGTCATGGTGGCCACGAACGCCTTCGGCATGGGCATCGACAAGTCCAACGTGCGCTACGTGATCCACCACAACATGCCCGGCAGCATCGAGGCGTACTACCAGGAGGCCGGCCGCGCCGGGCGCGACGGCGAGCCGTCCACGTGCATGCTCCTATGGAGCGACGGCGACGTGTCCACCTGCCGGTTCTTCATCGAGCAGGAGTCGGGCAACGAGGAGCTCTCGCCGGAGGAGGCCGACGCCGTGCGCGCCTCGCGCCGCCGCCTGCTCGAGGCCATGGTGGGCTACTGCCACACCACGGGCTGCCTGCGCCGCTACATCCTGAACTACTTCGGCGAAGACGCCGCCCCTGCGGCACCCGGCCAAGCCCCCAGCGTGCGCGAGGCGTACATCGCGTTCGGCGAGGCCGCGCCGGACGACGGCACCGCGCCGACCGGCGGCGCTTCCGCGTCCGTCGCCGGGTGCAACAACTGCTCCAATTGCGAGGGAACGTTCGACGCCGTGGACGTGACCGACCTGGCGCGCGCCGTCATGCGCTGCGTGCAGGAGCTGCGCGGGCGCTTCGGCAAGGGGCTCGTGGTGGACGTGCTGCGCGGCTCGAAGAGCGCGAAGGTGCTCGATATGCACTTGGACGAGTCGGCCAGCTACCACACGGTGGATGCCTCTGCCGCGCAGGTCAAGGAGGTCGTCGAGCTTTTGGCCGCCGGCGGCTACCTTGCGATTACCGAAGGCACCTACCCTACGGTGGGACTTGGCCCGCGTGCCCGCGAGGCGGCGGAGGACGGGTTCTCCCTCTCCATGAAGAAGGTCGTGCGCAAGGCCGAACGCATGCGGGGCGTCGAAGCGGGCGCCGGCCGTGCGTTCGGCGCCTCGGGCACGGTGGCCGCGTCGGGCGAGGCCGACCCGGAGCTGTTCGAGCGCCTGCGCACGCTGCGCAAGCGCCTGGCGGACGAGGCCGGAGTGCCGCCCTACATCGTGTTCTCGGACGCCACCCTGCGGGACATGTGCGCGAAGCGCCCCGCCACCGAGGACGCGTTCCTGGACGTCTCCGGCGTGGGCGCCACGAAGCTCGCCCGCTACGGCGAGGCGTTCCTCGCCGAGCTCGCCGCCTATGAAAGTGCAGGATAGCCCGCCCGGACGCCTTCGCGCCGGGCGGGCTGACGGCCACCGTCCTACGGGCCCTCCTACAGGGCAGCAGGAGCTGCCGGTGCTGCCGGTGCTGCCGGTGCGGCAGGTGCCCCGGGTGCCGACGGGCTGCTGCCGTCTGACGGGACGCCGTCGTTGCCGCGCCTTGCGGAATCGGGAGCCGCTTCCGCGTTGAAGTCGAGGTCGATGCTGCCGCTCGTGGTGCGTACGACGATGCGCTTGCCGACGCCGATCATGCCGCTGGGGGCGTCCACGCGGCCGCTCGTAGAGGAGACCGCGATGTCGTAGTCGGTCGCAGGGTTCGCGAACATGACGTCCACCCTGCCGCTTGTCGTCTCTATCATGGTCTCGTTCGCGTCCAGCCCGGCTCCGCCGATGCTTCCGCTTGATCCGCGGATATCCAGCGTGGTCGCGCGTACATCGCTCAAGTCCTGGCGCCCGCTCGCGGTGCCCGTCTCCACCGTGGCGGCCTCGACGTCGCCCAGGGAGAGCGAGCCGCTCGACGTGCGGGCCGAGAAGCCCTCGGCATCCACGCCCACCACGCCGATGCTGCCGCTCGACGTTTTCAGGCTCATGGTGCCGGCGCTCGTGCGCAGCACCGTCAGGCTGCCGCTGCTCGCCGTGAGCGACACGGCTTCCAGGCCGTCGAGGTCCGCCACGTCGATGCTTCCGCTGCCCGTCTCCACGGTGAGGGAGCCCGTATAGCTGCGCGGCACCTTCACCACGGTGGCATGGTCCTGGAACTCCACCTTCATGATCATGAGGCCCGTGAGCGACGTGCCGTGGCCGGTTATCTCCAGTACGCCCCCTTCGTCGACGACGTCCACGGTCTTCTCGCTGCTGGTCCAGCACGTCACCTCGAAGGCGTCGCCGTCGGTCTGCTCGAAGCGCACGTCCCCGCCGGCGTCCCTCACCACGATGGCGGTGTGGGGCGCCTCTGCCTCGGGTTCCAGGATCCTCGTGTCCGACACCCAGTCGCGCGTGGTGTTGGACAGGTTCTCGAAGCGGAAGTCCGCCGCGGCGAACGCCCCGAGGGCGAGCGCCGACCCGCCAACCAGTAAAACGGTGGCGACGATCAGGACTGCTTTACGCGCGGTGGTCATGGCTCTGCGCTCCTTCCGGGGCCGGGTTCCCCGCCGCAGGCGCGTTCGGCGCGGTCGGGAAGGGGATGGTGCCCTGCGCGGTGGCAGGGGGGTACGCGTCGGGGCAGGGGGACGCGGCATAGGCGGCGCCGGGATAGGGCGCCCCGTACGGCGGGGCGGGCGGGGCGCCGGCGGCAACCGGTACGGCCGGCGAGCCCGGTGCGGGAGCGTACGGCAGCGCCGCCTGGCCGGACCCACGCACCTTCTTCACGAACAGCCCCTTGATCCAACGGGCGAACGAGTGGGTGAGCTGCACGAGCCCCTTGCTGGCGGCAAGGACGCCGAACAGGGCGAACAGCCCCGTCCCCGCGGCGGCCAGCCCGCAGCCCAGAAGCCAGGCGGCCGTGAGCGGGTAGCCGGTGGCAAGGCACCACACCAAACCCACGATGCCGATGGGGCCGCACAGCAGCAGCGTGGCGACGGTCGCCCACAGCGCCACGACGACCATCCAGATGGACAGGTACACCATCAAGGCCGCCATGACCAGTGCCAACGCCACGGGCACCCAGATGGGCGAGAACACCACGAGCAGCACCACGTTGAGCGTGCGGCTGCCGGTGTTCGCCTTCGCGATGGCCTTCGGGATGACCGGCGTCTCGGCGATGATCTGGGCGGCGATGGCCCCCACCGGCCCGAGCGCCGCCACGGCGTCGGCCTCGCTCATGCCGTCCTCCATGCGGTCGTCGATCATCTCCAGGTAGAAGGCGATCGACTGCTCCACCTCGTATGACGGCAGCTTGCCGAGCGCGCGCCGCAGCGCGTCGGAGAACTCGGTCTTGTTCATTTTCTGGCACCTCGTTTCACGTAATCGTAGATGGAGACGACGTCGTCCCGCTCGCGCAGGAACTCGTCGATATGGCGCACGCCTGCCTCGGTGATGCGGTAGTACTTGCGCAACCGCCCGCTGTGCTCGACGGAGTACGTGGTGAGCAGCCCCGCTGCTTCCAATCGTTTGAGCAGGGGGTAGAGCGTCGATTCGGTCAGGTTCAGGATCGCGGGCACGTCCTTGACGATCTGGTAGCCGTACGAATCCTGCCGGTTGATCGAGGCGAGCACGCAGACTTCGAGGAACCCTCGCTTCATCTGTGCGTCCATTGCATACCTCCTTTCGCCCGATACTATATAACGCATAGTATCGGGCGTCAACGGGTATTTGAAAAAACGAGCGACGAAACAATCACCGCAGTGAACAACCGCAGTGAACAACCGCAGTGAACAACCGCAGTGAACAACCGCAGTGAACAATCGCAGGGAACAAACGAACGAATGCTTCACGTGAAACATTCGTTCGTTTCACCGAGTAGGGTAGTTCGCGGTGCGCGCGGTCTTAAATCTTCCGCGCATCAAAAATTGAGCGATGAAAAAAGACCGATGCGCGAGCAGCGAGCGAATAAAAATTACCTTGTAACTAATTAAATTAGTCCTGTGCGAGCGCTTCCGGTTCTTTCTCCTTTGCCGATTCGGGAAATCTCCGTGATTCGGCTACCGCCTCCTCGCCATCCTCCTTGGTTTCCCGCTCCCGTATGAACAGCGCTACGGTGGCAAGCACCAGCAGCGCCAACAGGCCGGAGAAGCCCAGCGCCAGGTGGTAGCCAAGTTCTGGGGCGGCGGCGGGGGAGCACTGCTTGATGAGCAGCACCATAACGGCGGTGGCGAGTGCGGCGGCTATCTGGCGCGACATGATCATGGACGCGCTGCCGTCGGTGGTGATGCCCTCTCGGCGCAGCTCGCCCAGGCCCCAGGCCGTGGTGGTGGGGATGAGCGTGGTCAGCCCCACGCAGCGCAGCGTTTGGAGCAGCGCCGCTATCCAGAGAGGTGCCGAAGCGGGCACGAGCGCGAGAGGCACCGCGCCCGCCACGAGGAATGCCGCGCCGAAGAGCCCCACGCGCCGCGGCCCGAACCAGTCGGACGCCACGCCTGCCAGCGGCTCGAACACGAGCGCCGCCAGCGCGCCGGGCAAAAGCACGAGCCCGGCCTCAAGCGTGGTGTGCCCGCCCGCCTCGATAACGAACAGCGGGATGATGAGCGTCATCCCCAAAAAGCACCCGTACAAAAACAGCTGCGTGACGAAGCTCACGCGGTACGTGCGGTACGCGAAGATACCCAGGTTCATGAGCGGGTGCGCCACGCGGCGCTGCCGCTGAATGAACAGCACCAAGCACACGGCGCCCACCGCCGCGGGCACCCAAACGAAGGGGCTCGCGGGCTCGTAGTTCGCCGCGTCGGTGAACCCCGCCAGCAACCCTCCGAAGCCCGCCGCCGCCAGCACGAGCGAGCGCACCTCCAAGCGCGCGGCCGGCTGCCGGGCCTCGCGCCCGCGCACGATGGCAAACGTGGCCACCAGCAGCAGCGCGGACGCGGCCGACAGCACCAGAAACAGAAAGCGCCAGCCCACCGCCCCGATGAGCATGCCGCCCACCGTGGGTCCGATATTGGGCGCGAACCCCAGCGCGATGCCGGCAATGCCCATGGCCGTGCCGTGGCGGTTCTCGGGAAAGCGCGTCATGGCGATGGTCTGCACGAGCGGCATGAGAATGCCCGTAGCCACCGCCTCCAGCACACGCCCCACGATGAGCATAGGGAAATTCAGCGCGAGGAAATCGCACAGCGACCCCGCCAGATAGAGCGAGAACGCACCCAACAAGAGCGTACGCACGGAAAACTTTCGCTGCAAGTAGGACGCGAGTGGCACGGCCACCCCCATAGAGAAGATGTAGGCCGTGGTGAGCCACTGACCCCACCCGATATCAGTTCCCAGATCGGCCAGCACCTCGGCGGCCATGGTGTTGAGCGCCGTCTGCGTGAGGCTGCCGAGCGACGTTCCCACGCATACGATGGCGAACAGCAGGTAGGTGGTGCGCGGTATCTTACCGGGCAAGGACATGCTGCTGGGCGTGGGAGCCCCGGCGGCGGGCGTGGGCGGCGCAGCTGGTGCGGCGGGCGAGGGGTTTACGGACACGATGCGGTCTCCTACGCTGCGCGCCTGGCTGCGGCGCGCGCTCGAACGCCCCCCAGTTTACCACGATTAGAAACTTAAGTTACCTTGCATAGATGATGAGCGCGCACGTCGGGAATCAGCGGCTTGCCGTGCCGGTGCAGCGACGCCGGTGTTTCCTTGCGTCGCCGCACCCGCAGCGAGCCTTCCTTTGCTATCATGGGCGACGTTATGTTTTCACCTGTTCCACCTTCGGTTCCACCGGTGCCTGCCGCGGGCCGATGCGTGAAAACGAGAAGGGAAGAGCCACCCCATGACCCAACATGTAACCGAACATGATGTGCGCGACATCGCGGAGTACACGCGCATCGGCCTCACGGACGAGGAGGTGTCGCAGATGACGGTCGACCTGAACGCCATCATCGACAGCCTCGCGCCCATCACCGAGTACGACCTGGAGGGCGTGGAGCCCACGTTCCACCCCATCGGCAGCCTGTCGAACGTCATGCGCGACGATGTGGAGGCGCCCTCCTTCACGCAGGAGGAGGCGCTCGAGAACGCGCCCAAGCAGCAGGACGGCTGCTTCCTCATCCCGTCCATTCTGGGAGAAGGGGGCGATCGCTGATGGGCGCCGCATCCGCTTCCGCGTTCGGCGCGATGGGCGCCCGCGAGATCCGCGCGGGACTCGCCGCCAAGGACTTCAGCGCCCGCGAGGTCGCCGAAGGCTCGCTCGCGCGCATCGAAGCTGCGAACAAAGATCTCAACGCCTTCCTCGAGACCACCGGGCAGCTGGCGCTCGATGCCGCCGCGCGCATCGACGCGGCCGTGGCCGCCGGCACGCTGGACGAGCTCGGTCCGCTGGCCGGCGCGCCCGTGGCGTTCAAGGACAATATGAACCTGGCGGGCACCCATACCACGTGCTCGTCGAAGATGTTGGAGAACTACGTGTCTCCCTTCACGGCTACGTGCGTGGAGCGCGCCATAGCAGCCGGGGGCATCCCGCTCGGCAAGCTCAACATGGACGAGTTCGCGTTCGGCTCCTCCACGGAGACGAGCGCCTTCGGCCCCACGAAGAACCCGTGGGACGTCACGTGCGTGCCCGGCGGCTCGTCGGGCGGCAGCGCGGCGGCCGTGGCCGCGGGCCTGGCCACGGTCACGCTCGGCTCGGACACGGGCGGCTCCATCCGCCAGCCCGGCAGCTTCTGCGGCACGGTGGCCGTGAAGCCCACGTACGGCGTGGTGTCGCGTTTTGGCGTGGTGGCCTTCGGCAGCTCGCTCGACCAGGTGGGCCCGTTCGCGCGCTCGGTGGAGGACGCGGCGCTCGCCATGAACGCCATCGCCGGACGCGACGTGCGCGACTGCACGAGCCAGGACGTCGGCACCGACTTCACGGCGAACCTCGCCGAGGGCGTGCGCGGCATGCGCATCGGCGTGGTGCCCGCCTTCATGGAAGCCAAGGGCCTCACGCCCGAGGTCAAGGCCAAGGTGGAGGAGGCGGCGGAGCACTTGCGCGCCCTGGGCGCAGAGCTCGTGGAGGTGGAGCTGCCCAACGCCCAGGCCGCCATGAGCGCCTACTACGTGCTGGGCCCCTGCGAGGCTTTCAGCAACCTGGCCCGCTTCGACTCCGTGCGCTACGGCTACTGCGATCCGGGCCATAAGGATCTGGGCAGCCAGTACGAGGCCAGCCGCGCCATCGGCTTCGGCCCCGAGACGCGCCGCCGCGTCATGCTGGGCAGCTATCTGCTGTCCGCCGGCGTGTACGACACGTACTACTACCCGGCCCAGCAGGTGCGCACGCTCATCACGCAGGATTACGCGCGCGCCTACGAGCAGGTGGACTGCATCCTGGCGCCCGTGTCGCCGCGCACGTCGTTCAAGTTCGGCGAGGTGAGCGATCCCACGGACATGTACCTGTCCGACATGTTCACCATCTCCATCAACATCGCGGGCAACGGCGGCATGAGCCTGCCGGCGGGCCTGGGAGCGGACACGCACCTGCCGGTGGGCGTGCAGCTGATCTCGCCGGCGTTCAAGGACGAGAACATGTTCCGCGCGGCCGCGGCGCTCGAGACGGTGTACGGCCCCGCCCCCGTGGCGCCCGCCTACGCCGATGGAAAGGCAGGTGAGTAGCCATGCGGAAGCTCGAAGAGGTGCTGCAGGATTGGGAGGCCGTCATCGGCCTCGAGATCCACGCCGAGCTGACCACGCTCGACACCAAGATGTTCTGCGGCTGCAAACTGGAGTTCGGTGCCGAGCCGAACACGCACACGTGCCCCGTGTGCCTGGGCATGCCCGGCGCGCTTCCCGTGCCGAACCGCGCGGCCATCGAGTCCATCGTGCTGGCGGGCCTGGCCACGAACTGCGACATCGAGAAGCACTCGATGTTCTACCGCAAAACGTACATGTACCCCGACATGTCGAAGAACTACCAGACCACGCAGGGCCCCGTGGCGTTCTGCATGCGCGGCCACCTCGACCTCGACGTGGACGGCGCGGCCGCGAAGGAGCGCATCGACCTGGACGGGCTCGCCGTGGGCGAGAGCCGCGGCAACGTGACACGCACGGCGGACGGCTACACCGCCCACGTGGGCATCACGCGCATCCACATGGAGGAGGACGCGGGCAAGATGGTGCACGTCGGCGGCGGCGAGGGCCGCATCGCCGGGGCCACGCACTCGCTGGTCGACTACAACCGCGCCGGCACGCCGCTCACCGAGCTGGTCACCGAGCCCGATCTGCGCACGCCCGAGGAGGCGCGCCTGTTCATGCAGAAGCTGCGCCAGATCTACCTGGCGCTGGGCATCTCCGACTGCTCGATGGAGGAGGGCAGCATGCGCTGCGACGGCAACGTGTCGCTGCGCCGCCGCGGCGCCAAGGAGTTCGGCGTGAAGACCGAGCTCAAGAACATGAACAGCTTCAAGAACCTCCACGACGGCCTGGCCTACGAGATCTGCCGCCAGGCGGAAGTGCTCGAGGAGGGCGGCCAGATCTTCCAGGAGACGCGGCACTGGGACCCCTCCAAGAAGCGCACCATCGTGATGCGCGTGAAGGAGACGGCCGACGACTACCGCCTGTTCCCGGACCCGGACCTCGCGCCCTACGACCTGACCGACGAGTGGATCGACTCGGTGCGCGCCAAGCTCCCCGAGCTGCCCGACCAGAAGGCGGCCCGCTTCGAGGATGCGTTCGGGCTCTCTGCGTACGACGCGCGCCACCTCGTGGAGCATCGCGAGACGGCCGACTTCTTCGAGGCGTGCATGGAGCTTGCCGGCGATGACGCGGCCAAGCTGGCCAAGCCGGTGGCGAACCTCGTGATCAACGACGTCACCGCCTATCTGAACGCCGCAGACGGCGTGAAGCTCGCCGACACGGCGCTCTCGCCCGCGCGCGCGGTGGCGCTCGTGAAGCTTGTGGCTGCCGACGCCATCTCGTCCAAGCAGGGCAAGGAGGTGTTCGCCGCCATCCTCGAGGAGGACAAGGACCCGGAGGCCATCGTGGCCGAGCGCGGCATGGAGCAGGTGTCGGACACCGGCGCCATCGAGGCCGTCGTGGACGCGGTGCTGGCCGCGAACCCCGACAAGGTGGCCCAGTACCAAGGCGGCAAGACCGGCCTCATCGGCTTTTTCGTGGGCCAGTGCATGAAGGAGATGCGCGGCCAGGGCAATCCGAAGGTCATCAACGAGCTGCTCGTGCGTCAGCTTAACAGCTGACGCACGCGCTCGACGCTGCGAGGCGCCGAGGTACCCCGCCTTAGCGGGATCCCGAAGACTCGCGTACCAAAGTACGCTTCGCCATCGCGATCCCGCGAATACGGGTTACCTCGGCGCCTCTCGCTGATGTTACGAACGACCTGTGGGTCGAGGGGAAGGGGATTCCAATGGACTTCAACGAATGGCTCGTCGGGTTCACCGGGGAGTTGAGCGGGTTTTTGTACACGTACATCCTGCTGTTGCTGCTCGTGGTGGTGGGCGTGTACTTCACCATCCGCACGAAGGCAGTGCAGCTGCGCTATCTCAAGGACATGTTCTCGCAGCTGACCGAGAAGAAGCACGTTCAGGGCGAGCGGTCCATCTCGTCGTTCCAGGCGCTCATGGTGTCCACGGCCTCGCGCGTGGGCACGGGCAACATCGCCGGCGTGGCCACGGCCATTGCAACCGGCGGTCCGGGTGCCGTGTTCTGGATGGGGCTCATGGCCATCATCGGCGCGGCGTCGGCGTTCGTGGAGTCCACGCTCGCGCAGATCTGGAAGGTGCGCGGCAAGGAGGGCGAGTTCCGCGGCGGTCCGGCCTATTACATCGAGCAGGCGCTCGGGAAGCGCTGGCTGGGCGTTTTGTTCGCCGTGCTGCTCATCCTGTGCTTCGCGTTCGGGTTCAACGGGCTGCAGGCCTTCAACGCCACGTCGTCGCTCGAGTACTACATCCCCGACTACGCAACGAACGGCACGGCCATCGCCTGCGGTATCGTGCTGGCGGTGATGACGGCGTTCGTCATCTTCGGCGGGGCGAAGCGCATCAGCGTCATCACCTCCATCATCGTGCCCATCATGGCCGTCGGCTACATCGGCATCGCGGTATGGACCACCATCGCCAATATCGGCGAGCTGCCGAAGGTGTTCGGCATGGTGCTTGCCTCGGCGTTCGACTTCCAGGCGATCTTCGGCGGCTTCGCGGGCTCCGTCGTGATGCTGGGCATCAAGCGCGGCCTGTACTCCAACGAGGCCGGCATGGGCTCCGCGCCGAACGCGGCCGCCACGGCGAGCGTGTCGCACCCCTGCAAGCAGGGCCTCGTGCAGAGCCTGTCCGTGTACATCGACACGTTGCTCATCTGCACGTGCTCGGCCATGATGGTGCTCGTGTTCTACGTGCAGGACCCCGAGGCCGCCGCCGCGCTCAACGGCATGCCGCTCGTGCAGATGGCGGTGAACAACTCGGTGGGAGAGGTCGGCATCCACTTCATCACGTTCGCCATCTTCGCCTTCGCGTTCTCCAGCCTCATCGGCAACTACTTCTACGCCGAGAACAACCTGCGCTTCATCAAGGGCAACAGCAGGGCGCTCTTGTTCGTGTTCCGGATCGTGTGCCTGGGTGTCATCTTCTACGGCGCGGTGAACAGCTTCGACCTTGCGTGGAACCTCGCCGACATCTTCATGGGCTTCATGGCCATGGTGAACCTTGTGGCCATCCTGCTTCTGGGGAAGTGGGCGCTCAAGGTGCTCGACGACTACACGGCGCAGCGCAAGGCCGGCAAGGACCCGGTGTTCGTGGCTGACCGCATCCCCGGGCTGCCGAAGACCGAGTGCTGGCACACCGAGACGGTGGAGGATTTCGGCAAGCCCCCGGTGCAGGAGTACCTCGACGAGCAGATAGAGGTGGAGTACGCGGGGCTGAACTGACGGCGGCGCGCGTGTCCGGCACCGGTTGCGTTCAGCGGCGGACGCGGGCGGCGGCAGGCGCGCAAGCGGCGACCTAGCGTTCCGGTAACGGAACGCCAACGCCCGGCGCTCGATGCGCCGACGTGGTAGGATGGCAGGAAACGCGGAAGAGCGCCGGGCGGTGTGCGCTCGAGGGAAGGGGACGGCATGGCAGACGAGAACCGACGCGCGGGCGACTGGCAGCGCAAGGACCTGCGGCAGAACGCGAACGACCTGGTGGAGGACCCCAACCCGAAGAAGTGGCACCAGCAGACGTTCTGGATCGTGTTCTTCCTGCTCGTCTTCTGGCCGGTGGGCATCGTGCTGGCGTGGCGGAGCGGTTGGCACTTGGTGGCCAAGGTGCTCGCAAGCGTGTACGTGGTCGTGGCCGTGTACTTCTCCTATAACATGTTCCTCACCGTGCAGGCGATGCAGGCTGCCGGCATGGCGTAGCGCCGCATTCGCTCCGCATGCAGGCGGGCTCAAGGATTTGTTCGCTGGGGTTCGCTCGCTGCTCTGGCTAAAGCGAGCTTTGCGTGAGCGAAGGCGGGATCCGGCGTGCCGGATCCCGCCTTTCTGGGTTTCGGCGCGTCCTAGACCATCCCCCTTCTCTCGTACTTCGTCTCCGAGGTGCACCAGGGCCAGACGTCATGGAGGTAGCCCCAGCCATAGCCCACCCAGTACACGCTTTCATGCCGTGCGGCTGTTACGCCGCGCAGTACCCGGGATGCTTTGATGTCGTACACGTCTACCGAAACGGTGCGCACGTGGCGAACGGCTAGCTGGTCGCTCACCTTGTTGTAGCTCGCATCGCTTACCACCACATGGGCGGGCGGCGCTTCCTTGCTCTTCCACTGCACGAGCGGTTTCGGACGCCCCTTGGGGGAGTCGCCGGTATGGGTGTTTTCGGTGCGGACCGCTAGCATGGTGAAGCCTAGCGCGCGCAGTTCGCTGAAGATGTTGCTTGCGTCGCTCATGTCCAGCCCGTAGTCGTGAAGGGGCTTTTGGCTGTACTTGATCTTTCGAACCTGGGACAGGTTCGCTTCCATCTGCTGCCATTGAGCCAGATTGAGCTCGCCGGTGAACGAGTACATCAGAACATCGTCGCGCTCCACGCTCTTCCCGAACGAGGCGTTTCCGAAGTATGCATCGTCGTACATGCGGCCAGAAAGCGGGCCGGTGTGGTTGTCGAGCGAATACACATGCTCGTTGATCAAGCAGCGTATTTTTTTGTTCGCAAGCGGCTCGGTGGCTTGGCGCAGCGGGGACTTCTGGAACTTTTCCTTATAGGTCATAGAGTCTTGGTCCCATACGCGCTCCCGTTGCCCAACAAGCTTCTTCAGCACCTGATCGGCCTGTTTCCTGAGGTCTTCTTTGGCGAGCGTGGCGTTGAGCTTCTCGGCGTCGGTGCCGGTGCCCTCGATTGTCGAAAGGTAGGCCATGGACGACAGGTAGCCGTACAGGTACGAGGTGATCATGCAGCCCAGGTACACGTCTTTGATCTCGAAGGTTTCCGGATCCCAGTTGTAGTACGTTTCGATCCAGTTATAGTAGTCGCTCACCACGTCTTTGGTGCCGGTTCCCGTGATCATGCTGCCCAGGTTCACCGTATCGGCGTACACGGTGGTGTTGAGCAGCCCGTTTTTGGCGTCGATGGCCTGCTTGAAGCTCGTCAGCGTCTTCTGGTTCTCTTCCGTCAACTCTTCGAACGTCGCCGCATCAAAGCCGCCGTTCGCCAGCTCTTCCTCTGTCATGGTGCCGATGGTGGCCGTGTACAGGGTTCCGTAGCTGTTCAGGTGGTCCATGAGCCACTTCACCTGGTACCAGTCCGACTCGAAGCCGCCGCGCTTGTCGATGGCGCGCAGCTGGATAGCCAGGTTGTCAACGCTGGTTTCCATGCGCGTGAGCTGGCCCTTCATCTGATTCAGCTCGTCAAGCACGTCCTTGATGTCGTATTGGGGGCCGGTTTCCAGCAGCGCGGCGATGATACCCAGGATCTGCGAGATGCCCTGGCCGATGTTGGATGGGTCGGACGAGCAGAAGTAGCTGATAGCCGAAACCAGCTTCTCCAGCACCTCGAACACCGTTTTCGCGGTGCGCATGTCATCCTCTTGGCTGTAAAGCGCCGTTCCGCCCACGATGCTGGCCAGCGATTCGTCGGAGAGGTTGACGGCGCAAGGTCCCTGGGCGATGCCCAGCTTGTTGAGCACCACGCCGTCGGCCAGGTCGACCTCGTGACCGCACATGAGCTGCGTCATCTCTTCGAGGAACTGCTCGTTGGCCTGCTCTTTGGCAAGGCCGCTCTCAGTGTAGGCGCCGTACCAGCTTTTCACCGTTTCGGCGTCGATGCCGAAATCGAAGTCGAAGCCGTTCTCGCGCACGTCGGTGAACACCACGGCTCCGGTATTGCCTTCCAGGATGCCGGCGTCTCCGGTTTCGCCGAGGCCGTAATCCGGGGGAAGGGTGGGGGCCTGGCCCGGCAGGGTGATCTGGGAGTTGCCGGTCCGGTTGAAATCGGTGATCTTCACGCTGCCGTCCAGCGCGCTGAACTCAACCGTGTTGTGCACGGTCAAGGAGCCATCCTGGTTTTCCGTGACGCTTTTAGCCTTCACGGTGCCGTACGGAACGGCTGCT
The DNA here is from genome assembly GCF_030418435.1 of Gordonibacter sp. RACS_AR49. Taxonomy (NCBI): domain Bacteria; kingdom Bacillati; phylum Actinomycetota; class Coriobacteriia; order Eggerthellales; family Eggerthellaceae; genus Gordonibacter; species Gordonibacter sp. RACS_AR49. Next base: position 127,187 of record NZ_JAIUDM010000006.1, on the reverse strand, counting down.
GCGGTACCGGCGGTGGAGACGGCGTCTTCGGTGGCCTCGTCTCCGTCGTAGTAAGAGGGGTGCGCGATGGCGACAGGTGCCTCCCCTTCAAGGGCGATTGGATCGACGGCAAGCTGGTCGTCGGCATCGAGGGCGGCGGACAGCGCCTTGAACTGGTTGAGCGGCGTGTCGGCGGTTGCCGCTACGGCAAGGGTGCCGCGCGTCGCGTCGTTCGCGTCGACGGCGAACGACGTTGCGGACAAAGACGGGTCGGCGAAGGAGAAGTGCCCAGCCTGCGCGTCGGAAGAGAATCGCCCGTTTTCGAGCGAGACGGGGAAGGTGAACGTGTCGTCCTCGTAGAAGCCTTCGGCAACGTGGAACGTGACGAGGGCTTCCTCGGCGGCCAGCGTGGCTTCGCCGCTTGCGGCGGCGTTGGAGAACGATCCCGGGCCGAAGACCATGACTCCTCGTGCGCCCGGTGCGCCAAGGTCGCCCCCAAGGGTGACGGCAAGGGCCGACCCTTCGGTGCCGTCGAGCATCGTCGCAGTGCCGACATGCTCCACGGCAGTGACGGACAAGCCCTGGAAATCACCGTCGAGCGAGATGGCGTCGAGCGGCAGCTCGTCGGCGAAGGGTAGGTCGGACACCAGGTTGATCCGGGCGCGTTTCGCGTTTGCCGAGGCTGCTGCTCCGCCGATCACTTCCACGTTCGCCTGGGAGAACGCGGCTTCCTGGTCGGTGGACCCCACCGTGAGCATGGCGGCTACGGTGGCGCCCGGCGCGGTGCAGGCTGCAGAACCTTCGAGCGTGAACGAGGTCACCGCGGCCTGCTCGCCCTCCTCGTCGGCGTGGGCTTCGCGCGGCACCAGGGGCGTCAGGCCCGCTACGAGCACGACGCCCATGAGCGCACCCATGGTCCCCTTTGCCCGGCGGCTGCGCGCCTGCTTGCGCGAGAACGTGGCGGCCGCCAGCGCGATGAAGCCCGCAGCCGCTGCGGCCGCCAGCGCGATGCCGACGGCGTTCCCCTTGTCGCCCGTGGGCGCAAGCCGCTTGAACAGGGAAGGTTCAAACAACACGTTCAGCTTCAGCTCTATCGTTTCGCCGGCTGCCAACGTGTCGGCCTCGCGAGCCGTGGCATCGCCGTCGCGAGCCAGTTTCACGCCCTGCGGCAGTTGGGCTTCCAGTCGCACCTTGTTCCAAGCGATGGGCGTGTCGTTCGTAACGGAGAATGCGACGACGGCCTGATCTCCGGGTTCGTATGCGTCCTTGTCGAAAGAGCCGACGATCTTCGGGATGGGAGGGTTGTCGGCCCCTGCTTCCTCGGCTTGCGCATGCGCGGGAAGGATGCAGGCGGCAGCGATCAGGAGCGCGGCTATCGCCAGGAGGCGGACCGCTGCGAAGGGGGTCTTGGTACGGGATAGCGCTTGGCGTGCCATGGTGCCTCGTTTCTGCGGGAGGGGACGGGTTGTTCCCCGGCTTGCACACGACGATGCCAGTATAGAGCGGTGCTCCCCGAGGGGGATACGGCCCTTCGAAGGCGGTCGCGCCCCCTGCGAAACCGGCTGCGCGGCAATCGCCGGCGGCTGGCGGTATCCGCCGCGTGCCGTTGGCTTCTGTGCGGATTCCGGCCCTTTCGCCGCATTCCCCCGCCGCTAATGCTCCTCGTGCGCTATCATTCTCCTCGAAACCTGACGGGATGCATAGCAGTTAACGCGAGGTCACTTATATGGACAACATCGAAACCGGCCGTGCGGCCGTGCTGGCTGGGCACGGCTGCGACGAGGACGGACCCTACCTGCTGGTGAACGACCGCGTGCGCAACGTGCAGGTGCGCGTGGGCGTGCGGGGACGCACGTTCTCGCTGCGACGCCTGCCGGTGCGCCGCTGCGTGGGGCGCCACGACCTGGAGACCCACGCCAAGATGCCGTGCCCGCTGGACGTGGAGCTGCCGCCCGAGTCCAAGGTCACGGTGTGCCCGGCCTGCCAGGAGGCAACCGGGTTCAACCCCTCGTTCTACAACACGGACTTCGTCTCCCCGCAGCAGCGCGCCTACAACGCGGAACCGCATATCGCCTATCTGGCGTACTTCTCGCCGGCGCATGTGAAGGCGGGCATCACGGGCGCATCGCGCGGCGTCCGCCGCCTGCTGGAGCAGGGGGCGCGGGCCGGGCGCATCGTCGGGCGGTTCGACGACGCCTACGCGGCGCGCGAGCTGGAGGCGGCGCTCTGCGCGCAGCCCGGCATCGCCGAGACCATGCGCGCGTCCAAGAAGGCCGACCTGCTGGCGAACGAGCGCTTCGACGCCGCCGAGGCCGTCTCCGTGCTCGACCGCGAGACCGCGCGCCTCGCGCAGGTGGAGGCCGTGGTGCGCGCCGGGTTCGCGCCCGAGCCGGTACAGGACTTCTCGCCCTACTACTTCGGCGGGCCCTCGCCCTCATGCGACGACCTCCAGCAGCCGGATGGCGCGCGCGACGTGTGCGGCGGCCGCTGCATCGGCATGGTGGGCAGCGCCATCGTGTTCGAGCAGGGCGGCGCGAGCTTCGTCGTGTGCCTGAAAGACTGGGAGTCGCACGAGGTGGAGCTCGTGGAGAACGAAGTGCTGTGCACCTACGATTTCGCTCCCCAGCAGATGTCGCTGCTGTAGGGGAGCAGGGCCGCGCCCTCGATGGGTGGTGGCCGCACGCCGTTCGTCCATGCTCTTTTGTTCGGTGATTCTCGCTGCGGGCTTGATTTCCTATTGCTTTATCACTCTACTGTGCTAAAGTATAGCGACGCGATGCAGAACGGCCCGCTTGCTGCCGCAGGCGCATGGGTCGGTGGTATCATCGGGTCGAATCGCCGCGATGAAGGCCGCAGCGACGGATGCGGAACCGCTTCTCGCCCCCGAGCCTGCCCGGCGCTCGGCCGGCGAAGCCGAAGAGGTGGAGCCCGGCATCCTGGCTGCGTCGTATTGGAGAACCGCGAGGGAAAGAAGCGCGAACCTATGAATTATGTGACACCGGCAGGATTCCGCGATGTGCTCACGGACGAGGCGCAGCAGCGCGAGCGCATCACGCGCGCCGTGCAGGAGCGTTTCGCGGCGCGCGGGTACCTGCCCATCGAGACGCCCACGCTCGAGGTCATGGACGTCATGCGGGCGGGTGGCCGTCTGGCCGGGTCCCCGTTTCGCTTCTTCGACGCGCGCGGCGACCTTTTGGCCATGCGCCCCGACGTCACCTTGCAGGTTGCGCGCATGACGGCAACGCGCCTGGCGGGCCAGCCGGGACCGTTCAGGTTCCGCTACCTGCAGCGCGTGTTCCGCGAGGCCGAGGCGGAGATGCAGGCGAAGGCGCGCGAGCTCACGCAGATGGGCATCGAGTGCATCGGGGAGGAGGGCCCCGAGGCCGACGCCGAGGTCGTGGGACTGCTCGCCGAGGCGCTCGACGTGGCGGGCGCGCGCGGCTACACGCTGGCGCTGGCCACGGTGGGCGTGCTGCGGGCGCTGCTCGAGGCGAGCGGGGCGCCCGCATGGTGGAAGGAGCAGGTGCTCGACGCCTACCATGCGTCGAACTTCGTGGAGCTCGACCGCCTGACGGCGCCTGCGGGCGCCGGTCCCGCTCCGGATGCGGAACCGGGTGCGCGCGCTTCGGTGCCGCCCGTGTTCGCGGCCGCCATCCGCGCGCTGCCGCGCATCCGCGGCGGGCGCGCTGCCATCGACGAGGTGCGCGCGCTCGTGGCGCCGCTCGGCTGCGAGGACGGCCTCGACGCGTTCGCCCGCACGTACGACCTGCTGGAGGAGGCGGGCCTGGGCGAGCGCATCCTCGTGGACTTCTCGGTCATGAGCTCGTTCGACTACTACACGGGCCTCGTGTTCGAGGCGTACGCCCCGGGGCTCGGCACCCCGCTCGGCAGCGGCGGCCGCTACGACAACATGATAGCCGCCTACGGCGAGAGCCGCCCCGCCGCCGGCTTCGCGTTCTTCTTGGAACAAGCCATGGCTGCCGCCGCCACGGTTCCGGTGGGCTGCGAGAACGCGCCCAGCGTACCTGCGGCTCCCAACCCCTGCCCGTTGCGCATCGCGGTGCCCAAGGGCTCGCTCAACGGCGACACCATCGCGGCGCTCGCCGCGGCGGGGCTCGACGTCGCGGGGCTCGCGAACCCCGGCCGCCAGCTCATCATCAAGAACCCGGGCGTGGAGTACGTCATCGTGCGGCCCACCGACGCGCCGACGTTCGTGGCGCTGGGTGCGGCGGACTGCGGCATCTGCGGCAAGGACTCGCTCCTGGAAGCCGATTCGGACGTCGTGGAGTTGGTGGACCTAGCATTCGGCGCATGCCGCTTCGTGGTGGCCGAGCCGGCCGCCGCGGCGGGGGCGGCCGACGAGCGCTACCGTGAGCTCGGTTCCATCCGCGTGGCCACGAAGTACCCCGGCATCACGGCCGCCCACTTCGCCCGCCAGGGCAGGGAGGTGGAGATCGTGAAGCTGCACGGCAACATCGAACTGGCGCCGCTCACCGGCATGGCCGAGCGCATCGTGGACATAACGGCCACCGGTACCACGCTCGCCGAGAACGACCTCGTGGTGGTTGAAGAGGTGCTGTCATCGACCGCTCGGTTCTTCGCGAACGCATGCGCGTTCCGCACCGATGAGCGTATCGTACAATTGACCCAGGCGCTCGCGCAGGCCGTCCAGGCCGCCCCGCAGGCGCAGGACGACCCTGCCCCGCAGGTGCCGACGAAGCAAGGATAAGGAGCAGCCCCATGCGTCGTGTGATACTCGAACCCGGTGAGGTTTTCTCGAACAAGCACCTCAAGCGCACCGGCGCGTTCAACGCCGCCGCGCTCACGGCGGCCACCGCCATCATCGAGGACGTGCGCGAGCGGGGCGACGCCGCCCTGCGCGACTACACGGAGCGCTTCGACGGCGTGCGCCTGGAGGATTTCCGCGTGCCGCAGCTGGCCGTCGACGAGGCCGCAGCCTACGTGGACGACGACACAGCGCGCGCGCTGCGCCAGGCCGCAAGCCAGATCCGCGACTTTCACGAGCGCCAGCGCCAGCAGAGCTGGTTCACCGTGCGCGAGGACGGCGCGCTCGTGGGCTCGAAGGTGGAGCCGCTGGAATCCGTGGGCATCTACGTGCCGGGCGGACGCGCGCTCTACCCCTCCACCGTGCTCATGAACGCCCTGCCCGCCGCCGTGGCCGGCGTGCCGCGCATCGTGTGCGTGACGCCGCCCGCGAAGTCGGGCGAGCTCGACCCGGCCATCCTCTACGCCTGCCGCCTGGCCGGCGTCACGGAGGTCTACGCGGTGGGCGGCGCACAGGCCGTGGCCGCGCTCGCCTACGGCACGGAGTCCATCGAGCCGGTGGCGAAGATCACCGGCCCCGGCAACGCCTACGTGGCGGCCGCGAAGAAGGTCGTGTCGGGCGACGTCGGGATAGACATGATCGCGGGCCCATCCGAGGTGTGCGTGGTGGCCGACGCCACGGCCGACCCGGCGCTCGTGGCCATCGACCTCATGGCCCAGGCCGAGCACGACCCGTTGGCAGCGTGCTACCTGGTGACGTTCGACGAGGCCTACGCCGACGGGGTGGAGCGCGCCGTGGAGCGCCACCTGGAATCGTCCACGCGTGCCGAGATCACCGCGGCGTCGCTGGCCGACCAGGGGCTCGTCGTGGTGTGCCGCGACATCCCGCAGGCGCTCGCGGCCGTGAACGTCATCGCGCCGGAACACCTGGAGCTGCATCTCGACCACGCCTTCGACCTTCTGGGCGCCATCCGCAACGCGGGCGCCATCTTCCTGGGCGCGTGGACGCCCGAGGCCGTGGGTGACTACGTGGCCGGGCCGAACCATACGCTGCCCACCGGCGGCACGGCCCGCTATGCCTCGCCGCTCTCGGTGGACGAATTCGTGAAGAAGTCGAGCGTCATCCAGTACTCGCCGGCCGCGCTCGCCCGTGATGCCGACGCCGTCACCACCATCGCGCGTCACGAGGGCCTGTGGGCCCACGCCATGAGCGTGGAGATGCGCCAGAACCTGCTGCGCACGGGCAACGTGTTCGGCGAGGAGGGCGGCCCCATGGGCGCGGCCTCGGGTGCCGGCGCCGTGGGAAGCGGGGGCGCCGATGCGTAGCGTGTGCTGCTCGGCCCCGCAGCTCGCAGGGCTCGAGCCCTACGATCCGAAGTACCTGCCCGCCGAGGCTGTCCTCTCGGCGAACGAGAACCCGCATGACGTGGAGCAGGAGGTGCGCCACGAGATCATGCGCGAGGTGAAGCGCGTGGCCCTGAACCGCTATCCGGACCCGTTGGCCAACGACCTGCGCGACATGATCGCCGAGGCGAACGGGCTCGACCGCGACCAGGTGCTCGTGGGCAACGGCGGCGACGAGCTGCTGTTCAACCTGGCGCTCGCGTGGGGAGGTCCGGGGCGCACGTTCCTCAACCTGCCGCCCACGTTCTCGGTGTACGACGCCAACGCGCGCCTCACGAACACGACGGTGGCGAACGTGCCGCGGCGCGCCGACTTCTCCATCGACGAGGAGGCCGTGCTCGCGCGCGTCGCCGAGGGCGGCATCGATTATCTCGTGGTCACGAGCCCGAACAACCCCACGGGCGAGCTGGCAAGCGAAACGTTTGTCTGCCGGCTGCTCGACGCCACCGACGCGCTCGTCATGGTGGACGAGGCGTACTTCGAGTTCTCGCGCCAGACGATGCGCCCCTACCTGGCACAGCACAAGAACCTCGTGATCCTGCGCACGTTCTCGAAGGCGTTCTCCCTGGCCGGCGTGCGCATGGGCTACCTTCTGGGCGATGCCGAGGTCATCCGCGAGTTCGTCAAGGTGCGCCAGCCGTATTCGGTGGACGCCGTTTCGCAGGCCATCGCGCGCGTCGTGTACGCGAACCGTGCGAAGTTCGAGCCGGGCATCCGCGCCATCATCGAGGAGCGCGCCCGCGTCGTCGACGGACTCAAGCGCATACCCGGCGTGAAGCCGTACCCGTCGGACGCGAACTACGTGCTGTTCCGCCTGGAGAACGCCGGCACTGTTTGGGAGATGCTCTACGGCCGCGGCGTGCTCGTACGCGATTTCTCGCGCGCGCCGGGCCTCGAGGACTGCCTGCGCGTGAGCATCGGCTCGCCCGGGGAGAACGATGCGTTTTTGCGCGCCCTGCGCGATGCCGTGATGGGGAAGTGCGACTTGAGGGTTCCGTCGGCCTGACGGCTGGACCAGCGAGCTTAGAGAAAGAGACGAACATGAACCAACGAACCGCCACCGTCGAGCGCACGACGAACGAGACGGACATCCGCATCGCCGTGAACCTCGACGGCGCGGGCGCCGTCGAGGTCGAGACAGGCGTTCCGTTCTTCGACCACATGCTCACGGCGTTCGGGCGGCACAGCCTGATAGACCTGGCCGTGCACGCGAAGGGCGACATCGAGGTGGACGCGCACCACACGGTTGAGGATACGGGCATCGTGCTGGGCCAGGCAGTCGACCGCGCGCTCGGCGACAAGCGCGGGATCGCGCGGTTCGGCTCGCTCGCGCTGCCGATGGACGAGGCGCTCGTGCTGGCGGCCGTGGACCTCTCCGGTCGCGGCCAGCTGCACTGGGCCGTGGACGTGTCCCCTGTCATGCTGGGCACGTTCGACGCGTCGCTCGCCAAGGAGTTCTTCATCGCCTTCGCGGCGAACGCTGGTCTCACGCTGCACGTGCGCAGCCTTGCGGGCGAGAACGCGCATCACCTGGTGGAGGCGTCGTTCAAGGCCGCCGCGCGCGCTCTGCGCCAGGCTGTCGAGCGCGACCCGCGCATCGGCGATGCGCTTCCCTCCACGAAGGGCGCGCTGTGACGGCCCCGCGCATCGCGGTCGTCGACTACCGCAAGGGCAACTTGAAGAGCGTCGAGCGCGGCATCGACGCGGCGGGCGGCGACGCGTTCGTCGCGTCCGACCCCGCGGCCATCGCCCGCGCCGACGCCGTCGTGCTGCCGGGCGTGGGCGCGTTCGCCGACGCGGCTGCCACGATGGAGGAACTCGGGCAGATCCGCGTCGTCCGCGAGCGCATCGCCGCCGGCGTGCCGTTCCTCGGCATCTGCCTGGGGATGCACCTCATGTTCGAGGAGGGCGTCGAAGGCGCCCCGCAGGAGGATGACGAGGCCTCCACCCACAACGCCCGCGGCCTCGCCGTGCTGCCCGGCGTTGTGGCGAAGATGCCCAAGCAGGACGAGCAAGGCCTCTTCTACAAGGTGCCCCATGTGGGTTGGAACACGGTGCACTTGCGATGCACGCAGCAGACGGACGGGGCGGCGCCCGCCAAGCGAGTTCCGCATGAGCCGAACGGTCCAGTGGACCGTTCGTGCGAGTCAGGACTGCCGAGCGACTGGGCGTTGCCCCGCCCGTTTGCGGACGGTTCCGAAACCTGCCCCTTGTTCGACGGCATCCCATCGGGCACCTACTTCTACTTCACGCACGGCTTCGTGGCGCCGTCGGGCCCGTTCGTCGTCGGGGAGACGACGCACAGCGTGACGTTCCCGAGCGCCGTCCAGTACGGCGACGTCGCGTTCGGCGTGCAGTTCCATCCCGAGAAGAGCTCGGACGCCGGCGCGCGTCTGCTGCGCAATTTCGTGTCCATCGTGAAAGGGGCGTGAGCGCCGTGTACCTGCTTCCGGCCATCGACATCCTGGGCGGCAAGGCCGTCCGCCTCGCCAAGGGCGATTACGACCGCGTGACCGTGTACCACGACGACCCCGCCGCCCAGGCGCAGCTGTTCGAGGAGCAGGGCGCGACGTGGCTGCATGTGGTGGACCTCGACGGCGCGCGGTCAGGGAGCCCCGAGAACATCGCCACCATCGAGCGCATCATGCGCAAGACCCTGCTCAAGGTGGAGGTGGGCGGGGGCGTGCGCTCGCTCGACACCATCGCGCGCCTGGCCGACGCGGGCGTGTCGCGCGTGGTGCTGGGCACGTCGCTCGTGGCCGATCCCGCCTTCGCCGAGGCCGCCATCGCGCAGTATGGGAGGCTCTTGTGCGCGGGCATCGACGCGAAGGGCGGCGAGGTGGCCGTGGCCGGCTGGCGCGAAGGCGCGGGCGTGACGGCCGAGGAGCTGGCGCGCGACGTGGCGGCGCTCGGCTTCAGACATCTCGTGTACACCGACATCGCGCGCGACGGCATGCAGACCGGCGTCGACCCGGCCGCCTACGTGCGCATGGCCGAGGCGTTCGGCCATCCGGTGATCGCGTCGGGCGGCGTGGCCGGGGTGGACGACCTCGTGCGCCTGGGCGAGGTTGCCGGCAGCATCGAGGGAGTCATCGCGGGGCGCGCCGTGTACGAGGGCGCGCTGTCGGTGGCCGACGGCGTGCGCGCCTGCGCCGAGGCCATGCGCCGCGCCGAGGCCGCCGCCATCGCGTCCGACCCGTGCGGGATGGGCGGTGCGCGATGCTAGCGAAGCGCGTGATCCCCTGCATGGACGTGAAGGACGGGCGCGTGGTGAAGGGCGTCAACTTCGTGAACCTGCGCGATGCGGGCGATCCCATCGAGCTCGCGCAGCGCTACGACGAGGAGCGCGCCGACGAGGTGATCTTCCTCGACATCACGGCCACGAGCGACGACCGCGCCACCACCGTCGACCTCGCCAGCCGCGCGAGCGAGCAGCTCCACCTGCCGTACTGCGTGGGCGGGGGTTTCCGCAGCGTGGCCGACATTCGCACGATGATCGCGGCCGGCGCCGACAAGGTGTCGGTGAACTCGGCCGCGGTGGCGGATCCGTCGCTCATCACGAGCGCCGCCGCGGCGTTCGGCTCGCAGGCCATCCTCTGCGCCATCGACGCGAAGCACGTCGCGGGCGCGGGAGACAAGTGGGAGGTCTACGTGTACGGAGGGCGCAAGGCTACGGGCATCGACGCCGTGGAGTGGGCGCAGGAGGCGGCGCGGCGCGGGGCAGGGGAGATCCTGCTCACCAGCATGGACCGCGACGGCAGCCGCGACGGCTTCGACTGCGCGCTCACCCGCGCCGTGGCGCGCGCCGTGGACATCCCGGTCATCGCCTCGGGCGGGGTGGGGAAGCTCGAGCACTTCGCCCAGGGCGTCATCGAGGGCGAGGCCGACGCCGTGCTGGCCGCGAGCGTCTTCCACTTCGGCGAGCTCACCGTGCGCCAGGTGAAAGAGCACATGCGCGCCCAGGGAATTCCGGTGAGATTGTAGCGCATTCCACTTGAAATAAGAACAAGTGTTTGCTACACTGCTTTTTGGTTGGCAAGCCGCCTAACCCAAGCCCGGCGTTCTGGCTGTGGCTCTCGGGACAGCCTGCTGAATACTCGAATCAGGGGAAAGAGGAGGCTGCGCCATGCTCGCCAACAACGATGACTACTTGAACGCTCTCGGTCGGATCAAGAGCGAGATAGCCGAGGCGCAGAACCGCGCCGTCCAAAGCGCCAACGCGGAGGTGATCCGGCTGTATTGGCGCGTGGGGCGCTTGATAGACGAACGGTCTCTGTGGGGAAGCAAGTATCTTGAAAGCCTTTCGCAGGATATACGCACCGCGTTCCCGGGCATCAAGGGGTTTTCCGTGAGAAGCATGAAGTACATGGTCAAATTCGCGCGCGAAGTAGATGGCCAATTGTGCAGCAGCTGCTGCACAATTCCTTGGGGGCACATTATGTTTCTTCTCGACAAAACGGATCCGGGCACTGAGCGCGAGTGGTACGTGCAAGCAACCATCGAAAACGGGTGGAGTCGTGCGGTGCTGTCCCATCAGGTTGAAACCAAGCTGTACGAACGTCAGGCTCTGGCTGGAAAAGTGAGCAATTTCGAGCGGACGCTTCCGGCACCTGAAAGCGAGCTCGCCCAGCAGGCGCTCAAAGACCCCTACATCTTCGACTTCATCACGGCGAGGCAGGGGGCGGTCGAGCACGAGGTGGAAGACCGCATGATGGAGAACATCACCCGGCTCCTGCTCGAGCTCGGCACAGGGTTCGCATTCGTCGGGAGGCAGTACCACCTTTCGGTTGGAGAGCAGGACTTTTACATCGATCTGCTCTTTTACAACATCAGATTGCGGAGCTACGTGGTCGTGGAATTGAAGAACGCCGCGTTCAAACCCGAGTTCGCCGGCAAGCTGAACTTCTATCTCTCGGCGGTGGACGACCTGCTGCGCACCGAGTATGACAACCACAGCATCGGGCTTCTTCTGTGCAAGACGAAGGACAACGTGGTGGCCGAGTACGCGCTGCGCGACATCGGCAAGCCGATGGGCGTGAGCGAGTACCGGCTCGCCGAGGTGCTGCCGGAGGGGTTCGCCGAGTTGCTGCCGTCGACGGAGGATATCGAGAAGCGGATGTGAGAAGGCGATTGTGCAACAGCTGTTGCACAATTTGCGAGCGAGGAGAAAGAATCATGGACGTCCCCGAACTGACTTACAACACCGACGGGCTGATCCCCTGCATCGTGCAGGACGCGGACACGCGCGAGGTACTCATGATGGCGTGGATGAACGAGGAGTCGCTCGCGCTCACGATGGAGTGCGGCGAGACGGTGTTCTGGAGCCGCAGCAGGCGTGAGCTGTGGCACAAGGGAGCTACCAGCGGAAACACCCAGAAGCTTGTGGAGCTGCGCTATGACTGCGACGCCGACACGCTGCTTGCGCTCGTTCGTCCGGCGGGTCCCGCCTGCCACACGGGGGAGAGGAGCTGCTTCTTCCGCACGATGGGCTAGGCCCGCCTCGCGCCGAGGGGCTTTCCCGCACCGCCTTGCTTGATGACGAAGCGTGCCCCAACCTCCATCGCAATTCCACGATATGCGGCCTGATGTGCTTGAACGATCGCGGATCATGCGCTAACATGATCGAAGTTCTGAATATCCCACCGTTGGAAAGCCATCTAACATCCAATATTCCACTTCAGGCATGCACGCGTGCGCTTGCGCGCGTTTCCAAGCAGATATACCCATAAGCATAAGGAGGACTAGGTGAAATTCTTTCTGGACACCGCCGATCTCGCGGAGATCGAGGAGGCGGCCAGCTGGGGCGTGCTCGCGGGCGTGACCACGAACCCGACGCTCTACGCGCGCACGGGCGGCAAGCTCGCCGATTTCCACAATCACATCAAGCGCATCTGCGAGATCGTGGACGGCCCCGTGTCCGCCGAGAGCGTGGCCATGACGCGCGACGAGATGATCCGCGACGGTCGCGAGCTCGCTGCGCTCGCCGACAACGTGGTGGTGAAGCTGCCCACGATGATCGAGGGCCTGGCCGCCACGAAGCAGCTGGCCGCCGAGGGCATCCCGGTGAACATGACGCTGTGCTTCACCGTGCCGCAGGCCATCATGGCCGCCCGCGCCGGCGCCCGCTACATCAGCCCGTTCGTGGGCCGCTTCGACGACATCTCCGAGAATGGCCTCGCGCAGCTCGAGGACGTGGTGGCCGCCGTGAACAACTACGACTTCGGCCACGATGTGGAGATCATCGCCGCGTCCGTGCGCAGTGCGAACCACGTGGCGCAGGCGGCCCTCATGGGCGCCGACATCGCCACCGTGCCCTTCGCCGCGCTCAAGAAGTGCGTGCAGCATCCGCTGACCGACCGAGGCCTCGAGGCGTTCCTCAAGGACTGGGAGAAAGTGCAGAACGCATGAGCGAGAACGAATCAGCAACCGTGGCGCCCGAGGCGCCCGCCCCGGCAGCCAAGCCCACGCGCCGCCGTTCCACGAGCGTGAACGCCGGAGCTGCCGCCGCGAAGGCGCCGGCCGCCAAGGCTGCGGAGCCGCAGGCCGAGGCCGCAGCCCCCGCACCGCGCGCGGCCAAGACACCGCGCAAGTCCGTGAAGGCCGGCGGCCAGGCCACGTCCCAGCAGGGCTCCGGCACCGCCAAGCGCCCGGGCCAGAACTCCAGCGGCAACAAGGGCGGCCAAGGCCAGAACCAGGGCAACCGTCCGAAGCAGAACAACAACCAGCGCCAGAACGCCTCGGGGGGCAAGCAGGGCAACAATAACAACCGCCGCCAGCGCCGCCCGCACGACAACAACCGCGGCCCGCGCGAGGTGCAGCCCAGCGTGTCGCGCGACGATCTGGCAAAGCTCAAGGTGGCCGAGCTGCGCGAGAAGGCCGCCGAGCTGGGAGTGGACGCCACCGGCCTCAAGAAGGCCGAGCTCGTGGAGGCCGTGTTCGGAGCCAGCGTGAAGGCCGAGGGCTTCATCGAGGTGTCCGGCATCTTGGATATCCTGGCCGACGGCTACGGCTTCTTGCGCACGCAGGGCTACCTGCCCAGCGAGACAGACTGCTACGTGGGCCTCTCCACCATCCGCCGCAACGGCCTGCGCAAGGGCGATATGGTGTCCGGCCAGACGCGCCCGGCGCGCGAGAACGAGAAGTACGCCGCCATCCAGAAGGTCACGGCCATCAACGGAACGCCCATCGAGGAGTGCGGCAACCGCGTGCGCTTCGGCGACCTCACGCCGGTCTACCCCGACGAGTGCTTCCATATGGAGCACGGCAAGAACACCGTCACAGCCCGCGTCATCGACCTCGTGAGCCCCATCGGCAAGGGCCAGCGCGGCCTGATCGTCAGCCCGCCGAAGGCCGGCAAGACCACGGTGCTGAAGAACATCGCGGCCGCCATCACCGCGAACAACCCCGACGTGCACCTCATGTGCCTGCTCGTGGACGAGCGCCCCGAGGAAGTCACCGACATGGAACGCTCCATCAAGGGCGAGGTCGTGTCCTCCACGTTCGATATGCCCACAGAGAACCATATCGCCGTGTCCGAGCTGGTCATCGAGCGCGCCAAGCGCCTCGTGGAGTGCGGCAAGGACGTCGTCGTTCTGCTGGACTCGCTCACGCGCCTCGCGCGCGCCTACAACCTGGCGCAGCCGGCATCGGGCCGCATCCTCTCCGGCGGCGTGGATTCCACGGCGCTCTATCCGCCCAAGCGCTTCCTGGGCGCCGCCCGCAACATCGAGGGGGGCGGCAGCCTCACCATCCTGGCCTCGGCGCTCATCGACACCGGCTCCAAGATGGACGAGGTCATCTTCGAGGAGTTCAAGGGCACGGGCAACATGGAGCTCAAGCTCGACCGCAACCTGGCCGACCGCCGCATCTTCCCGGCCATCGACCCTGTCGCCTCGGGCACCCGCAAGGAGGAGCTGCTGCTCGACCCGCAGGAGGCGCCGCTCATCTGGGCCGTGCGCCGCATCCTGTCGAACACGAACAGCACCGAGCGCGCCATGGACATGCTCATCAAGTCGCTCAAGCAGACCGAGACCAACCAGGAGTTCCTGCTGCGCACGGCCAAGAAGGCCCAGCACACCAAGGGCGACGCCATCGAGATATAGCAACGGAGGACCACTATGCCCCAGGACAACAACTGGCAGCAGCAGGTGTGGCAGCAGCCCGCCGCCCCACAGGGCGCCCCGGCTCCCCAGCCGCAAGGCTTCCCGCCGTACTACCAGCCCGAGCCGCCGAAGAAGAGCCGCGGCTGGATCGTGGCGCTCGTGGCGGTGCTGTGCGTGTTCGGCGTCATAGCGCTGGGAATGTGGTCGTGCACGTCGGCCGTGTCCTCGTCGTTCGGCACGCTGGGCGCGCTGGGGTCCACGGCGGCCACGTCGGACGTGGACTACCTGACCTCGGACGCGGTGGGCGTCATCGACATCGACGGCACCATCCAGTACGATGGCACGACGTGCAGTCCCGAGGGCTTGAAGGCGCAGCTCGACGTGGCCGCGGAGAACAAGCACATCAAGGCCGTGGTCCTGCGCGTGAACTCCGGCGGTGGCACGGCGACGGCCGGCGAGGAGATGGCCGCCTACGTGCGCGAGTTCTCCGAGGATTCCGGCAAGCCCGTCGTGGTTTCGAGCGCGTCCATGAACGCGAGCGCCGCCTACGAGATCTCGAGCCAGGCCGACTACATCTACACGGCCAAGACCACGGCCATCGGCGCCATCGGCACGGCGCTGCAGGTCACGGACTTGTCGGGCCTGCTCGACAAGCTGGGCATCTCCATCGAGAACGTCACGTCGTCCGACTCCAAGGACTCCAGCTACGGCACGCGCCCGCTGACCGAGGAGGAGCGCGCCTATTACCAGAACATGGTGAACCAAATCAACGAGACGTTCATCCAGACGGTCGCCGAGGGCCGCGACATGACGGTCGAGGAGGTGCGCGCGCTGGCCACCGGCCTCACGTTCACCGGTATGGAGGCTGTGGAGAACGGCTTGGCCGACGAGATAGGCACGCGCGAGGACGCCGTGGCCAAGGCAGCCGAGCTGGCCGGCTCGTCCACGGCCAAGACCGTGATGCTCGACAATCCGAGCTCGAGCCTGTCCGAACTGCTGAACCTGATGTCGGAGAGCCGCCTTTCGGCCGACGACCTGGCCCAGGCCTTGAAGGAGCTGGAAAACGATGGCAGCCTTGCCCGATAACGCACCAACTTTGAGCGCCGCTCCCGCCGAGGAGCGCGTCGTGTGGCCGAAGCGCGCCGTGGTCACGGCGGGCATGCCCTATGGCAACAAGCCGTTGCACTTCGGGCATATCGCCGGCGTGTTCGTGCCCGCCGACGCTTTCGCGCGCTTCCTGCGCGACCGCATAGGGCCCGAGAACGTGCGCTTCATCAGCGGCACGGACTGCTTCGGCTCGCCCATAAACGAGGGCTACCGGAAGCTGGTGGAGGCCGGCGAGTTCGACGGCACCATCGAGGAGTACGTGCAGAGAAACCACGACGCCCAGAAGGCCACGCTCGATGCCTACGGCATCAGCCTGTCCATCTACGAGGGGTCCGGCATGGGCCACTCGGGCGACGTTCACCAGCTCATCAGCGAGAAGTTCATCGAGAAGCTGCACGAGAACGGGCACTTGCACAAGCGTGCCACGCTGCAGTTCTACGACGCCGAGGCGCACACGTTCCTGAACGGCCGCCAGGTGACGGGCCGCTGCCCCGTGCAGGGTTGCAAGTCGGAGCACGCCTACGCCGACGAGTGCGACCTGGGGCACAGCTACGCGCCCGAGGACCTCATCGCGCCGAAGTCGTCCCTCACCGGCACCGTCCCCGAGATGCGTCCGGTGGAGAACTGGTACTTCGACCTGCCCGCCTTCGGCGACTTCCTGCGCGAGCGGGTGGCCGCGATGGAGGCCGACCCGAACATCCGCGCCATCGTGCCCCAGGCTGTAAAGGAGTTCCTGGCGCCGCCGGTCGTCTACATCAAGAACGACGCGCGCGAGGCCTACGAGGCCGTGGCCGCCGAGCTTCCCGCCCACGAGCTGCGAGAGCCCGAGCGCGGCAAGCAGAGCTTCGAGATAGAGTTCAAGGACATCGACGCCCGCGACGCGGCGCGCGATGCGCTGGGGCGGGCGGGCATCCGCTTCCGCACTGGCAAGGCGCTCGTGCCGTTCCGTATCACGGGCAACATCGAATGGGGCGTGAAAGCCCCGGTCATCGACGGGCTTGAGGGGCTCACCGTGTGGTGCTGGCCCGAGAGCCTGTGGGCGCCGATGTCGTTCACCATGGCAGTGAACGACCAGATGGGCCTGCCGCGCGGCAGCTGGCGCGACTGGTGGTGCTCGGACGATGCCGAGGTCTACCAGTTCATCGGCCAGGACAACCTGTACTTCTACGGCGTGGCCCAGCCTGCGCTCATCGAGGCCATCCGCCCGGGCGACCTCATCATGCCGGGCGTGGCCGAGCATCCGCTGCACCAGACGCGGCTCGTGGCGAACCACCACATCCTGTTCGGCGACAAGAAGGCGTCGTCGTCGGGGTCGGTGAAGCCTCCCACGGCCGACGAGCTTCTGGACTTCTACACGGTGGAGCAGCTGCGCGCGCACTTCCTGGCACTCGGGCTCGATCAGAAGTCGGTGGGCTTCAAGCCCAAGCCGTTCCTGGCCACCGAGGAGGAGCTGGCCGACCCGCGCGTGGCCGACCCGGTGCTCAAGGAGGGCGCGCTGCTCACGAACGTGTTCAACCGCCTGGCCCGCAGCTGCTTCTACGAGGCGCAGAAGAACTTTGAGGGCTACCTGCCGCTCGGCCGCCCCACGGACGCCGCGCTCGCGCGCGCGAACGAGACGCTTGCGGCCTACGACCGCCTCATGCTGAAGGTGGAGCTGCACTCCGTCATGTCGCTGATGGACGACTTCATCCGGTTCGCGAACAAGCACTGGTCGGACGGCATCAGGGCCGCCGAGCTGGAGGGAGACGACGAGGCGCGCCGCCAGGTGCTCGTAGACTCGTTCTACCTGCTGCGCGTGGCCACGCTGCTCATGCACCCCATCGTGCCCGCGGGCACCGAGAAGATCTGCGACTACCTGAGCTTCGAGTTCGACGACTTCTTCAGCTGGAACTACGACCTGGAGGACATGGGCGAGTTGTGCAGCGCCGGCGAGATCGACGAGGGCCGCCACCGCATCCGCGAGTTGCCGCCCCGCTTCGACTTCTTCGAGAAGCACCCGTCCCAATACAAGTAACCTGAAGGCGCCGCTCATGCGGCGCCTTCCATCGCGAAAGGGCATTCATGCAGGTAGAGATCTTCACCGACGGCTCGGCGCGGGGCAATCCGGGGCCGGGAGGGTACGGCGCGGTGATGCGCTTCGTGGACAGCTCCGGCAAGGTGCACGAGAAGGAGCTCTCGCAGGGATTCGAGCACACCACGAACAATCGCATGGAGCTCATGGCCGTGATAGCAGGTCTCGAGGCGCTGAAGCGCCCGTGCGATGTCATGTTGTATTCCGACTCGCAGTACGTGGTGAACGCGTTCAACCAGCATTGGGTGGACGGCTGGCTCAAGCGGGGTTGGAAGAACTCGCAGAAGCAGCCCGTGAAGAACGACGATCTGTGGAAACGCCTGCTGGACGCCAAGAAGCCCCATCGGGTGGAGTTCGTATGGGTGAAGGGCCACGCCGGCCATCCCGAGAACGAGCGCTGCGACGAGCTGGCCACCGCTGCCGCCGACGGGGAGGGACGCATCGCTGACGAGGGGTTCGCCGGGTAGGGGCCCTGCTCGTTCATGGACGCGCGCCCTCGACCTATCCCGTACCCGCTTGCGCTGTGATGTTCCTGTATCGATACGGTTGTGTCTTGGGAACGGAGGGGCAGGGTCTGTTAGACTGTTGCTCAACGTATCAGAGCTAACGAAGCAGGTGGAGGCCCCACATGCAGCACAGTGCAACGAAGGCGCGCGCCAAGGGCGCGCTGACCGGATTCGTCGCGGCATCGCTCGCCGCATCCCTCATGATCCCCTCGCTCGCCTTCGCCGAGCCGACGTCTGCCGAGAAACAGGCCGAGGCCCAGTCCGCCCTCGCCTCGCTGAACGCGATGCAGGAGAAGCTGGAGCAGACGGCCATCGCCTACGACGAGGCGGTAGCGGCCCAGGAAGAAGCCGAGGCCAACCGCAACGAAGCGCAGGCGCGCATCGACGTGGCCACCGGCCAGATAGCCGACTTGCAGGATCACCTGGGGACCCGTGCCCGCAGCATGTACCGCACCGGCAACAGCACCCTGCTCGACCTGCTGTTCGGCTCCACCACGTTCGCGGCGTTCGCCACGAACTGGGATCTGCTCAATACCCTGAATCAGAACGACGCCGACCTCGTGCAGCAGACGAAGGACCTGCGTGCCGAGGTGCAGGAGCAGGAGGCCGTGCTCGCCGAGCAGGAGCGCATCGCCAAGGAGAAGGCCGACGAGGCGAAGCGCAGCAAAGACGAGACGGCGGGAACCATAGCATCCATGCAGGCCACATACGACAGCCTGAGCGCCGAGGCCGCCGCCCTGCTCGAGCAGGAGCGCGCCGCCCAGCAGGCCGCCGAGGCCGCCAAGGCCCAGGATGTGGTGGACGCCTCGATCCAGCAGGCGACGGGCGGCAACACGGGCAACACGGGCGGCAATCCGGGCTACACGCCCTCGCCGTCGCCTGGGCCCTCCTATGACGAGGCTATCGCCGACACCGTGGTCGGACGCGCGTACAGCCAGATCGGGAAGGCGTACGGATACGGCGACCCGAGCTACGGCGCAGGTCCGAACGAGTACGACTGCTCCGGTTTCGTGTCGTTCTGCCTGTCGGGCAGCTACTCGCGCATGGGCAGCACCTCGACGTTCATGGGATGGCCCACCGTAAGCGACCCCCAGCCGGGCGACGTGTGCGTCAATTCGGGCCACTGCGGCATCTATATCGGCAACAACCAGATGATCCACGCGGCCACCTACGGCGTGGGCGTCGTCATCGGCCCCGTGCAGGCGGGCATGAAGATCGTCCGTCCGTAACGCTATCTGAATACAAACGCAAGGAGGGGCGGCCGTTCAGTTGGCAGCCCCTCCTTGCGTTTGCGATCGGCGCGAGCGAACGCGCGCCGATCGTTGGCCGCGCCTACGCCACCGCATCCCTGATGATCTTCCGCAGCTCCTCGATGCCGTCGCCCTTCGCGGACGACGTTACCACCATAGAGGCGTCGTCGCCCAGCGCGAGCTGGCGCTTGAGGGCGGCCTTCTGCTTCATCTGCTGCTGGCGGGACAGCTTGTCGGCCTTCGTGAGCGCCACGACGAAGGGGAGGTCGGCCTCGCGCAGGAAGCGGATCATGTTCTCGTCCAGCTCGGACGCCTCGTGGCGGATGTCAACGAGGGCCACCACGAGCGCGAAGGAGCGGTCTTGGTTGAAGTAGCCCTCGATGAGCTCCGACCAGCGCGCCTTCTCGGACTTCGACACCTTGGCGTAGCCGTATCCCGGCAGGTCCACGAACGTCACGCCGTCGCCGTCGAAGAAGTTGATGGTGGCCGTCTTGCCGGGCGTCTGCGACACCTTCGCCAGGCCCTTGCGGTTGAACAGCTTGTTCAGCAACGACGACTTGCCCACGTTGGACCGCCCCGAGAACGCGACCTCAGGAGCCGCCGAAGGCGTAAGCTGCGCCGACGTGCCGAACGACCGTTCGAATCGCACGTTGTTGAAGTTCATGCTGCGCTCCTTCCCATCGGATGCGAGCGTCGGCGGGAAGCGGCTCGCCCGTCCATGGTAGCGCAGCGTTGACGGGGAAACCGCGGGAACCGCGTCCCTGCCCGGTATTTCCATGCGTCCGCTGCGACCGCTCGACGGGTGGTGGCGAATGGGGCGCGTTTGGGAGGGGGCCGCGGCTTTCACTCAATAATTACCCATGGTTTACTTTTTATCGCGACTTCGCTATCATGCAAGTGAAATAAGTTAGCTATAGCAAACTATGAACGGAGTCAAGGAGATGGAAAACCAGATGCAGGAAGCCGAAGGGGAGCAGCGAGCACGCAGCGGCCGGAGGGCCGTGCACTACGCCTGGGCGGCGGCCGGGTTCGCCGCATTTGGGCTCGGCGCCCTCGGTGCTGTGCTGCCTGTTTTGCCGACGACGCCCTTTTTGCTGGTGGCCGCCTTCTGCTTTGCCCGCAGCTCCGAGCGCCTCAACGCCTGGTTCCGCTCCACGAAACTGTACCGCACGGTGCTTGAGGGCTACGTGGCCAAGCGCTCGATGACCGTGAAGGCCAAGGTCACGCTGCTTATACCCACCACGATCATGCTTTCCTTGTCGTTCGCGCTCATGGGCTCTATACCGGTCGGTCGCGTGGTGGTCGCCGTCATCTGGGTGGCCCACGTGGTGTACTTCGGCTTCGTGGTGAAGACCGAGCGTGCGGGTGCGGCCGATGTCAGCGGGGCAGGTTTAGGCGAGAGTGCCGTGCCGGTTGCTGCCGTCGAGGCTGTGGGTGTCGCGAGCGCTGCCGGCGCTGGCAGCGCCGTTTCGGAGCCCGTCCGCAAGTCCGCAGCTGCAAGCGAGGTCCTGCTCCACGCGCCGGTTGCCGCGCGCCTGCATGCCGATGGGGAAGGGGCCTAAACCGCCGTGTTCGACAAACGCCTGCTCGCCCTCGTCCCGTCGGCGCGGAAGTTTATCGCTGCCGACGTCGTGTTCCAGTGGATTGCCCTTCTTGCCAATATCGCCCTGTTCTTCATGATCGGCTCGTTTTTGCAGACGCTGCTCGCCGATGCGGTTACGGTGCAGGCGGCGGCGAACCTCGCCGTTTTCGCCGCGCTGGCCGTGGTCGTGCGCATGGTGTGCCAAACGCTCGCGCAGCGCATGGGCCTTGCCGCGAGCGAGGCCGCGAAGCGCGCTGTGCGCCAAGAGGTGTACGACAAACTCGTGCGCCTGGGGCCTGCCTATCGCGAGCGCATCGCCACGAGCGAAGCTGTGCAGATCAGCGTGGAGGGCACCGAGCAGCTGGAAAGCTACTTCGGCTCGTACCTACCGCAGCTGTTCTACGCGGTGCTGGCTCCGCTTACGCTGTTCGCCTGCTTGGCACCGGTCTCGTTGCCGCCGGCTGTGGCGCTCATTGTGTGTGCGCCGTTCATTCCCGCCTCCATTATGGCAGTGCAGAAATTCGCCAAGCGCACCATGCGCAACTACTGGGGCTCCTACACCGACCTTGGCGGCATGTTTCTCGAGAATATCCAAGGCTTGACCACGCTCAAGATTTACCGTGCCGACGAGCGGGCGCACGAGCAGATGAACGGCCAGGCCGAGGGCTTCCGCCGCCAGACCATGCGCCTTCTGCGCATGCAGCTCAACTCCATCACTATCATGGACCTGTTCGCGTTCGGTGGCGCCGCGGTGGGCATCTCCGTGGTGCTCGGGCAGTATGCGGCAGGCGCCGTGGCGTTCGGTGCCGCGTTCGCCATCGTGTTCTTGTCGGCCGAGTTCTTCCTGCCGCTGCGCACGCTGGGATCGTTTTTCCATACGGCCATGAACGGTATGGCTGCCGCCGAGAAGATGTTCACCATTTTGGACACACCGGAGGACCGCGACGGCACGCGTTCGGTGGACCCGGCGGGTGCGGATATTTCGTGCCGCGGCGTGGGCTACTCGTTCGACGGTGAGCGAACGGTGCTCCAAGACGTCGACTTCGAGGCTCCTGCCGGCAGCTTCATCGGCGTGGCGGGGGAGAGCGGATCGGGCAAGTCCACGCTCGCCGGCATTCTGACCGGGGCGAATGCCTCCTATAGTGGCACGGTTGAAGTGGGCGGGATCGACCTGCGCGACGTCTCGCGCGCCTCGTTGCGCGAGACGATCACGGCCGTGTCGTTCCAAAGCTACCTGTTCAAGGGAACGCTGCGCTCGAACCTCGCGCTGGCGAAACCTACGGCGACCGACGACGAGCTGTGGTGTGTGCTGTCTCGCTGTCGCCTCGATGGCTTTGCGCGCGAAGCCGGGGGCCTGGATGCCCCCGTGGCGGAGGCCGGCCGCAACCTGTCGGGCGGCCAGCGCCAGCGTCTGGCCATGGCCCGAGCGCTGCTGCACGACGCTCCGGTGTACCTGCTGGACGAGGCCACCTCGAACATCGATGCCGAAAGTGAGAGCGCTATCATCGAGCTTGTACACGAGCTGGCGCGCACGAAGACGGTCATCATGATCTCGCACCGTCTCGCAGCCCTGCGCAATGCCGATTGCATCTACGTGCTCGAGGATGGCCGCGTGGCTGAATCGGGCCCACATGATGTCCTTGTCGCAGCTTCAGGCGCCTACGCCCGCCTCTGGGAACAACAAGCCGAACTGGAAGCCTTCGCCCGCGGCGAAACGGGGGAACCCACCAAAACGGCACCCGCCGAAGTCGCTACCCCCTACCATTCCGCCGCCGAAGTCACCGTCGCCGAACACACCGCCGAAGCCCTCGCCTCCGAGCACGCCGTTGCCGAGCGCGTCGCCGTCGAAGCCTCCTGCGCCAATTCTACCCCCTATCATTCCGCCGCCGTTGACTCCGGGAGCATTTCTGACGAGTCGGCGGTTCCGGGAGGTCTCGCCGGGTCGTCCTCTTCCGCAGACTCCGCAAACGCCGCAGCCCCCGCTCCCCATCGCTCGCATCTCTCCGTCATGCTGCGCCTTGTGAAGCTCACGCGGCCGCTGTTGCCGGTTATGGCGCTTGCCGTGGTGCTGGGCGTTGTGGGCTTTGCGGCGGCTATCTTCCTCACCGTGTTCGCTGCCTATGCGCTCCTTGATCTCGCCGGATTGCCGCAGCCTATCGCTGCCGGGGTAGCCGCTGTGGCGCTCGGCGTGTGCGGTGTTGCGCGCGGTCCCCTGCGCTATGGCGAGCAGCTGTGCAACCACTACCTGGCCTTCCGCATCCTTGCACTCGTGCGCGACCGCGTGTTTGCGGCGCTGAGGCGCCTGGCGCCCGCCAAACTGGAGGGCCGTGACAAGGGCGACCTCGTGTCGCTCGTCACTTCCGACGTGGAGCTGTTGGAGGTGTTCTACGCTCACACCCTCTCCCCGGCGCTTATTGCGCTCATCGTGTCGGTAGGTATGACGGCGTTCGTCGGCTTCCAGTCGCCGGTACTTGGCGCGCTTGCGCTTGCCTCGTACGTGCTCGTGGGCGTGGCGGTGCCGCTCGTGTCTTCCAAGGCCAGCGGAAGTGCGGGGCGCGCTGTGCGCGACCGCATCGGCGACATGAACGCGTTTGTGCTCGACAGCTTGCGCGGCCTCGCCGAGACGCTGCAGTACGGTCGAGCGGCCGACCGCGCGCACGAGCTCTCGTCGCGCATGGTGAACCTGGCCGGCGTCGAGCGGCGCCTCAAAGGCCGCACAGCGCTGTTCATGGCGCTTGTCGGCGCCGTCGTGATTGTCTGCGATGTGGCGATGCTGCTCGTTTCTGCCGCGCTTGTGATGCAGGGAGATATCGGCGTGGGCGCCGCCGTGTTGGCCACCACGGCGCTCATGTCATCGTTCGGCCCGGTTATCGCCGTGGCGAACCTAGGTTCCACCCTGCAGCAGACCCTGGCATCGGGCGCACGCGTGCTCGACCTTCTGGACGAGCGCCCGCAGACCGAGGAGGTGGCCGACGGGGTGGATCTGGACGGCTTCGAGGGCGCGGCCGCACGGCGCGTAGACTTCTCCTACGGTGGCGCGCGCGTGCTCGAGCAGGTGGATGTGCGCATCGAGCCGGGCGAGATCGTGCGCGTGGCGGGCCGCAGCGGCGCGGGCAAGTCCACGCTGCTCAAGTTGTTCATGCGCTTCTGGGATGCCGAAAAGGGCGTCGTGGAGGTGTCGGGCCGCGACGTGCGCCGCGTCAACACCGCCAGCCTGCGCGAGGTGGAAGGGTTCATGACGCAGGACACGCACCTGTTCGAGGGCACCATCCGCGACAACCTCGTGCTCGCGCGCCCCGATGCCGCCGAGGCCGAGCTTGCCGACGCCGTGCGCAAGGCATCGCTCGCGGATCTGGTGGAGCGCCTGCCGCAGGGCCTCGACACGCCGGTGGGGGAGCTTGGCGACACGCTCTCGGGCGGCGAGCGCCAGCGCATCGGGCTTGCCCGCGTCTTTTTACACGACGCCCCACTCGTGCTACTCGACGAGCCCACGAGCAACCTCGACAGCCTGAACGAGGCCGCCGTGCTGCGCGCGCTCGCCGAGAACCGCGACGGCAAGACCGTGCTCATCGTCAGCCATCGCGCCTCAGCGGCCGCCATAGCCGACCGCACGTTCTCCGTCGAGCACGGCCGCGTGTCGTAGGCGTCACCTGGCTGGCCGAGCGCTCCGCCAGCTGCTCGCCCCCGCTGTCTCGGAGGAGGAGGGGTCGGCCGTCATGCAGTTTTTTTGCAACACCGTGAACGGAGGGTTGCAATCAGAAGGCGCTGTGGTAAACTTTCAAAGTTTCTAATTACGCATGCTCGTGCGACCCGCTCCGCCAGTGGCCAACCGGAAAAGGCTGCGGAGGCAGGGGATGACCTCGGGCAGAGGACTAACGAATGGAGAGAGCAATGACGAAAGTCAGCATTCAGACGCTGCTCGATGCGGGCAGCCACTTCGGCCATCAGACGCGCCGTTGGAACCCCAAGATGAAGCCCTACATCTTCGGCAGCCGCGGCGACATCTACATCATCGACCTCAAGCAGACGCTCTACGGCCTGGACGCGGCCTACACGTTCGTGTCCGAGATCGCCCGCAAGGGCGGCACCGTGCTGTTCGTGGGCACGAAGAAGCAGGCCCAGGAGGCCGTGGCCGACGCTGCCAACAAGTGCGGCATGCCCTACGTGAACGCCCGCTGGCTCGGCGGCATGCTCACGAACTTCGTTACCATCCGCTCCCGCGTGACCCGCATGGAGGAGCTGGAAGCCATGGAGGCCGACGGCCGTATGGCGGTGCTGCCGAAGAAGGAGCAGATCCTGCTGCGCAAGGAGCTCGGCAAGCTGCAGACGAACCTCAACGGCATCCGCAACATGAAGCGCGTGCCCGACGCCATCTTCGTCATCGACACGAACCGCGAGGCCATCGCCATCCATGAGGCCCGCCGCCTGGACATTCCCGTCGTGGGCACGCTCGACACGAACTGCGACCCGGACGACGTCGATTTCGGCATCCCGGCCAACGACGACGCCATCCGCTCCGTGCGCCTGCTCGCCGACTTCGTGGCCGACGCCGTGATCGCCGGCGTGGGCGTGCCGGTGACGGCCGCCGAGATCGCTCCGGCCGACGCCGAGGCCGCCCCTGCCGCCGAGGCCCCGGCTGCCGTGGAGGCCGCCCCTGCCGAGGCTGCCCCCGAGGCTGCGGCCGCCCCTGCCGCCGAGTAGGCTGCGCGCGGCGAACCCGCCCCGCTACTGCGGGAGCGGGCTTTATGAGAGAAGAGTCGAGCCCTCCCCGCCTATGCGGCCCGAGGGCGCTTCCACCCCGGCACCGCGCATGCGGCGCCGTAGAGAGAAAGGAACAACGTGGCTGAGATCACCGCTTCCCTGGTCAAGGAGCTCCGCGAGATGACCGGCGCCGGCATGATGGAGTGCAAGAAGGCGCTCGTCGAGGCCGAAGCCGACCTGGAAAAGGCCGTCGACGTCCTGCGCACCCGCGGCCTGGCCGCCGTTGCCAAGAAGGCCGGCCGCGCCACCAACGAGGGCACGGTCATGGCCATCGTCTCCGACGACGCCACGACGGGCGCCGTCGTGGAGCTCAACTGCGAGACCGACTTCGTGGGCATGAACGACAAGTTCAAGGCCTACGCCGAGAAGATCGCCAAGGCCGCCCTGGCCGCCAAGCCCGCCGACCTGGAGGCCCTCAAGGCCGCCGACGCCGAGGGCGAGACGGTGGAGGCCGTGGTGACCGACGCCATCCACACGCTGGGCGAGAACATCCAGCTGTCCCGCTTCGCGCTCGTCGAGGGCGGCGCCGTGTCGTCCTACATCCACGGCGGCGGCAAGATCGGCGTGCTCGTGCAGTTCGACGTGGAGGGCATCGACCCCGCGTCCGACGGTTTCAAGGCCTACGGCCGCGACATCGCCATGCAGGTGGCCGCCGCGTCCCCGGTCGCCGCGAACCGCGATGCCGTCGACCCGGCCATCGTCGAGCACGAGAAGGCCATCTACATGGCCCAGGCCGCCGAGTCCGGCAAGCCCGAGGCTATCCAGGAGAAGATGGCCACCGGCCGCCTGGAGAAGTTCTTCAAGGAGAGCACCCTCACCGAGCAGGCCTTCGTGAAGAACCCGGATCAGAGCGTGTCCGAGTACACCGACGAGGTGGCCAAGAGCCTCGGCGGCACGATCGGCATCGTCGACTTCAAGCGTTTCGTGCTGGGCGAAGAGGCGTAAGGCCCCGCATCGACCGCGGCCCATCTGCTCTTCTGCTTTCGCTGTGAAGGCCCGCTTCGTGCGGGCCTTCGCTTTCTATAATGGCAGGGTGCTGCAAACGGCGCCGGGGCAACGGCGCGTGGACGATAGACGAGCGATGCCCGGCCGCCTTCGAGCCGGGTGCGAAGGACAATCCATGGCTGAAGAAATCATCATCGTGCAGGGCACGGGCGTGCTGACCGGCGAGGTTCCCGTGTCGGGCGCAAAGAACTCGGCGCTCAAGCTCATGGCCGCCGCCTTGCTGGGAGGTGGAACCACCGCCATCCACAACGTGCCGCTCATCTCGGACATCGCCATCATGTCCGAGGTGCTGCGATGCCTGAACGCGCGCGTTGAGCGCGAGGGCCACACGCTCGTGGTGGACACCGGCTCCGTGGACAAGTGGGAGACCCCCTACGAGCTGGTGTCGAAGATGCGCGCGAGCATCGCCGTGCTGGGCCCGCTCATCGGGCGGTTCGGCCAGGCGCGCGTCGCCATGCCGGGCGGCTGCCAGATCGGCGCCCGCAAGATCGACATGCACCTCGTGGGGCTGGAGGCGCTGGGCGTGGAATTCGTGGTGGACCACGGCTTCCTGGAGGCCACCACGCCGCACGGTCTGACCGGCGCGCACGTCGTGCTGGACTTCCCCAGCGTGGGCGCCACGGAGAACCTGCTCATGGCCGCCGTGGCAGCCGAGGGCACCACCACCGTGGAGAACGCGGCGCGCGAACCGGAGATCGTCGACCTGGCGAACATGCTGAACGCCATGGGGGCGCGCGTGTCCGGCGGCGGCTCGTCGCTCATCGAGGTGGAGGGCGTGCCCGTCGAGAGCCTGCATCCCTGCGAGCACACCACGGTGGGCGACCGCATAGAGGCCGGCACGTTCCTCACCGGCGGCGCGCTCATGGGCGGCCCGGTGACGGTGCGCGGCATCGACCCGTCGTACCTGCGCATGGCGCTCATGAAGCTGGAGGCCATGGGCTGCGACGTGCAGGCCGGCGCCGACTGGATCACCGTGCGGCGCGAGGGGCCGCTCGCGCCCATCGATTTGCAGACGCTGCCGCACCCCGGCTTCCCAACCGACCTGCAGGCGCAGTTCATGCTGCTGGCGGCCCGCGCCGAGGGGACGTCCGTCATCACGGAGAACGTGTTCGAGAACCGCTTCATGTTCGCCAGCGAGCTCATGCGCATGGGTGCCGACATCGCCATCGAGGACCATCATGCCCTCGTGCGCGGCGTGGATGGGCTGCAGGGTGCCGACGTGTCCTCCACCGACCTGCGTGCCGGCGCGGCGCTCGTGCTGGCGGGCGTCTCGGCCGAGGGGGAGACGCGCGTGCACGACATCCGGCATATCGACCGCGGCTACGAGGACTACGTGGGCAAGCTGGGCCTGCTCGGCGCCGACATCGAGCGCGTGACGATAGACGACGCGCTGCCGGCGTGCTAGCGGGGCCGTTGCATGGCTAGGCGCAAGAAGGGCTTCACCGCAGCCCAATCGAAGCTCACGTCGCACCGTATGAGGTCGGCGATGCTCGGCACGCACGTGCCGCGGCGCATCCGCCCGGCATCGGCCCGCATGAACGCCGATGCTGTGGGATTCTCCAGCACGCGCAAGAAAAAGCGCGCCGCGCGCGGCGTGGTGGATACCCTGTTGCCCTCCACGGCCACGCGCGAGACCTCGTCGGACTACAGCCGCCGCGTGGGGCGCCGCGACATCGCCCAGGAGCTGCAGCGCAAGGCGCGCGTCCGCCGCATCGCGGCCGCCGTCATCGCCGTCGCGGTGGTGGCCGTGGTCGCCGGCGGCGTGGGGCTGGCCACGTTCTTCGGCTCGGTAGATGGGAAGATGGGGCTGGGCGACTCCGACGTGAAGGCCGCCCTCACGGCGCCGAAAGAGGGCGCCTGGTACGCCCTGCTCGCGGCCGACCTGGGCGCCGCCACGGCCACGCAGGAGCAGGAGGGCCCCGACGCGCTCGTGCTCGCGCGCGTGGACGCTTCCTCCCGTGCGGTCACGCTCGTCTCGATTCCGGCGAACTTGCAGGTCACGCTCAAGGACGGCAAGGTCCATCCCCTGCGCGAGGCCGCGGTGCAGGGCGATGCGGCGCTCGTGTCAGCGGTGGCCGGTTTCGCGGGAGTGGACATCGCGCACTATGCGAAGACCGATGCGGCGGGCATCGCCTCCCTGGTGGATCATTTGGGGGGTATGGAGGTCGACGTGGCGCAGGAGGTGGACGACCCTGCGGCAGGCGACGTCTACCTGGCCCCCGGCGTGCAGACGCTCGACGGCAATGCGGCCGTCACGTTCCTGCGTGCGCGGAACTTCTCGAACGGGATCGACGATCAGGCGCGGAACCAGCGTGAGTTCCTGGCGTCCTTGGCCGCGCGCATGCTCGAGGACGGCGGCGCTTTGGCGTTCGCCACGCAGCTGGACGCTGTGGGCGGCTCGTTCCATACCGACGTTGCGGCTGTGGACGCCCTCAAGCTGGCTGGCGCGCTGGGCGGCATCGATGCCGCGAGCGTGCAGGGAGCGCTCGTGCCCGGTTACGAGGCCACACGCGACGGCGCGACCCGCTACGTGGCTTCGAGCGACGCGTGGGCGGGCATGATGGAGCTGGTTGACGCAGGTCAGCCGCCCGTTGTGGACGAGGGCGCGTATGCGCAGGTCGACCGCGGCAGCTTCAAGCTGGAAGTTCGCAACGGCGCGGGCATAACGGGCGGGGCGGCCCAGGTGGGAGAGATCCTGGCGGCCGACGGGTTCAACGTGGCCGGCACGGGCAACGCCGACAGCTCCGAGTTCCCCGAGACGCTCGTGGTGTACGACGGCGAGGAGCACAAGGAGCAGGCCGAGGAAGTGGTGCGCGCTCTGGGCACAGGCCGGGCTATCGTGGGCGCGGGCTATTACGAGTACGAGACCGATGTGCTCGTGATCATCGGCAGGGACTGGAAGCCCGTGGCGTAGGCGGGACGCGATGCGGCTGGCTCCGGTGCCTGTGACTTGCTCCCAGCGACGGCCCTGCCGCCTTTCGGGCCGCTCGATGCGCCCCTCCCGCATGTCCTGCAGCCACCCGCCTCGGAACGCGGCCGGCCGGTCGGTGTCGCCCGCGTGCATTTACGGCACCGAGCGCGTCGCACCCGCCGCGCTATGGTAGAATCGGCACCCGAGAAACATCATTTCGACGAAGGAGCTTTTCATGGTAGACAAGAACGACGTGGCGGCGGTGCTCGAGCTCATCCGCCCCAGCCTGCAGGCCGACGGCGGCGACGTGAGGTTCGTCGATGTGGACGAGGACGGCGTGGTGTCGGTGGAGCTGCAGGGTGCCTGCAAGGGCTGCCCCATGTCCGAGATGACGCTGGCGAACGGCGTGGAGCGCATCCTGAAGGAGCGCGTGCCCGGCGTGACGAAGGTCGTCGCCGTCCACGAAGGCTAGAACGGAGGGACCGGGGCCATGGCGAACTGTTGGGAGCGGCGCGGGTGCGACGAGGAGATGATGTCGCGCTGCCCGCACAACACGCCCGGCGAGCCGTGCCCGGCCGACTGCCACTACGCCGCCTGCGACCGGCCGACGCACGTGGTGGCGACCGACTTCGCGGTGCTGCTCAACCCCGAGCGGTACTACGATGCGGCCGTGAAGGAGGTGTGCCGCTTCTGCGAGCACTTCCTGGAGCACGGCCCGGACATCGCCGACGCGCCCGAGGACGGGCCGCGCGCCGGCAACCCGAACCGCTTCCTGCTGTAAGGCGGGCCGCGGCTGCCGCTTGCACGGCGGGACGCCGTTCCCGCTCTCCGCATGCAGCGTTTGGGGTATCATGAGCAAGGCAGGAACGCGCGGCCGCCCGGGAGGGCGGCCGCGTTGCACGCAGGGGCCAACGATGGAAACAGGAGGAAGCATGACCGAGCAGGTGCAGGGCACGCTGAAGGTGAAGACCGGGTTCGCGGAGATGATGAAGGGCGGCGTCATCATGGACGTCGTGAACCCCGAGCAGGCGAAGATCGCCGAGGATGCGGGAGCGGTGGCCGTTATGGCCCTCGAGCGCGTCCCGGCCGACATCCGCGCCCACGGCGGCGTGGCTCGCATGAGCGACCCCACCATGATCGAGGGCATCGTGGAAGCCGTGTCCATCCCCGTCATGGCGAAGTGCCGCATCGGGCACTTCGTGGAAGCCCAGGTGCTGCAGAGCCTCGGCGTCGACTTCATCGACGAGAGCGAGGTGCTCACGCCGGCCGACGACGAGTACCATGTGAACAAGTGGGACTTCGACGTGCCGTTCGTGTGCGGCGCCCGCAACCTGGGCGAGGCCCTGCGCCGCATCGCCGAGGGCGCGGCCATGATCCGCACGAAGGGCGAGCCGGGCACGGGCAACGTGGTGGAGGCCGTGCGCCACATGCGCACCGTGACCACCGACATCGCCCGCATCAAGGGCCTGCGCGACGAGCAGCTGTTCACTGCCGCAAAGGACTTGCAGGCGCCCTACGAGCTGGTGAAGTGGGTGGCCGAGCACGGGTGCCTTCCCGTGGTGAACTTCTCCGCCGGCGGCATCGCCACGCCCGCCGACGCGGCGCTCATGATGCAGCTGGGCTGCGACGGCGTGTTCGTGGGCAGCGGCATCTTCAAGTCGGGCGACCCGGCCAAGCGCGCCCGCGCCATCGTGGAGGCCACGACGAACTACGACGACCCCGACACCATCGCGCGCGTCTCGCGCAACCTGGGCGAGGCCATGGTGGGCATCGAGATCTCGGACATCCCCGAGAACGAGCTCATGGCCGGACGCGGCTGGTAAGGCTCGCATGACGACGAAGCGCATCGGCGTCCTGGCTCTGCAGGGCGCCTTCCGCGAGCATCGGCGCATGCTCGAAGGGCTGGGGGCCGACACGCGCCTCGTGCGCTGGCCGGCCGAGCTGGACGGGCTGGACGGCCTCGTGATACCGGGGGGCGAGTCCACGGCCATCGCGAAGCTCCTGGCCATCCACGGCTTGTACGAGCCGCTGCGCGCCGCGCATGCGGCCGGCATGGCCGTGTTCGGCACGTGCGCCGGCGCCATCCTCATGGCGCGCGATATAGAAGGCGCGCGCCCCGACCAGGAGCCGCTCGCCCTCATGGACGTGCGCATCCGGCGCAACGCCTACGGCCGGCAGATCGACTCGTTCGAGACGGCGGTGCCGTTCGACGGGGTGGCGGGAGGCCCGGTGAAGGCCGTTTTCATCCGCGCACCCCGCTTCGCCGATTTGGGGCCGGGCGTGCAGGTGCTCGCCGCCGGCGACGACGGCGAGCCGCTTGCCGTGCGCGAAGGTCGCGCGCTGGCCGTGGCGTTCCACCCCGAGCTCACCGACGACGACCGCGTGCATGCCTATTTCCTCGAAAGCGTGGTCGGCGCGTGACGTTCGGCCTCGGGGAAGTCTGCTACAATGGGTTTCATTGGCGGACCCGGCAAGGCGAAGGAGCGTGAGGCGCATGAGTCAGACGATTACCTGCCCGGCGTGCGGCGCGTCCGATCTGGACGTGTGCTGCTACGACTCCATGATGGTCGTGCGCGCGGACCTCGCCATGTTCACGTTGCGCTGCCCCTCGTGCGGCGCCAAGGTGTCCAGCATGCAGACCATCCCCTCCCAGCTGCGCGAAGAGGTGCGGTTCGCCGCCATCGAGGTGGGCGCGGGCATGGGCCGCGAGTAACGTCACGCGCCCGGCTGCGCGTCGGGGCGGGCCCGCACGCGGCGGAACCTTCCGCCGGCGCCGCAGGGCCGGCGATCGGCAAGGCAAAGGAATCCTATGCTCAACGACCTTTACTGGAATCTCGACCCCGTCCTGTTCTCGGCGGGGCCGTTCACCGTGCGGTGGTACGGCATCGCTTACGTGGCGGGGTTCGTGTGCGCCGCCCTGCTCATCTGGCGGCTGGCCAAGCGCTGGCGCATTCGCGTGGACGCCGACGCGCTGCTCACCATCATGTTCTGCGTCATCATCGGCGTCGTGGCGGGCGGTAGGCTGGGATACGTGCTGTTCTACGGCAACGGCCTGGAGTTCTACCTGCAGAACCCCCTCGAGGTGCTCGCGTTCAACCATGGCGGCATGAGCTTCCACGGCGGGCTCGTGGGAGCGCTCCTCGCCGGCATAGCGGCCGCGAAGATGACGGGCATCCCGTACCTCACGTTGGCCGACCTGGGCTGCGTGGCGGCTCCCATCGGGCTCTTCTTCGGCCGCCTGGCGAACTTCGTGAACGGCGAGCTGTGGGGCGGCCCCACCGACCTGCCGTGGGGCGTCGTGTTCGGCGGGGCCGCGGGCTCCATGCCGCGCCACCCCTCCCAGCTCTACGAGGCGCTGCTGGAGGGCGTGCTCATCTTCGCCGTGCTGTTCCTGCTCTCGCGCAGGCTCCCGCCGCGTCCGCGCGGCACGTTCCTGGGCGTGTTCCTTATTATGTACGGTTGTTGTCGGTTCGCCATCGAATTCGTGCGCCAGCCCGATGTGCAGCTAGGATACCTGTGGGGCGGTTGGCTGACCATGGGCCAGCTTTTGTCCGTCCCGCTCGTGCTCGTGGGAATCGGCGTGCTCGTTTATGCGCTTCGGATGAAGAAGCCGCAACAGGGTCTTCCTGAATTGCCACAAGGCGAGTAACATATAAGGCGTGCCATCAAGGAACGAACCTGAAGCCCGGTCGGGCCCCGCGCAGGCGGTGGTTGCGGTCGGGAACGACCTCGAAGGGGGAACCATGGAACTCAAATTCTACCATTGCCGCCACTGCGGCAACATCGCCGTCAAGCCGTTCGACTCCGGCGTGCCGCTGGTATGCTGCGGCGAGCAGATGGAGGAGCTTGTCGCCAACACGACCGACGCCGCGCTCGAGAAGCACGTGCCCGACGTGAAGGTGGACGGCTCGAACGTCCACGTGCAGGTGGGCAGCACGCTGCATCCCATGACGCCGGAGCACTACATCACGTTCGTGTGCCTGCAGACGAAGAACGGCTACCAGTTCGTGCAGCTCACGCCCGAGGACGCTCCCGTGGCCGACTTCGCCGTGGCCGAGGGCGACGAGCCGGTGAAGGTGTACGAGTACTGCAACATCCACGGCCTGTGGGTGGCCGAGGTCTAGGCCCCGCTTCCCAAGCCGCACCGAGCGCCCGTCCCGCACCGCGCGGGGCGGGCGCTCGCGCTTTCCCTTTGTGAAACTCCGCTTCCGATTCGGCCGCCGCCCGGACGCGCGGCGGGGTTCGCGGTATCATGCAACGTGCAGGGCCCGGTCCGGGCACCGCACATGGCGGAAGGAGCAGCATGGCAAGGCGCACGAAGATCGTTTGCACGCTGGGTCCGTCGGTGGACGACGAGGCGTCGCTGCGCGCCCTGCTGGGGGCGGGCATGGACGTCGCGCGCTTCAACTTCTCGCACGGATCGCACGACGAGCACCGCGCGCGCATGGAGCGTTTGCGCAAGGTGCGCGGCGAGCTGGACTCGCCCTGCGCCATGCTGCTGGACACGCGCGGGCCGGAGATCCGCACCGGCCGCTTGGCGGGAGGCCGTCCGGTGGAGCTTGCGGCCGGCAGCCGGATCGTGCTCGTCGAGCGCGCGGTGGAGGGCACGCCCCAGCTGGTCTCGCAAAGCTGCCCGGGCCTGGCCGCGGCCGTGGGGGAGGGCACGTCCATCCTCGTGGACGACGGGCTTTTGGAGCTCGAGGTGGAGGGCGTGGACGGCACCGACATCCGCTGCATCGTGAGGAACGCGGGCACGCTCGGCGAGCGCAAGTCCGTGAACGTGCCGGGTGTGGCGCTTCCCCTGCCGGCGCTCACGGACCAGGACTGCGACGACCTGCTGTTCGGTATCGGGCAGGAGGTCGACTTCGTGGCCGCGTCGTTCGTGCGCGACGCCGACGGCGTGCGGGCGGTGCGCCGGTTCCTGGACGGGCACGGCGGCGAGGGCATCAGGATCGTCGCGAAGATAGAATGCTCCGAGGCCGTGGAGAACTTCGACGCCATTCTGGAGGCCGCCGACGGCGTCATGGTGGCGCGCGGCGACCTGGGCGTGGAAGTGCCCGCCTGGCGCGTGCCCCATATCCAGAAGAACATCATCCGCGCGTGCAACCGCGCATCGAAGCCCGTGATCACGGCCACCCAGATGCTGGAGTCCATGGTGCGCAACCCGCGCCCCACGCGCGCCGAGGTGGGCGACGTGGCCAACGCCGTGTACGACGGCACCGATGCCGTCATGCTGTCGGGCGAGACGGCGTCGGGATGCTACCCGGTGGAGGCCGTGCACATGATGGCGCAGGTGGCGGAGGCGAGCGAGCCGTACCTGCACGACGAGGCCGCGCCCGACCGCAGCCGCGAGCATGCGCGCGTGGCCTTGGCTGTGGGCATGGCGGCCGTGCAGGCCGCCGAGACGCTGGGAGCCTCGTGCATCGTGGCGCCCACGATGTCGGGGCGCACGGCGCGGCTCATGTCGAACCTGCGCCCGCGCGTGCCCATCTACGCGGTCACGCCGTTTCCGCGCGTCATGCGCCAGCAGCAGCTGAGCTGGGGCGTCACGCCCATGCTGGGCGACGTGCAGGGCGACATGCAGCATGTGGTGGAGAACGCGCGGGCCAAGGTGCTGGAGCGCGGCCTGGTGGCGCCCGGCGACATCGCCGTGTTCACGGCGGGCGACCGCGCCACGAGCCCGCTGGAGGACGTGGGCCGCGGGCGCACCGACGTGGCGGCCACGAATGCCATGTACGTGGTGCAGATCCGGGAGGACTAGGACGCGCGGGCGGCCCGGTTCGCGCCGAGGGCGCGGGCTGCGGGCGCGCCTGCAGACGAGGGCCGCCGCGGGCGGCCGGACAAGGAGCAGGACATGGGCTTTTTCGACAATGCGCAAGAAGTGATCGACCGCGGCGTCTCGGTGGCGAAGGGCGCCGTGTCGGGCGTGGCCGTGGAGCAGCAGGGCTTCGTGAAGGGCTTCGTGCGGCTGTGCAACGACGGCTGGGAGCAAGGCTGGCACGAGCGCAACGGCGGCAACGCGACGTACCGCCTCACGCCGGAGGACGTGGCGTCCTGTCGCTCGTTCTTCTACGACACGGCCAGCTCGTGGGTGCCGATGGGGCTTGCCGCGCCGGGCATGCGCCGCTCGTTCTTCCTGGTCACACGTGCCGGCGCGTTCATGCGCAACGTGGCGCTCGACCCGGACGCCACGCTCGGCATCGTGGAGCTGAACGACGAGGGCGACGCCTGGCGCATCGTGTGGGGCTTCAAGGAGGGCGGCATGCCCACGAGCGAGCTGGCCAGCCATGTGCTCATCCACGAGAAGCGCGCCGCCGCCACGGCGGGCGCGGCCCGGGTGCTCTACCATGCGCACCCGGTGAACGTGGTGGCCTTGTCGGCTGTGATGCCGCTCGACGCGCGCACGTTCACGCGCGCGCTCTGGAAGGCCATGACCGAGTGCGTGATCGCCTGCCCCGAGGGCCTGGGCGTCGTGGGGTGGATGGTGCCGGGCGGCGCGGACATAGCGCAGGCCACCGCCGAGCTCATGGGGCGCTATCCGGCCTGCGTGTGGGCGCAGCACGGCCTGTTCTGCTCGGGCGCGGACTTCGACGCCACGTTCGGCCTCATGCACACGGTGGAGAAGGCTGCCGCCGTGTACGCGCAGGCGCGCCTGCTCAACGGCGGCAGCGATGCCTTCCCGAACACGATCCCCGACGCCGGCCTGCGTGCCATTGCGGAAACGTACCACCTGCCGATCAACGGGGAGTTCCTGGAGGGGTAGGATTCCGCTGTGCGCGTTGCCTATTTTCCCTCGCATGAGCGTTCCGACTGTGCTATCATGCAAAGGCTTGTCTTCGCCTTGGTCGGAAACCAAGGCCTGTCTAAGGAGAACCAAATGAAACAGGGAATTCATCCGGAATACGTCGAGTGCACAGTGAAGTGCAGCTGTGGCAACACGTTCACCACCATGTCGACGAAGCCGGAGCTGAAGATCGACATCTGCAACGTGTGCCACCCGTTCTACACCGGCCAGCAGCGCTTCGTTGACACCGGCGGACGCGTGCAGCGCTTCGCCGACAAGTTCGGTGCCGCCAAGGAGACCGTGGCCGAGCGCGAGGCTGCGAAGAAGGCCGCCAAGGCCGCAGCCGTCGCCGAGGCCGAGGCAAAGCGCAAGGCCGAGCGCGAGGCGAAGGCTGCCGAGAAGGCCAAGCGCGCCGAGGAGTTCGCCAAGAAGGCCGAGCGCGACGCCGCCAAGGCCGCCGAGGCCGAGGCTGCCGCCCCTGCCGAGGATGCCACGGCCGAGGAAGTCGCCGCCGTGGATGCCCTCGTGGAGGCTCCGGCCGAGGAGAAGGCCGCCGAGTAGCGCGCAACCGAGATCCGGTACGAAACAGGAACGCCCGGCCATCGGCCGGGCGTTCCTGTTTCGGGGCCCGGCCATCGGCCGGGCGCTTCTGCTTCCGAAGGAGGGAGGAGGGAAGCCGTTTACTTCGCCTGCGCGTGCGCGGCGATCTCGTCGAACTCGGCCTGCGAGAGGTCGTAGCCGTAGAACGTCTTGAAGTAGCCGGCCACGGTGTCGTACATATCGTCATCGTAGTGGTCGGGGTACAGCAGGCGGGGCAGCCACTGCATGCCCAGCACCTGGTTCACGGTCGGGGGGTTGTTGAGCCAGCACCACGGCGCGCCGGGCACCTCGTAGTAGTTGCCGCTCTTCACGGCCGAAAGGTCGGCCCAGGCCGGGTCGCTGCCCACGGTGTCGTAGATGCTGCCCTCCTGGAACAGGATGAGCTCGGGATCCCAGAGGGACACCTGCTCGAGGCTCACCTCGGTGCCGCTGCCGCTGCCCGACACCTTGCCCAGGTCGGCCACGTTGTTCGCCACAAGGTCGACGACCTGGCCCTGGTAGGAGTTCTTCGCGATGGTGTTCGTGCCCGCGTCGCCCAGCAGGTAGGCCACGCGCACGCGCTGGTCCTCGGGAATGCCCGCCATCACGGACACGGTCTCGTCGTAGGCGTTCTTGCAGTAGGCGGACAGCTCCGCGCCGCGGTCCTCCATGCCCAGAAGCTCGCCGAGCATCTCGTAGGCGTCGCCGTAGGTGTCCATGGTGGTCTCGACGAACACGACGGGGATGCCCAGCTGGGTCTGCAGCGTATCGAGGTCCTCCTTGATGCCGTCCTTGGCCTCGCCGGTGTCGATGAGGATCTGCGCGCCGGCCGCGGCCACGGCCTCCTTGTTGAGGTCGCCCTTGGCGCCGAACGCGGCGCCGGTGACGGGCAGGTCGGCGTAGTCGCCGCCCAGGTACTTCGCCTGATCGGCGGTGAGTTCCTGCGAGAGCGTGACCAGCTTGTCGGGGGCCATCGTCAGCAGGACCTGCGTGGCGGTGTGGCCGGCGGGGGCGATGCGGTCGATCTGGGCGGGAACCTCCACCTCGCGCCCGGCCGAGTCGGTGAACGTGCGCGTGGCGCTCTCCGCCGCCTGGTCGTTCTTGGGGGCGTCGCCGCCTGACGCGCCCTCGCTGCCGCCGCCGGAGCAGCCGGCGAACGCGAACGCCAGCCCCAGGCAGAGCGCGCAGGCGGCCAGCAGCCGCACGAGGCGCGTGCGTTTCAAAGTCCTCGTTCCTTCCATGTTCCTTCCTTTCCTTCCGTTCCCTTTTCCTGGAACCTATCGCTGTATCTCGCGTACGGGCACGCAGACGCGCACCTTGTCGCCGTAAAGGGAGTTGACCTCCACGTCCACGCCGTAGATGGTGCTCACCAGCTCGCGCGTGATGACGTCCTTCGGGTCGCCGTGCGCGAAGACGCGGCCCTCGTGGATGACGAGGGTCTGGTCGGCGTAGAGGAACGCCTGGTCGGGCTGGTGCGTGGACTGCACGATGCTCAGGCCCTCTCGGGCCAGCTGCCGCACGCACGACAGCACCCGCACGGTGTTGCCGTAGTCGAGCGCGCTCGTGGGCTCGTCCATGATGATGGTGCGCGCGTTCTGCGCGATAGCGCGTGCGATGAGCACGAGCTGCTGCTCGCCGCCGGAGATCTGCGTGTAGGGGCGGTGGCCCAGGTGCGCGATGCCGATGCGCTCGAGCGCGTTCCACGCCTGGTCCACCTGGCCGCGCTTCGGCGTGCCGAACAGGCCCACGCGGCCGCCGGCGCTCATGAGCACCACGTCGAGCACCTCGTAGTTGTACACGGGGGCGTGCGACTGGGGGATGTAGGCTATCTCGGAGGCGCGGTCGCGGATGGACAGGGCGCGCAGGTCCTTGCCGTTCACCGTGATGCCGCCCTCCCAGTTCCTGTTCAGGCACAGGATGCAGCGGAACAGGGTGGACTTGCCCACGCCGTTCGGACCCAGCACGTTCACCAGCGTGTTGTCGGGGATGGAGAACGTCAGGTCGTGCAGCACCTCGCGGCGCCCGTACGAGAAGCTCAAGTGCTCGACGTCGATGCTCATAGCTGCTTCTTCCTCGTGATGAGGTACAGGAAGAACGGCGCGCCGATAAAGGCGGTGAGGATGCCGATGGGTATCTCGGAGGTGGTGGCAAGGCGTGCCACGTCGTCCACGATGAGCAAGAAGCTGGCACCCATGAGCATGCTGGCCGGCAGGAGCTTGCGGTAGTCGCAGCCGATGACCATGCGGGCGAAATGGGGAATGACGAGGCCCACCCAGCCGATCATGCCCGTGACCGCCACGCTGGCGGCCGTCACGAGGGTGGCCGCGAAGATGACCACGATGCGCACGCGCTGCGCGTTCACGCCCATGGTGGACGCCTCGTCGTCGCCCATGGTGAGGATGTTGATGCGCCACCGAAGGGCGAACAGGATCAGAAGGCCGGCTGCCATAGGCGCTGCGGCCATGGCCAGGTCGGCGGGCTTTGCGCCGGTGAGGCTGCCCATGAGCCAGTAGGTGATGACCGCGAGCTGGTCGGTGGGGTCGGCGATGAGCTTGGTGTAGGACACGGCTGCCTGCAGAAGCGAGCTCATCATCACGCCGGCCAGTACCACCACCATCATATGGTTGCCCTTGGCACGGCTGCTTACCAAGAGCACCAGCAGCACGGTGACGATGGCTGCCGCGAACGCGAACGCGGAGATGCCGAAGGCCCCGAGTCCCAGGAGAATGGCCACGGCCGCGCCGAATGCCGCGCCCTGCGAGGCGCCCAGGATGTCGGGCGACACGAGCGGGTTCTGGAACGTGCCCTGGAACGCCGCGCCGGCGGCCGCGAGCGAGCAGCCCACGAGCAGCGCGAGCGCGATGCGCGGCAGGCGCACCTGGAAGAACAGCGTTTCCTGCTGGGCGGTCCAGAACGGCTCGACGGGCGCTACCAGGTTCGCCAGCATGCCCCCGGCCTCGGCCGGCGTGATGGGAAAGCGGCCGAGCATGAGCGAGGCGAGCGTGGACGCGACCACGAGCACGCCGAGCGCCACGAGGACGATGGCCGCGCGCCGCCGCTGGTTGCGCGAGGCGCACCGGGCTGCGTGGGAATCGTCGCGGGAGGTTTCGCGAGACGCGTCGCACGTGGCGTTGCGGGCGGCATCGTCCGGACGCCGAGGGGGCACCCCCTCGGCGTCCCTGATGCCGGAAGCATCAGGGACGCCCCCATCCCCCATGAAGGTATGCTCAAGAGCCCCGATCGTCCCCGCCCCCTATAGACTGTAATAAGAATAATACCTAAACCAATATATCCTAAAAAATGAATATTATCAATTGGGAACATATAAATCGGGAATTGGAAGACAATGGACAATGGCGAGAGGGGGATCGATGCGAAAGGCGCAATATTTAAAACGCCCGCTCTTACTCCCCCTTTGACGCACAATCGGCGATTAGCGCAATCTGACGACCTTCGCGCGTTGTGGCCCTCGGGGCAGCCGCTCGACGCGCGGGGTATGCGGCGCCGTGGACAAAAAGGGGCAGTTGTCGCTATTCTGGATAAAAGATAATTTAAACACCGGGCCTGCCACCAGGCGTTTCGAAAACGCCGCATTCGCAACCCCTTGATTTTTGCCCAAAATCTATAGACTACCGCGCCTTTTTGTCCCTTACCCTTTCAATCATATATTGAATCGCCGCAGGCATGCGCAAGGAGCTTTGCGCATGCGGCACGACCGCGATCATCGACTATGTGTCAAAGGGGGAGTCGGAACATTCGTTTGAAATAATGAATGAACTTTCCTTTGCTTGGCGGGAGGGTTCGCCGATGGGCGGCCTGCAAGGCCCGGTACGCCCGCGCTGGGAGCGCGCGGGCCCCGCCTACGCCCCTGGCCGGGTGATGGACATCATCTGCAGCGCCTCGCCGAAGAACTGGCCGGCGCCGTTCTGGACAGCGAAGCGGGCCTTGTCGGGGTCGGCCACCACGCTGCCGGCCAGCATCTCCACGTCCCAGTCGAACAGGAACGGCGACATGACCACGCTCGGGCCCACCATGACGGTAGTGCCGTTCTTCGTGAGGTCGAGCAGGCGCGGGGCCGTCTTGTTGATGATGGTGACGCCGGTGATGAACGTGTAGTCGCTTTTCGGCAGCACGTACTCGCAGGCGGGGTCGGGCGTGTCGAGGGCCTGCGTGCAGTTGCGCTCCAGCACGGTGAGGTCAGCGTACTCGGCGATGCGGTCGACGTGCGGGAAATGGCCGACCACGGTGACGCGGGTGCGGCCGTCCCCGCCGCGCGCCTCCCCGGCGGCCTCGATTTGCGGGCGGTACTGCTCGAAGGCGTCGCGCGGCGGCACGCCTCCGCGCGAGCCGCGCTCGGAGCGCTCGACGGGCGGGTCGTACACGGCGCCCAGCGGGTCGAGCAGGGGCTTCTGCGCGTAGTAGGCGTTGAGGGCCGCCACGCCGAGCGTGGCCTCCTCGAAGCACCACGACTTCGCCAGCTCCGCCACGGTGCGCAGCGGCAGGCCGCGCAGGTCCATCGTGTGCTTGCGCTTGGCGCCGCCCTTGCAGGTGAAGCTGATGCCCATGCCGCAGTCCGCCTCCACGTAGGACCAGTGCGTGCCCAAACAGTAGTCGCGGACGACCAGGTCCTCGGGAACGTGCCCTATCAGGTGGTTGTAGAACTTCCACGGCGTGTCGTGGCCGTGCGTGCCGGGGAAGCTGATAACGTCGTTTCCGAGGTTGTTCGCGCAACAGTCTTTCTCGGGGCATCCCATGGTCGTACCGTTCCTCTCTCTCGCGGAGCCGCCGGATGGGCGCCTCCCTCGGGGCCGTTCACGGCGGCCCTATCCGTATCTTCAATAGAGTATAATACAGAGTCGAGGAGAAATAAATGCAGGGCGAGGGCGGCGCGAGGAAGGGGATGCGATGCTGTTCATCTTGACGGGGGACGTGCAGTCGGGTAAGACGCGCTGGCTCGAGCGTCTGGTTGCCGAGCTGGCGGCCGACGGCGTGGAGAGCCGCGGCGTGCTGGCACCCGGCGTGTGGCGCCTGCGCGCTGACGGGGACGATGGCGGCCCGCGTCCGCTCGGATCGGGAGAGGGGGCCTACGAGAAGCTGGGCATCGACAACGTGCTGCTGCCCCAGGGCGAGCGCCTGCGCTTCGCTCGCCGCCGCGACCTGGCCGAACGCGACGGTCAGCTGAACCCGGCCAGCCAGAGCACGGCGGCGCAGCTGGCATGGGAGATACCCGGGGAATCTCTCTCGCGCGTGAACGCGCACTTCGAGATGCTGGCGAAATCAACCCTTCCCGAACGACGGGCATCCGATGGCGCTGCGGTTTCCACGCGCTTCGGTCAACGGGCGCCTGACGCTGCCGCGAATTTTCCACATTCCGAAAAACGGTCGCCGGATGGACAGCTGTTCGAGAAAGCGGCAAATGTTTCATGTAAAACATTTATTCGCGAAGAAGGCGAAGGAGGTGCGGCTGCGCCCGCGGCAGGGGAAAACGCATACGTTCCTGCGGCGGGGAGAACCGTGGCTGCCGCGTGCCCTTGGCTGCTCGTGGTGGACGAGCTCGGGCGCTTGGAGCTGGAGCGCGGATGCGGGCTGACCGCCGCGCTGGACCTGGTGGAACGGGGGCCGGTCCCCGGGTGCCCCCATGCTCTCGTCGTGGTGCGCGCACGGCTGCGCGACCGCGCCGAGGAGCGCTTCGCCGCGGCATGGGGCGGCTGCGAGGCGCTCGCGCCCGGCGACGGCGCGCGCAAGGCCGTCCGCCGCGCGTTCGGCCTTGCTTCCCTTATCGATAACGAGTATCATTAGGTTTCAGAGAGGCATCCGAAGGTCTTATCGCAAGCCGGGCGCGAGCGCGCCGCGGCGGAAAGGCGCACCATGATCGATCAAACCGCGTTCTTCAGCCTGAGCTACGGGCTCTATGTGATCTCGTCGAAGGACGCAGACCGCGCGGCCGGCTGCGTGGCCAACACGTTCCAGCAGGTCACCTCGTCGCCGCTGCAGGTGAGCGTGGCGCTGAACAAGGGGAACGCCACCACCGGCGTCATCCGCGCTGCGGGCCGCTTCTCGGCCACGTGCCTGGCGCAGGATGCGCCCATGGAGCTCATCGGCACGTTCGGCTTCCACTGCAGTGACGACTTGGACAAGTTCGCCGCCTGCGAGCACGCCTTCGACACCGCCGGCCTGCCCTACGTGGCCGAGCATGCGTGCGCGCACTACTCGGCGCGCGTGGTGCAGGAGATCGACCTGGGCACGCATGTCCTGTTCGTGGGCGAGGTGGAGGAGGCCGAGAAGCTGCTTTCCTGCGAGCCCATGACCTATGCCTACTACCACCAGGTGAAGGGCGGCAAGACCCCGCCGAAGGCCTCGAGCTTCCTGCCCGACGCCGTAGGCGCCCCCCTGCCGGCCGACGCCTCTGCCGAGGCGGCCGCCGCCGAACCCGGCCAGCCGAAGATCGCTTGGCGCTGCACCGTGTGCGGCCATATGGAGTACGTCGAAGAGCTGCCCGACGATTACGTGTGCCCTGTGTGCGGCGTGGGAAAGGATATGTTCGAGCGGGTGGAGCTGTAGCGGCTCCGCTAGCAGAATGCCCTCGCAAGGGCGGCTCTGTCGTCGTCGAGCCGCCCTCGTGGGGAGTCCCTCCCTGCGAACCTCATGGTGCCCGCCGGGCGTTCACAGCGTGTACTTGCCAAGATAGTGCCGGTGCTTGTACCTGATGAGCGCGCGAAGTCGTTGGACGTAGCCATACTGGTCGGAGCTCTTCTGAAGGCCCGAGTTCTCGAGCACGCCCACGAAAAACCAGTGAGGCGGGTTCAAATCGAGCGATATGATGCTCTCGGTATCCTTGCGAACCGATTGGGTGAACGTGTCGCTGAAGGTAACCGCCTTGGAGTTTCGCACCAGGGAGTTGATGCGCTCGATGTTGGTGCTATGCAGGATGATCGTCGGTGCCTTGCGGCCGGGTCCTTGGAAAGCGCGCTTGACGAATTTGTTGAGGACCGGCTCGTTGAAGTAGGCAAGCGACAGGTCCGACATCTGCTGTGGCGTGATCTCGCCGTCGGGGAACTTCGCGACCAGGCTTTTCGGCGCCTTGACGGTTATCCGCATGGAGAGGAACGGGGTGAAGGTGAGGTAGGGGAATGCGTCGAGTTCCGCAACGTCCTCTTGGAGGATGTTGACCAGGCCGAAGTTGGTTTCCCCGCACTCGATGGCCGCGATGATCTCGTTGAGCTCGCATTCGCTGACGGAGCAGTTGTCCAGGCCGTGCTCGCCCAGCTCCCCGTCGAGCAGGTTGAAGATAGCGTTGCATACGTACGAGGTTGCGAACACGTTCACGGTCGTGCTCGTCGCGGAGGGGCCGACCTGCATTTTGAAGAAGCGCTCGCGGGCGCGGTCGCTCTGCCTCACGATCTCCGTCGCGTGCGACTTCAGGATCGAGCCCTCTTCCGTCAACTCGATCCCCCGGCCCTTTTTCCTGAAGAGCACGACTCCCAGCTCGCTTTCGAGCGCGCGCATCGCCTTGCTCAACCCCTGCTGCGAGATGAAGAGGTTGTTGGAAGCTTGCGAGAACGATCTGCATTCGGCGATTTCCAAGAAGTACTCGAGGACCTCGATGCGCATACCTATCCCCTTACTTTGGCTTATGGCATCTTGAAAGCGTTGGGTGCGTTGGGCTCGGGCAAGTCCATTGTACCGGGTATAGCCGAATATTCAAACGACATTAGGTTGGGGCAAGAAGATACGAAAAGTTGTCGAAAATCTTATACCATCGCATTGACGAGGCTCATGATCTGGTATTAAGCGATTCTTCCTCCTGTTTCTGCCTTCCTCGCAGCCGCCTGAAACGGAAACCTTCGGTTTGCCTGCCGGGCGAGCGAACCCTGTTGGATTGTTCCGCCCGAAGTCCGTACAATCATTGCCATCGACCGAAGCGAAAGCCGATCCGGCCCCGTTCACCGGGCCGGCGGTTA
Source organism: Gordonibacter sp. RACS_AR49 (assembly GCF_030418435.1). Classification (NCBI taxonomy): domain Bacteria; kingdom Bacillati; phylum Actinomycetota; class Coriobacteriia; order Eggerthellales; family Eggerthellaceae; genus Gordonibacter; species Gordonibacter sp. RACS_AR49. The sequence continues at coordinate 82,400 of NZ_JAIUDM010000006.1, read as the reverse complement.
TGAACGAAGAGCCCCTCAACGCGAAAAAGAGAACCCGTCAAGCGGGTCGGCTTCGCACACTCTTTTTCCGGGCTTCCGGCGCAGCGTTCCCGGTATCGCCGATCAACGGGGACCGAGGCCGGTTCAAGGCGCTTCGGCTTGGGGACGGGGCATTGCGCCCCTCGGATGCACGAGCAAGGAAGGGGATGAATTCACTATGGGCTACAGCAAGGGGAAGAGGGTCTCCGCGGCGGTTGGCGTGACCCTTGTTTTGGCGAGCGCCTCGGGAGGGACGTCCGTCATGAACGCGATCGTGCCGTTTCTGCTCGAGGGCATGCAGGTCAACCTCACGACCTTCATGATAGGCCCCACGGTGGCAACGATACTCTCGTTCGCCATGAGCGCGATAGGGGTCAAGATCATCGACATCATCAGCCCGAAGTGGTGCATGCTGATCGGCTCGGTATGCAGCGCGCTCACCATGTACATGGTGGGGACCGCGACGTCGTTCGTCTTCTGGATCATTGCGAACGTCCTGAACGGCATCGTTCTCGCATTCGCCACGTATGCGGCGGCGGGTGGGGTTATCGCGGTATTCTACGGCGAGAATACGCAGAAGGCGTTCGGCGTTGTAGGAGGAATGACGGCCCTGCTCGTGGCCGCCTGGATGGCCGCCACCTCGGGCCTGCTCCACATCATGCCGTACTCCCAGCTCTTCACGGTATACGCCGTCGGCATCGTCGTGGTCGGCGTCTTCTGCAACCTCGTGCTCATCGGCAAGGTTCCCCGCCGCAAGGCCACGCTGAAGGCGCAGCCCGCCGCTGGAGCGGAGCAGGGTGACGCTGCCTCACAGGATCTCCCCGGATACACGTTCGGCGAGACTTTGAAGAAGGGCGCCTCCATCTACTTCTTCCTCATTGCGATGTTCCTCGTTGCGTGGTGCGCGTCGGGCATCACCTCGTATGCGAGCGTCTACTACACCTCGTTCGGAATGGCGGCCACCACGGCTGCGGCGATGCTCAGCCTGTACTCGTTCGCCGCGGCGTTCCTCAAGCTCGCCTCCGGCTTCATTTTGAAGAGAATCGGTGCGAAGGCCATGAGCATCGTAATCTACCTCGGGTTTGCGGCGGGTATCGTGTGCCTGCTCGTCTGGAGCCAGACGCAGCTGTTCCCGCTTGCGATCGTCGGCATCGTGCTCTGCGCATTCATATCGTACGCAACGATGATCCCCGGGCTGTTCGTGCCCGACCTGTACGGCATGAAGGACTACACAGGCATCAACTCGGCCGGCGTCGCCGGATACTACGCGGGCGCCGTCACCGTGCTGTTCGGCCTGTCGATCGTCATCGGCTTCCTCGGCTACTTCAACGCCTTCGTCGTGCTGGCAATCGCGGCGCTGGTGACGATGGCCTTCATGCTCGCAGCGGTTGCAACCAGCCCGATGAGGGGCATGAAGGGGAAGGAGTGATGCGCAGGGCGGTTTCATGAAGGGGGACGGCCGCGGGCGGGCATCCGAAACCGCGCGCCCGCGAAAAGCAAAGGAACGGAAGGAGAGGAAATGGCGCTGAAGAAAACGCGAACCATGTGCACGACGTGCCACGCACGCTGCGGCGTCCTGGTCTACTCGGACGAGGACAACCGTATCGTCAAGATCGAGGGCGACCCCGATAACGTCAAGTCTAAGGGCGTGATCTGCGGCTCGGGCATGTCCGAGCGCGAGATCCACAACAACCTGGAGGGTCGCCTGCTCTATCCCATGAAGCGCGTCGACTGGGACCCGAAGGGCGAGCGCAACCCCGAGAACCGCGGCAAGAGCGAGTTCGAGCGCATCAGCTGGGATGAGGCCATGGACATCATCGCCGACGAGTGCCTGCGCATCAAGGAGGAGTACGGCCCCGAGGCCATCATCACCGGCCAGGGCACGGGCCGTGTGGCGAACCATTGGCACTGCCGCCTGAACTCGTCGCTCGGCCTGGAGGGCTGGAGCCTCGTGCCCACGCACGTGTGCCTCATGCCGCACATCCTGCCGAACGCGTTCACGCTGGGTGTGTTCAGCTCGGCGGCCGGCGACATGCGCAACGCCCACTGCGCCGTGCTCTGGGGTCAGAACCCCGCCATGGAGACCGCCTGGTGCAAGGAGGTGTTCAAGAACCAGGCCGCCGGCATCACGAAGCTCATCGTCATCGACGTGCGCTTCCAGGATATGTCTAAGCACGCGGACGTGGCCCTGCAGCCCCGTCCCGGCACCGATGCCGCCCTCGCGCTGGCGTTCATGCACGAGATCATCGAGCATGGGTGGTACGACCCCGAGTTCATCGAGAACTGGACGTACGGCTTCGACGAGCTGGCCGAGCGCGTGAAGGACTGGACCCCCGAACGGGCTGCCGAGATCTGCCAGGTGGATGCTGACGACATCCGCCTGGCCGCGGAGTACATGGGCAACTGGGGTCCGGTGGGCATGTGCATAGGCCTCGGGCCCGGGTGCATGCACACCAACGCCATCCAGAACGGCCGCGCCATCGCCTGCCTCCAGGGCATGCTCGGCTACCTGGACGTGAAGGGCGGCATCCCCGTGCCCTTGTCGTTCTCCGTCATGCTCGACGACAAGATCACCCTCTGGGATTCCCAGAAGGACCCCGGACGGCCCGAGCTGTTCACGTTCGGCGGCGAGGAGCACCCGCTGTACAAGTCCTTCGGCCGGTCCAACGACCCGCATGCGGTGTTCAACGCCATCATCACGGGCGAGCCGCGACCGGTCAAAGCATACATCGCCATCGCGAACGACCCGCTCCTGTGCTACGAGAACACCAACCTCACGTACCGGGCCATGACCTCGCCGAACCTCGATTTCGTGTGCGTGAAGGACTTCTATATGTCGCCTACGGCCAAGATCGCCGACCTCGTGCTTCCCTCGGCCGACTGGTCGGAGCGCTACTCCTACGACGAGGAGCTCGACGGCAACTTCCTGTTCACGTTCGACAAGGCCGTGGACGCGCCGGGGGAGTGCTGGTGCGACTGGCAGTTCTTCCTCGAATGGGGCAAGCGCATCGACCCCGACAACTGGTGGTGGAACGACGTCCAGGAGATGGTGCTGTGGCGCATGAGGGAGTTCTACGGCTTCGATCTGACTTGGGACGAGTTCCAGTCAGAGAAGTACCGCTCCACCGAGCCCGGCGGCAAGCAGGGCGAGGTTGTGGAGAAGAAGTACGAGAAGGGCCTGCTGCGCCCCGACGGCTCTCTGGGATTCCCGACCCCGTCCGGCCGCATCGAGTTCTGGTGCGAGTCGCTCGCGGCGTTCGGCTACGACCCGCTCCCCGACTTCGAGGAGCCGGCCGAGTCGCCCGTTTCCACGCCGGAGCTGGCAAAGGAGTACCCGCTGGTCGTGGTCACCGGCATCCGCATCTACTCCTTCTTCCACTCGGCTTGGACGAACACTCCCGCCCAGCGCAAGATGTACCCGGACCCGTTCGTCATGATCCACCCCAACGATGCCCGGAAGTACGGCATTACCGACGGGGAGTGGGTGACCGTCGAATCCCGGGTGGGGCATATGATCTCGAAGGCCTACGTCACACGCGAGATCAAGGAGGGCGTGGTCGGCGTGCCGCGCCCCGGTTGGCGCGACGAGTGCAAGGAGCTCGGCCTTCCCGGATACGGCTGGGACAAGGCGAACGGCAACGTGCTGATCCCCTCGACCCCTGCGGAGCCCGGCTACGGTGCTACCCCCATGCGCTCCTCGCTTGTCAAAATCTATCCTGGAAGGGGTGACCTGTAATGAAGAAGCGCGTGAACGGGGAGGGCATCGCCCTTCTCCATGACCTCGACGACTGCACCGGCTGCTTCGGCTGCGAGGCCGCTTGCCGGGAAACCTGGCGCTATCCCTACGACGAGGATTGGATGCGCGTAATACGACGCACTCCTTTCGTGGTCGATGGAAAGCTGCGCACCTACCATGTGGTGGCTCCCGTGCTCGACAAATGCGCCGCCTGCTACGCGAAGGATCCCAATCCGCTGTGCGTGACCGGATGTCCCGGCCAAGCTCTGAGGATCGGGCCGCTTGCCGAGATCGTCAGGGAGGCCGAAGACCGCCACTGCAACATCTACACGGCGTAGGCCTTCCTCGTCGATCGCATGCGCGTCGACGATCGCCGCCGCCCGTCCGAGGGGCGGACGGCGGAAGATAGAGCGGACGGGCGTGAAGGGGTGTGCTCTAAGAGCGTCGCGCCCGTCCACCTTCACAAGGAGGAACATCGATGGCAGAAACAAAGAAAAGCTCCAAGTTCTTCACGCCGGGCTGGATACAGGTTGTCGTCGCCTTCGTGGTGGCTATCGTCACGCAGGGCTTCGGTATCTACCACTTCGGCATGCTCAAGGTGCCGATGACCGAGGCCCTGGGCGCCCAGCCGGCGGAGGTTGCGCTCGGCTTCTCCATCTACGCCTTGGCGGCGGGTTTCGCAAGCCTGGTGGTAGGGGACGTCATCAACAAGATCAAGCTGCGCGGATCGATGCTGTGCTCCGCAGTCCTGTTCTCGGGCGGTTTCCTCATCTTGGGGCTCATGACCGAGATCTGGCAGGTGTATGTCGCCTACGTGGTCATGGGCATCGGCTCCGCCCTGGGCGGAATGGTCATCCTCTCCGGCATTCCCAACAACTGGTTCAACAAGCGCCGCGGCATTGCCACGGCCATCATCTGGTCGGCCATGTTCCCCGGTTCCCTGGTCGTCGGCCAGATCATACCCGCGGCCACGGCCTCGGGCAACTGGCAGATGGCTCCGTTCGCCCTCGCCGGCATCGCCTTCGTCGTCCTTGTCGTGGGGGCGTTCCTGCTTAAGTGGCAGCCCCAGGAAGTGGGCCTGCTGCCCGACGGCATGACCGAGGAGGAGGCCGCCGCCCAGGCCGAGGCCGCCGGCGCGGCGAAGCTCGTCGGCCTCACGCGCGGCGAGGCGCTCAAGACCACGACGTTCTGGTTCATCGCCATCGCCTTCGCCCTCATCGGCATCGGCGAGCAGGGCCCCTTCCAGAACTTCCCCGCTTACATCGTAGGCAACGGTTTCGACCTCGCCGTCGCCGGCGCGTTCATGAGCGCCATCTCGCTCTCCGGCGTGGTGGGCAAGCTCGCCTCGGGCGTCATCATCGATGCCGTCGGGCCCCGTATTGCCTACTGCATCCTCAACTCGCTCGCAGTCGTCGGCCTCGTGCTGATCATCTTCGTGGGCGACAACATCGTGCTTCTGTTCGCGAGCTCTATCCTCTTCGGCGTGGCCCTGAGTTCGTCCGCCGTGTGCTTCTCCACGGCAACCGCCATGTACCTGGGGCCGAAGCACTTCGGTGCGATCTACGGTTTCGTGTTCCTGGGCAAGCCCATCTGCGATGCCATTGGCGTGCCGCTGGTTGCTGCTGTATCGGGGACGGCGCTCGGCTTCTCGGGTGCGTTCGGCATCTGCGCTGTGTTCGTGGCCGGCTCGACCATCTCCATGTTCATGGTGCGCAAGAACAAGAAGCTCGTCCAGATGGAGGAGGAAGCCGCCAAGGAGCTTCAGGCGGAGGTCGCAGCGCAGTAGCTTGAACGCCCTCGAATACGCGCTTCGGGCTCGTGCCGGGGGCTTGGAATAACCCACGTGTACAAGGAGGTTGACCATGTGCTTCAGACCAGCTGCCGCCGCTTCCGGCGGACCGGTCAAGTGTCCCAAGTGCGGCGCTTCGGTATCGGCATCCGCCGACGCCTGTCCGAGCTGCGGCGCCGTTGCCGCAGGGCCGGCCAAGCCCGCACCGCCCGGCGTTCCCGGCGCCCCTAAGGCGCCCGGTCCGCCGAAGGCTCCGGGTCGGCACTAGCTGCTGAAAAGGTTGAAGGAGGCGCGGGCACGGTCCGGCGAGGAGCTCGCCGGGCCGTGCCTCCGGGTCGATCGATGCCCCTCGCGGCGCATCGGGGAGGGAGCAGACGATGGCCTGCGGATTTGCCTGCGAGCTGTGCGGGAAGTGCAACGGCGAGAACAAGAAGAGGGCTGCCGGAGGCGGTTCGAGGCTCGTCACCCAGCCGCGCGGCCTGTGCGGTTCGTGCGGCACGCTCAACAAGCCGTCTGCGAAGGTGTGTGCGGAATGCGGATGCGAGCTCAAGGTTCCCGAGCGGAAGGTCTACGTTCCGGGGCTGAACCATTCCGACAACGGGTAGGTGGGGCACGTGTTCTCCGAATTGCCGCTGGCGCTGTGCACGACGTTTTCCCTTATAGGGGCGGGAGCCTTCATGGTTCTCGCCGTGCTGCCGGACGGGCCGCTTCGGCGGCCGCAGGTCCGCGGGAACGTGGACGTGCTGTGCATCATGCCCTGCCTTGCCGTGGTGCTCGGGCTGGTCGCCGCCTGCTTCGGCTTCCAAGACCAGAGCACCGCCGTGGTCTTGCTCCGGGGCCACGGCGGTGCGGCGCTGGTCCTTGCCGCCGTGGCGGACGTGCTGCTTGCGTGCGCAGCCGTGGCCTACTGCCTCTGCGTCAATTTCGGGAAGGCTGCGGAGGGCTGGCGCAGGGCGCTGCTCCGTGTCGTGGGCGTGCTTGCCGCGCTGTTCGCGTGCGCGTCGGGCCTCGCCCACCTGGCGGCACCCGAGCCGTCTTGGGCGACGCTTGCGACGCCGCTGCAGATGCTCGGCTTCTCGCTGCTCGGCGGCTCCGCCCTCGTCGCGCTGATGCTCGAGAAGGCGGGCGCGTTGGATGATCCCTCGGTGAAAAGGTCGCTGACCGTTGCCGCCGTGCTGGGGGCCGTGCTGGGCATCGGCGGCTTTTCCGCCCAGGTGCTCGCCGTCTCGGGGATGACAGGGGCGGCGGGCGCAGGCGCCGACCTCGTGCGCGCCGCTTCGATGCATATAGCGGTAGGCATCATCTGCCTTGTTGCGACGCTCGTTTTCGAGGCCATGGCGATTCGCATGAAGGAGAAGGGCTTCCACTCCGTCATCGCGGTTGCCAGCGGCTTCGTCGGCGTGTTCTGCCTGCGCCTGGCTTTCTACGCCTTGCAGTTTGCGGGAGCCGCCTAGCTGGGAGGCGGCAGAGAGGTCGGGAGGGTTTCACGTGGCGAGCATCGGCATAGACATAGGGTCGAAGACGATCAAGGTCGTCGTCCTGGACGGGGAGGGCGCCGTGGTCCATTCGGTGTACCGGAGGCACCGTGCGGACGTCGCGTCGACGCTTGCAGGAGCGTTGCACGAGCTGACCTGGTGCTTCGGCGACATAGAGGGCACCGTGGGCGTCACCGGCTCCGCCGGCATAGGGATTTCCGGCCTGCTCGGGCTGCCGTTCGTGCAGGAGGTGGTTGCCACGACGACGGCGGTTCGGAGAGAGTGCCCCCAGGCAGATGCCATCGTGGAGCTGGGCGGCGAGGATGCGAAGCTGGTGTACCTCACCCGGGGTCTCGAGCAGCGTATGAACGCTACCTGCGCGGGCGGGACCGGAGGCTTCATCGACACGGTAGCGTTTATGCTCGGCTTGAAGACGGCGGAGCTTAGCAAGCTCGCGCTCGGCGCGAACCGCGTGTACCCCATCGCGTCGCGTTGCGCCGTGTTCGCCCAGACGGATATCCGCCCCCTGCTCAACGCGGGAGCGCGTGCGGCGGACATTGCGGCGAGCGCCTTGGAGGCCGTGGTACGCCAGACGCTCGGAGGGCTTGCGTGCGGTCGCCCCATCGAGGGCACCGTCGTCTTCCTCGGCGGGCCCTTGGAGCACATCCCCGAGCTCGTGAGGCGGTTCCGCTCCGCCTTGGGCCTCACGGCGCGAGAAGGCATCAAGCCCCTCGACGCCCACCTGTTCACCGCGCGTGGCGCGGCGCTGCACGGTGCGGAGGCCTTCGGCGAGCGTGGTGACGCGGATGTGTCGCTGGTCGCCCTCGAGGAGCGGCTTGCCCGCCTGGCCTCCTTCGCGGACGACTTCCCCCGGTTGCCCCGCCTGTTCGCGTCCGAAGGAGAACTTGCCGCCTTTCGGAGGCGCCACGCCTCCTGCACGATGCCGCGCACAAGGCTGTTCGACTGCGAAGGCCCGCTCTACCTCGGGCTGGACGCCGGATCGACGGCCGTCAAGCTGGCGGTGCTCGACGAGGCGGGGCGCCTCGCCTACGCCGACTGCCGCCCTCCCGGCGGTGAGGTGCTTGAGACGGCTATCGCCATGCTCCGGGACTTCCATGCCGTCGTGCCGCGTGCCGTCGACGGGACGCCCTACGCCTACGTGGCCCACGCCACGGCCTGCGGGTACGGGGAGGATCTGATCAGGGCGGGGTTGGGCTTCGACTCCGGGGTGGTGGAGACGCTCGCCCATGTGCGCGCTGCACGGAGCTTCAGCCCCGATCTCACGTTCCTGCTCGATATAGGCGGCCAGGACATGAAGGCTGTCTGGGTACGAGACGGACGGGTGCTCAACGCCGTGCTGAACGAGGCCTGTTCCAGCGGATGCGGCTCGTTCGTAGAGGGGACGGCGCATTCGCTGCGCTCGACCCCCGAGGAGTTCTCCGAAAAGGCGCTCCTGGCGGAATCGCCCGTTGACCTGGGAACCAAATGCACCGTATTCATGAGCTCGCGTGTCCGCCACGCCCAGAAAAGCGGTGTTGCCGTGGAGGACATCGCCGCCGGCATCGCGTGCTCCGTCGTGCGCAATGCGCTGTTCCGCATCATCGGCCTCGATCGGCTCGACTCCCTCGGCGACTGCGTGGTGGTGCAGGGAGGCACGTTCATGTCCGATGCCGTGCTGCGGGCCTTCGAGCTCGTGAGCGGAAAGGAGGTGGTGCGTCTTGACACGGCGCACCTTATGGGCGCCATCGGCGCGGCGCTCACCGCGCGGGAGCGAGCGCACGCCGCCGCCCGTGAGGGTGCGTGCGCCGTGCGCAGCGGCCTTGCCAGCCGCAAGAAGCTCGACCGCCTCTTCCCTGCTCGCAGCAGCCGGCGTTGCGGGGGCTGCGGGAACGGCTGCTTGCTCTCGGTGGTCGACTTCGGCGGTGGGCGCCAGTTCGTGAGCGGCAACCGCTGCGATCGCGCGCACGGCATCGTCGAAGCGCGCCGCGGCTCCTCGGCACGGGGCGGGAGGCGCCCGCCCAACGCAGTCGCACTCGAGCGCAAGCTGCTTGCGAAGTTCTCGGGGTCGGAAGGCTCGGGGCCCCGCGCGCGCCTGCGCGTGGGCATCGTGAACGCCCTTGCCGGGCACGCCCAGATGCCGTTCTGGCACACGGTCATAGCGGCGCTCGGATTCTCCGTCGCGGTGCCCGATGACGGGCGTGCGGAGGAGAGCGGTGCTGCGCGCGAGGGCGCGGCCACCATCCCCTCGGAAAGCGTCTGCCATCCGGCGAAGCTCGCGCACATGCGCCTGTACGACCTCGTGCGCAGTGCGCGCGCCGACGCGGTTTTCATGCCCTGCTACGTGCGGGGAAGGAAGTGTCCCGTGGCATGCGGTTACGCAGCCGCCGTGGCCGACTGCGCGCCCCTATTGCGGGACGGGGGCGCGATGCTCGTCTCGCCGATGCTGCGCACCGTGAATCCCGCCGCCCTCGCAGACGATGCGGACGACCGGGCGGCTCTGCTTGCGAGCTTGAACGTCGCGGCTGCGACGGCGGGCCTCCCGGCGGTGGCGGATGGGGAGCTCGCAGCGGCCATCGCCGCCGGGCTGGCGGTCCAGCGGGAGTTCGAGCGGACGGTGGGCGAGGCGAACCGGCGGGCGCTTGCGTGGGCCCATGGGGCTGGCCGGCGGGGCGCGGTCCTGGCCGGCCGACCCTACCATGTCGATCCCGCCGTCATGCACGGCATCGACGGCGTCTTGACGAGCCTGGGCTTCGCCGTGCTCTCCCCGACGGCGTTGGACGCGCCCTGCGAGGAGCTTGGGGAGGAAGCGAGCCTGGCTTGGGAGCGGCCTGCCCGCCTCGAGCGGCTCGCCGGGCTGGTCCTCGCGGACCCGGCGATCGAGCTTGTGTGCCTCCAGTCGTTCGGCTGCGCTTACGATGCGGCGGTTTTGCCCGTCGTGCGCGCGGCGTTGGAAGCGGCCGGCCGTCCCTTCACCTCTCTCAAGGTTGACGGGATCGTCGATACGGCCCCTATCCGCATCCGCCTGCGCACGCTCGCCGAGGCATGCGAGGGCGGATCTGCCTACCGGGCAGACGGGGAACGTTACCGCATTGCCTTGCCGGTTCCCCCCGAACGCGGGTGCGGCACCTCTGCCCACTGGAGCCTTCTCGGGCCCATGGGGAGGGCCGACGTCGACGCTGCGTCAGGCGTGGTCCCCGACGATATCTGCTTTGTGGCGCGAGTGCTTGCCGGCAGGTTGATCCGCATGGCGCGGGACGCCGGAAGCCTTGACGTCGTCGAGATGCCGGAGGTTTGCGAGAAGTGCCTGCTGGCGGCCGTGCCTGGTTTGGTCGGTTGCGCTGTCGGGCGCCGCTTCGCCGTGCGCTGGTCGAGGGTTTGGCGCATCCCTTCATCCCCTGGTGTCGACGAAGGGGCCTGCCGCGCCCCGGGACGGCCCCGCATCGGCCTCGTGGGGAACGCCCTGATGGTGTTCGAGCCTTTCATGAACGACGGCATAGCCGAACTGATAGAAGGAGGAGGATGCGAGGCCGTTCTGCCGCGCCCCGAGGGGCTGATGACGGACGACGTGCGCTACCTGCCCGAATTCGACCGTTTTGCCCAGCTGGGCGTCGACCATGTGATCTATCTGCAGGCTTTCGGGTGCCTTAAAGGCCACGTCCGGGCTCGCGGGGCGCTGCACGAGCTTGCTGGCCGGTATCCGGGCATGCCCGTCACCGTGATCGACTACGAACCGGAGGCTTCGGCCCTCAACCGCGAGAACCGGGCCCTCCTCGCAATCGCGGCAGCTAAGGAGGCGCTCGCCGATAGGGGTCTCTAGGCCGATGGGCGCTCCGCGCAAGACGACGGCGCGCCCACTGCCGAAGGCCGCATGGCGAAGGGGGTCGGACTCACTTGTCCCAGGCGATGAACGCCCAGGTGACTTTGCGGGGCTCGCGCAGGGCGAGGCGCTTCTCGGGCTCGCCCTTCCGGCCGGGCAGACCGGCGCGGGGGTTCTCCACGAGGTTGTCGGCGAGCCAGGGGCGCAGGCGCGCGAGGGCGGCGTCCCGCTCCGCGGTGGTGACGAGGGACCCCACGGCGTCGTCCACCATGCGGGAGAACGTCTCGTAGGCCTCCTCGGGCGTGTCGAACGTGTCGGGGCGCGCGCTCTCTATGTAGGACACCTCGGGCTTCAGGCCCTCCTCCGCAAGGATGGCGAACGCGTAGAGGTAGTCGCGGCCCAGCTGGTTCTGCAGGCCGAGGGCGGTGAGCACGCGCTCGTCGGTCCGCGGCGAGCCGCCGGTGGGCAGCGTGATGCACACGCGACGGCGCGCCGCGTCGGTCAGGCGCATGAGCGAGTCCTTCAAATCGGCGGTGGCGATGGAGCGCGAGGCCACGGCCACGTCGGCCGAGTCGTGGAGCACGCCGTGGGCGGCCCAATCGTCCTCCCAGCTCATGAGCTTGGGCGTAACGGACACGATGCCGCGCTCGGCGAGCTCGTCCTCCAAGACGCCCAGCATGCCCTGCGAGAAGTCGGCGGCCACCACGGGGTGTCCCGCCGCGCCCAGCGGCACCGACAGCGCTCCGGTCCCGCAGCCCATGTCGAGCACCGACTCGCCCGGCCGGATGCCCGCCAGGTCCAGGAACCGCTCCACGTAGGGGTTCGGGGCGTCCTTCGAGCCGAACGTGGCCGCGCGCTTGTCCCAGTGCGAGGCGTCGTCCGCGGCGCGGCGGGCCTTCTGCAGCTCCTTCCATTCCTCGTTCCAGTCGTGCGTGGTGAGCAGCGGCGTGAAGGCGGTTGCGGGCTTATCGGGGTGGGAGCCGTCGGGCGTTTCGTGGATGGAGTTTTCGACCATAGGGAAGCCTTTCGCATCGCGGGTTCTCGGCATCGGTTACCATACTAGCGAAAGACAGCGCCGAAACGAGCCTTATCGTCAAAATTATCCCGAATTGAGGAGTATCCGACCCATGCACGTCGAACTTCTGTACCACACTCCCGACCCCGAGCGCGCCATAGCCACGGCGGCGCGCCTGTGCTACGCGCCCGTGGGCGCCGCCGAGCTCATGGAGACCATGCCCGAGGAGCGCGTGCGCAGCGTGCTCTCCACCATCATGGGCAGCGGCCACTTCTCCACGCTCGAGCACGCCAGCTACACCTTCGCGGTGGACGGCGTGTCGCGCGCGCTCACGCACCAGCTGGTGCGGCACCGCATTGCCAGCTTCAACCAGCAGAGCCAGCGCTATGTGAGGTTCGCGGACGGCGTGGCCACGGTGAAACCCGAGAGCGTCGCGGCGAGCGAGGAGGCGAGCGCGGTGTTCGACCAGGCCATCGCCGCCGCCGTCGAGGCGTACGGGAAGCTGCTGGATGCGGGCGTGCCGGCCGAGGATGCGCGCTACCTCTTGCCGAACGCGGCCGAGACGAAGATCGTCATCACCATGAATGTGCGCGAGCTGCTGCACTTCTTCTCCTTGCGTTGCTGCAACCGCGCCCAGTGGGAGATCCGCGACATGGCGCACCGCATGCTTGAGCTGGCGCGTCCCACGGCGCCGTTCGTCTTCCTGGACGCCGGCGCCCCCTGTGTGGGCGGCACCTGCCCCGAGGGGAAGATGACCTGCGGAAACCCGTATCCGCGCGTAAAGAGGGGCTAGCATGGGCGAAGAGAAGAGCGACCTCTCGCGCGCATTCTCCGAGGACGGCGCGCGCAAGACGCACGTGGGCGGGCAGGCCCTTATCGAGGGCATCATGATGCGCGGCAAGTACAACTGGTCGGTGGCCGTGCGCGAGCCGGCGGGCGGAATCTACGTGGAGGAGCACGATCTGGCGAGCGGTCGCGCGAAGAATGGCTGGCTGCACTGGCCGCTCGTGCGCGGCTGCAGGGCTCTCGTTGAGTCGCTCGTGCTGGGGTTCAAGGCGCTCGAGATCGCGGCGGAGCATGCGTTTGCGGAAGATGATTCTGGCGAGGCTGCCGCTCCTACCTGCGAGACCGCGGAGGGGCTCGGCACCGCCCAGTCGCTCGAACAGTCCTGCTCGCACGGACAGCCCGCTGGGCTGTCCGGCTCGTGCGGAACTCGCTTGGTGGACGATGCCGAGCCCCTCCGCTCCAAGGTGGTTGAAGGGGGGCATGCTGGCGGCGAGCCTTCCGTTGCGGATGTTGCGGCATCGGGCGTCGAGGAGGGCACGGGCGGCTCCCTCGCCGATGAGGGGAAGGGCTTTTCTTGGAAGGACGACTTCGGGCGGCCGGGCACGATGATGGACGCCCTCGGGGCGCAGACGTCGCTCGAGGTTGTCGGCGGGCCTGACGCCGCGGGCGGCGGCAATGCCGATGCCTTGGACGGCGGACGCCCCTGCGCCGCGGAGCCCGAGAAGAAATCCTTCCTCGACCAGGAGGCGGAGTTCGGCAAGGGGGCCATGGCGGTGTCCATGGTGCTCGGGCTCGTGCTGGGCGTGGTGCTGTTCATCGTGGCGCCCGCCTTCGTCACGAACCTCATCGTGGGGGAGTACGACCAGAACACCGTGCTCTGGAACGTCGTGGACGGCCTCCTGCGCGTGGCGGTGTTCGTGTTCTACCTGTGGCTCATCGGGCGCATGGCCGAGATCAAGCGCATGTTCGGCTACCACGGCGCCGAGCACAAGACCATCCACTGCTACGAGCACGGCCTGCCCCTCACCCCCGAGAACGCGCGCAGCTTCCCGCGCCTGCACGTGCGATGCGGCACGGCGTTCCTCATCATGGTCATGATCATCGCCATCCTGGTGTACACGGTCACGCCCATCAACGGGCTCATCGCGGCCTGGGGCGTGCCCGACGGCGCGCCGAAGCTCGCGCTGGTCATACTCGTGCGCATCCTGCTCATGCCGGTCATTGCCGGCATCTCCTACGAGATCACCGTGCGCTGGGCGGGCAGCCACCCCGAGAACCCGCTGGTGAAGGTGGTGCTGTGGCCCGGCATGCAGATGCAGTACCTCACCACCAACGAGCCCGACGACGGCCAGATCGAATGCGCCATCGCGGCCATGCAGCGCGTGCTGGAGCGCGAGGAGGCCGAGGCGGCGAAGGCCGCCGGGGCCCCGGCGGCCAATCGGGACGCCTCGTCCGCGGAGGCAGCCGCCTAGCCGGGGCAAGCGAAAACGCTTGCCCCCCCCCCTGACTGCTATACTGCTGCGGAACCGTTCCCGATTCGACTCTGAAAGGCGAGCCGATGGAATCAGCCATCACCGTTACGAACCTGCGGAAAACCTTCAGGCTCTCCGCCAAGCAACGCAAGCTCGAGCGCACCGACGCGAGGACGAAGACGGCCGTCGACGGCCTCTCGTTCGAGGTGCGGTGCGGCGAGATCTACGGCCTCTTGGGCCCGAACGGCGCCGGCAAGACCACCACGCTGCGCATGCTGGCAGCGCTCGTGAAGCCGGACGAAGGCAACGCGTTCGTGGAGGGCGTCTCGGTCATGGACGACCCTATGAGGGTGCGCGGCATCATCGGGTTCCTGACGAGCGAGCTCAAGCTGGAGGATACGTTCTCGCCGGACTATCTCTTCGACTTCTTCTCTGAGCTGCACCACGTTGAGCCGGCCGTGCGCGACGAGCGCAAGCGCGCGCTGTTCGGGCGCTTCGGCATCGACCGCTTCGCGCAGACGAAAGTGGCCGACCTGTCCACCGGCATGAAGCAGAAGACGTCGCTTGCGGTGTCGCTCGTACACGACCCCGATGTCATCATCTTCGACGAGCCCACGAACGGCCTCGACGTGCTCACGGCGAAGGTCGTGACCGACTTCTTGGTGGAGCTGAAGGGCCAGGGCAAGACCATCCTCTTGTCCACGCACATATTCAGCCTGGTGGAGAAGGTGTGCGACCGTGCCGGCATCATTATCGGCGGGCGCATGGCGGCCAACGGCACCCTGCCGGAGCTCACGGGAGGGCGCTCCCTCGAGGACGCGTTCTTCGACCTGTACGCCGCGAGCGCGGGGGAGGCCTCATGAGAAGCAACGTGCTCACGATAGCCAAGAAGGAGCTGGCGAGGTTCTTCAGCAACAAGGCGTCGGCTATCGTCTCCATCGCGCTGCCCGGCCTGCTCATCTTCCTCATGTGGACCGTCATGGGCGACGCCATGGGCTCCCTGTTCTCGCCCGACGAGGGCAAGCGCCCCGTGGTGGCCGTGGTGAACGAGCCGGCGAGCATCGGGGCGCTGGCGCCCGAGGGCGGCATCGACATGGTGGGCGAGGAGGCCCTGCCCGGGGCCGAGGAGATGCGGGAGCGCATCGGGCAGGGCAGCGTGCAGGCGTTCGCCGTGTTCCCCGCCGGGTTCGACGAGGCCGTGGCAGCCTACGACCCGGCGTCAGGCGAGCCGGCTCCGCAGGTGGAGGTCTACTTTGACTCCACCGACCCCAACTCGTCGCAGGCGTATGCGACCCTCACCGGCCTGCTCGACGCCTACGAGTCGTCGCTGGCGAACCGTTTCGATGTGAACGCGGGGCAGGGTGCCTACAACGTGGCCGCGGAACGCGACATAGCCGGTTCGCTCGTGGTGTCCATCGTGCCCATGCTGCTGCTCATCCTGCTGTTCACCAGCTGCATGAACATCGCGGCGGAGTCGGTGGCCGGCGAGAAGGAGCGCGGCACCATGGCCACGCTCCTGTCCACGCCCATCAAGCGACGCGATATCGCTCTCGGCAAGGTGCTGGCCGTCACGCTCATCGGCCTGGCCATCGCCGCGTCCAGCATGCTGGGCATTTTCGCGGGGCTGCCCGGCATCATGCAGGGCACGGTGGACATGAACGTGTACGGCCCGGCGGACTACCTGCTGCTGGTGCTGGTGGTGGTGTCCACCACGCTGCTCGTGGTCATGCTCATCACCGTGGTGTCGGCCCTGGCCAAGACCACGAAGGAGGCGGGCATGTACCTGACGCCGCTCATGATCGTGGTCATGCTCGTGGGCATCCTCGGCATGTTCGGCGGCGGTGCGAAGGAGGAGCTCTGGTTCTACCTCGTGCCGCTCTACAACTCGGTGCAGTGCATGATCGGCATCTTCACGTTCGACTTCCAGCCTCTGAACGTGGCCGCGTGCGTGCTGGGCAACCTGGCGTACACGGGGGCCGGCGTGCTCGTGCTGCAGCGCATGTTCAACAGCGAGCGGCTGATGTTCGCACGCTAGGCGGGGGGCGAGACGCGGGGGCGAGACGCGGGGGCGGGGATGACGTCTCGTCAGGGGCGGAGCACCGGGCCGCGCGTCGCCCCGCGGAATGAGACGTCATCCCCGTCCCCGTGTCTCCCCCCGTGTGCCGGTTTCGCTTCCATCTCCGCTGATTTCGCTATCGTCAGCCTTCCGTAACCTCCTTGCCATCTGGGGCGATGACGTGCATGCTAGACTGGTCGATGCACTTCGTCATGAAATCTTGCAAGACCGCGGCGCACTGACGATCGCGGCCTTTCACGCGGGAAACGGGAGGCTCCGACGGTGGGAAGCGCGATATCGGTCAAGGACATACGCAAGAACTTCGGCACGGTCGAGGCGCTCCGGGGCGTGTCGCTGGAGGTCGACGAGGGGCAGAAGGTGGTGGTCATCGGTCCCTCGGGCTCGGGCAAGAGCGTGCTCATCCGCTGCATCAACGGGCTGGAGACGCCGGATTCCGGCTCCATCACGGTTGAGGGCATGGATTTGTCCGACCGGCATGTGAACTCACGCGCGCTCGCCCGCGACGTGGCCATGGTGTTCCAGAGCTACAACCTCTACCCGCACAAGACGGTGCTCGAGAACGTGACGCTGGCCCCCATCAAGGTGCTGAAGGTGCCGCGCGAGCAGGCCGAGCGCGACGGCCGCGCCTATCTGGACCGCGTGGGCCTGTCCGACAAGGTGGACAAGTATCCCGACCAGCTCTCCGGCGGCCAGCAGCAGCGCGTGGCCATCGCCCGTGCCCTCAACATGCATCCCAAGATCATGCTCTTGGACGAGCCCACGAGCGCGCTCGATCCCGAGATGGTGCAGGAGGTGCTCGACGTCATCAAGTCGCTCGCCGAGACCAGCATGACCATCGTCATGGTCACCCACGAGATGGGCCTGGCGCGCGAGGCGGCCGACACGGTGGTGTTCATGGAGAACGGCCTGATCGTCGACCAGGGCACCCCGCACTACCTGTTCGACGAGACCGACAACGCCCGCGTCAAGAGCTTCCTGTCGAAGATCCTGTGAGGCGGCCATGATCACGAGACGCACCTTCATCCGCACGTCGGCGCTGGCCGTGGCCGGCCTCGCGCTGGCCGGCGGTCCGATCGCCCTCGCGGGCTGCGCGCCCGACGGAGACGTGCTGCGCGTGGGCACGAAGATCGACGTGCCGGGCTTCGGCTTCCAGAACCCCGAGACGGGCAACATCGAGGGCATGGAGGTGGACATCGCACGCGAGCTGGCCAAGCGCATCAAGGGCGACCCGAACGCACTCCAGGTGACCGGGGTGAACGTGACCACGCGCGGAGCGATGCTCGACAACGGCACGCTCGACGCGACGCTGGCCACGTTCACCATCACCGAGGCGCGCAAGAAGAGCTACAACTTCTCGCGCCCGTACTATACCGACCACATCGGCGTGCTGGTGAAGAAGTCCTCCGGCATAACCGACCTGGCGGACCTCGACGGGAAGACCGTGGGCGTGGCGCTGTCGGCCACGACCCGCGATAAGCTCACCGCCGCGGGCGACGAGATCGGCATCCATATGAAGTTCGCCGAGTACTCGACGTATCCCGAGATCAAGATAGCGCTCGTCACCGGGCGCGTCGATGCCTTCTCGGTGGACCGCTCCATCTTGAACGGCTACGTGGACGATTCCACCATGCTGCTGGACGCGCAGTTCGCGCCGCAGGAGTACGGCGTGGCCACGAAGAAGTCGAACACCCAGCTGGCCGACCAAATCGATGCCGCCATCGGCGCCATGTCCGACGACGGCACGCTGCGCTCGCTCCAGGAGCGCTGGGGGCTCGTGGACGACGCGCCCGCCGGAGACGGGAAGGACGGTGGGCAGGATGCTTGACATCTTCGCGCCCAACAAGTGGGAGGCGCTCTTCCAGCGCTGGCCCGACATCCTGGCCGCGTTCGGCACCACGGTGGGCATCTCCGTGCTCGCGCTCGTCATCGCGCTGGCGCTTGGCATCGTGTTCGGCGTGCTGTCGGTGTCGCGCATAGCGCCTTTGCGCTGGGTGACCCGCGTGTACGTGGAGGTGGTGCAGAACGTGCCGCTGCTTCTGCAGGTGTTCGTTTTCTACGCCATCTTCCCGCTGCTGGGGTTCTCCCTCGCCGCGTTCTGGATCGGGGTTCTGGCCATCGGCATCTACCATGGCGGCTATATCTCCGAGGTGGTGCGCAGCGGTATCGGCTCCATCCATCGCGGGCAGTTCGAGGCGGCGAAGAGCCAGGGCTTCTCGTACTGGCAGTCGATGTTCGTGATCATACTGCCCCAGGCCATCCGCATCATCATGCCGCCTTTGGCCGTGCAGGCGGCGAACCTCGTGAAGAACACCTCGGTGCTGGCGCTCATCGCGGGCGGCGAGCTCATGTACTTCTCGAACTCGTTCGCCGGCGCCACGAGCTACTACGGCCCCGTGTACGTGGTGGCGGCGCTGCTGTACTTCGTCATCTGCTTTCCGCTGTCGCGCCTGGCGCTGTACCTCGAGCGCCGCACCCGCGCGCACCGGCATCTGTCCACGGGCGACGCGACCGAGGAGCTGGCCGAGGATGAGCTCGAGGTCACGCCGGGCACGCACGACATCACCGGGCGCGCGGCGGCCGACGCGCTTGCCGGCGGCGTGGGCACCATGTTCGAGACGGTGGATATAGCCCCGGCCCGCCAGGCCCCCTCTCCGCGCCACCCGCTGCACGTGCTGGGAGACGAGGCGGACGGCCCGGCCGAGCGCGGGCCGATGGAGCAGGCGTACACCGGCCGTGTGGCCGCCGAGATCGCCGACGAGATAGGCCGCGAGATAGCGCAGGAGATAGCCGAGGAATGCGGCGACGACGAGGCCTGCGCAGCGCGCGCGATGCGCACGAAGGCCGGACGCGTGAAGGCTCACCGCCGCCTGGAGCGCCGCGCGGCCGCCCGCCGCGGGGTGGAGAGCACGGTTGCCGGCAAGGCCGAGGCCGGCGCCGCCGCGCCCGCGTCGCCGGATGCCGTGGCCGAGGGCGTGCGCGACCTGGGAGCGAGGCGCTCGCCGGAGGCCGACGAGGCCTTGGCCTCGCGGGCCGAGACGGCCACGAGCGACCGCATCACCCGCGACGTGCGCAAGCGCGTCGACGGCGGCGCCGCGTTGGAGGCCGATGCGCAACGTGCTCCCGTCGAGGCTGCCGGCGCGGAGGGCGGGCGCACGGTGCATCGCCAACGTGCCGACGCGCACGACGAGGCCGAGCTGGGAGCGGAGGCCTTCCTCGACAACGACTACGTGCCCGGCGAGCTGGACGCGCCGGCAGAGCGGCCCGCCCACGTGCGCGCGCCGCACGACGAGGCCGACTTCGACGCCGAGAGCGAGGATGCGGCCGCGCGCCAAGCTCGGCGCGAACGCCGCAGCGGCGACGAGGAGGCAAGGGAGTCCAGCGGGCCGGAAACGGTCGTGCCCGAGGACGTGGACATGGAGGCGCTTGCCGGCATAGCCGCGCGCGCGGCCGACGATGCCGCCGCGCGCATGGAGCGCCTGCGGCGCGAGGGCCTCGAAGGCCTTGGCAAAGACGAGCGAGGGGAGGGCAAATGAGCGAGATAGCCGCCCTTTTCACCTGGGTGAACATACGATTCCTGCTGCAGGGCCTGGGTATGACGCTGCTGATATCCGCGCTGGCCATCCTGTGCTCGGTGGTGCTCGGCACCGTCATCTCGGTCATGCGCACGTCGAGCAGCCGCGTGCTGCGCGGCGTGGCCACGGTCTACATCGAGATATTCAAGAACACCCCGCTGCTCCTGTGGATCATGTTCACGTTCTTCGTGGCGCAGCTGCCGCCCATCGGCGCGGCCGTGTTGGCGTTCACGCTGTTCACGAGCGCGAGCGTGGCCGAGATCGTGCGCGGCGGCCTGGCGAGCGTGCCGTTCGGCCAGTACGAGGCCGCGAAGTCGCAGGGCTTCTCCACCGTGCAGACGTACCTGCTGATCATCTTGCCGCAGGCGCTGCGCAACATGGTGCCCGCGCTGTTGTCGCAGTTCGTGACCACCATCAAGGACACGAGCTACCTCTGGGGCGCCATGGCGCTGCAGGAGCTCATGGGGCGCGGCATGATACTCATGAACAGCTACAACTCAACGGTGCAGATATTCGCCATCTTCGGCATCATGGCGCTCATCTACTTCGTGGTGTGCTTCACGCTCTCGCAGATCGTGCGCGCCTACCAGCGCCGCCTGAAGGAGGCGCGCACGGCGTAGGGGCGAGACAGGGGGACGGGGATGATGTCTCATTCCCCGACGCGGTACGGCCTTGCGAAACTCCTGGGAATGAGACATCATCCCCGTCCCCCTGTCTCGCCCCTGTCTCGCGGGCACCCAGAGGCATCTACTGCGCGAGTGCCAGGTACGGCAGGTACGCCTGCGCGCTCTCGGGGACGGCGAGGGTGACGTTCTGGCCATAGGCCGAGACGGTGACGTAGCCCGGGTCGTCGTAGGTGGTAATGGTGCCGTCGATGCCGGCGTACGACCCGTCCACGGTGCCGGTCTCCACGGCGTCCGCAGGCAATGCGGCGGCCTGCCAGCCGTCGATGTCCAGCTCGGCCACGAGCTCGTCCACCTGGTCGGCCGTGAGGCCGGTTGCGGCGGCTATGTCGTCCTTGCGCTCGTCGATGGCGTTCTTTACCTGGCCCTTGAGGTCGGTTGCGTCCATGGCGGCGTTCGCGACGGCCGCCTTGGCGCCCTGCGCCGCATCGCTCACGGGGCCGAGCGAGGTGTTCGAGAACACGACGACGCCCACGCCGACGAGCACGACGACGGCGAGCAGGGCGAGAAGCGCTCCGAGGACTTTCTTCATGAGGTGCCTCCTTGCGGTTTGGATGGCCTGCGCGGCGTGCGGTGCGCCGTGCGGCGCTGCTGCGCGGTCGCGCGGCTGCGGGCGGTTCCGCCGCTGGTGCGTTTCGTGGTCGATGCGCGCGGCGGTGGGTGTCGTGGTTCGGCGGCCTACCCGAAGGATAGCCTACCCGAGAATCGCCCGGTTCACGAAACGCCCGCAGCTTCTCCAACGCGCGGTAACGAAATCCCCATCGCATTTCCCGAAGCGGTCCGTCTTCCTTCCAGGGTGCCTTATGCATCATCAGGGGTTTTCGCGCGAAGCGAAAAACCGCAAGGTTCGTGCGGCAATCGTGCAAGGATTCGGCAAGGAACAGGCGGTCGCCGCGCAAGAAGCGCACGGCCGACGCGCTTGAGACGCGCAAGGTTTTTGCGGTTTCGCGACGGTCGACCGACGGTCGCCATGCAAGGTCGCGGCGCTATGATCGGCGGAGGATTGCGGGAATGGGCGGGAGAAGGGCAGAAGGCAGGACGGATATAAGACGGGATGGTACTTGCGTATATAACATATATGTTATATACTGTTGGTATCCCCGCAAGGGGGCGGAATGGAAGAGTTCGAGGTTGTTTTCTATTGTAAGGCGAATGGAACGAAGCCTATGGTGAAGTCCTCGATTCGCTCGAACCGAAGCTGAGGGCGAAGGTTGACCGCCATCTCCGCTTTGCGCGATCAGGCCGACATGCTGTGGGAGCCGCATTCGAAATCCATGGGAAAAGGCTTGTTTGAGTTGCGTGTTCGCCAGGGCAGCGACATCGCTCGCGCCTTCTATTTCTTTTTCTGCGGAAGCAAAATCGTGGTGACGAACGGGTTTGTGAAGAAATCGCAGAAAGCCCCTCGAAGGGAGATCGAGCGGGCGCTCGCCTACAAAGCCGATTGGGAGAAGAGGTTCGGAAATGGATGATCTTGATCGTTATCATGCGGAGCAGATGAAAGACCCCGAGTGCGCCGCCGAGTACGAGCGCCTGGAGCCGGTGTACGACATCATCAGCGCCATCACGATGGCGCGCGCCGAGCAGAACCTCACCCAGCGCGAGCTGGCCGAGCGCTGCGGCATGAGGCAGAGCGCGTTCGCGCGCCTCGAGTCCGGCAACGCAAACCCCACGCTCAAGACGCTACAGCAGGTGGCAAAGGGCCTCGGCAAGAAGCTGCGCATCAGCTTCGTGTGAGCGCCCTACCGCCGCGCCACCTCCGCCGCGGTGCGGCCCGCCGGTTCCGCGCTCGCTTCAAGATGCGTATTTTTCGCCGCAACTGCCGCAAATCGTGTATGCTAGCGTCTGCTGCGCGCCCAAGCGCGCCATCCCCGCACACGTTAATAAACGAATGGGGCATCGTGTGAACGCGATCAGGCCGCGGGAGGCGGCCGGAAGAAGAGGAGGAACCGCGTGAAGCTGGTGGTAACCGAGAAGAACGACGCGGCTCAGAAGATCGCCGACTTGCTCGGCGTCAAGAAACCCAAGGCGGACAAGGTGTATTCCACGCCGGTGTACCGCTTCGACGTGGACGGCGAGGAGTGGGTGACCATCGGCCTGCGCGGCCACATCCTGGAGCCCGACTTCACCCCGACCATGGTGTACAAGAAGCGCGGCGGCTGGCAGGGCGTCACGGAGGAGGGCGAGACCTTCCCGGCGAAGCTGCCCGCGACGCTGCCCAAGCCCCCCTTCAAGAAGAAGAAGCCCTTCACCGAGGACGGCGTGGAGCTCAAGACCTGGAAGATGGACGCGCTGCCGTACCTGGTGTACGCGCCCATCAAGAAGCTCCCCAAGGAGAAGGAGATCATCCGCTCGCTGAAGAACCTGGCGAAGAAGGCGGACTCCGTCATCATCGCCACCGACTTCGACCGCGAGGGCGAGCTCATCGGAAGCGACGCGCTCTCCTGCATCCAGGAGGTGAACCCCGACGCGCCCGTGTCGCGCGCGCGGTACTCGGCGTTCACCAAAGAGGAGATCACGCACGCGTTCGACAACCTGGTGGAGCTGGACGTGAACCTGGCGTCCGCCGGCGCGTCGCGCCAGGACATCGACCTCATCTGGGGCGCGGTGCTCACGCGCTACCTGACGCTCGTGAAGTTCGCCGGCTACGGCAACGTGCGCTCGTCGGGCCGCGTGCAGACGCCCACGCTCGCCCTCATCGTGGCGAAGGAGCGCGAGCGCCTGGCGTTCGTGCCCGAGGACTACTGGGTGATCCGCGGCGCGTTCGGCACCGACCCGGACGCGTTCGAGGCCCCGCACGCCACGGCCCGCTTCAAGGTGGAGGCCGAGGCGAGCGCCGTCATGGCGCACGTGGAGGGCGCCACCACCGCCCGCGTGTCGGGCGTCGAGAAGAAGAAGCGCACGGTCCAGCCGCCCGCGCCGTTCAACACGACCTCCCTCATGGCCGCCGCGTCCGCCGAGGGCCTCTCGCCCGCGCGCACCATGCGGATCGCCGAGAGCCTCTACATGGACGGCTACATCTCCTACCCCCGCGTGGACAACACCGTGTACCCGAGCTCGCTCGACCTCGCCGACACGGTGAAGGCCATCTCGGGAAACCCCGCCTACGCGCCGTACTGCAAGGAGCTGCTGGCGAAGGGCGAGCTCAAGGCCACGCGCGGCAAGAAGGAGACGACGGACCACCCGCCCATCTATCCCACGGCCAAGGCCACGCCCGACGACCTCGCGCCGGCCGACTACAAGCTGTACAACCTCATCGCGCGGCGTTTCCTGGCCACGCTCTCCGAGGCGGCCGTCGTCGAGGGCACGAAGGTGTCGCTCGACGTGAACGGCGAGCCGTTCGTGGCCAAGGGCGACGTGCTGGTGCGTCCGGGCTTCCGCGCCATCTACCCCTACGGCCTGAAGAAGGACGAGCAGCTGCCCGCGCTCGCGGAGGGCGAGACGATCGCGTTCAACGGCGCCACCTGCACGAAGAAGCAGACCGAGCCGCCCGCGCGCTACAGCCAGGGCAAGCTCATCCAGGAGATGGAGAAGCTGGGCCTGGGCACGAAGTCCACGCGCCACTCCATCATCGAGCGCCTCTACGCGGTGAAGTACATCGTGAACGACCCCATCGAGCCCTCGCAGCTGGGCATGGCCGTGTGCGACGCGCTCGACAAGTTCGCGCCGCACATCACGCATCCCGAGATGACGGCCGAGCTGGAAGAGGAGATGGACAACATCGCCGAGGGCCGCACCACGCGCGTGAAGGTGGTGGACACGAGCCGCGACCTTCTGGCCGACCAGCTGGCCAGCCTCCTGCCGCACTCCGAGGAGGTGAAGGACGCGCTCGCCGACGCCGTGGCCGCCGACGCCTACGTGGGCCCGTGTCCCAAGTGCGGGAAGGACTTGCAGCTACGCGCGAGCCAGAAGACGCGCGGCATGTTCATCGGCTGCGCCGGCTGGCCCGACTGCGACGTCACCTACCCGCTGCCCAAGGGCAAGGTGGAGGCCGTGCCCGAGCCGTGCCCCACCTGCGGCATGCCCCAGGTGAAGGTGACGGCGTTCCGAGCCAAGCCGCGCACCATCTGCATCGACCCGAACTGCGCCACCAACAAGGAGCCGGACGTGATCGTGGGCGAGTGCCCCGTGTGCAAGGAGAAGGGCAAGCAGGCGAACCTCGTGGCGCAGAAGAACCCGCGCACGCTGAAGCGCTTCATCCACTGCGAGAACTACGAGGAGTGCGGGGTGGGTTACCCGTTGCCGCAGTACGGCGCGCTCACGGCCACGGGCGAGGTGTGCGAGCACTGCGGCGCGCCGATGGTGATCGTGACCACCGCGCGCGGCCCGTGGAAGCTCTGCCCCAACTTCGACTGCCCCGGCAAGGAGCAGGACGAGGAGAAGAAGGGCGCGTCGGGTGCGAAGGGCGGCGCGAAGAAGGCGCCCGCCAAGAAGGCGCCCGCCAAGAAACCCGCGGCGAAGAAGGCTCCCGCGAAGAAGCCGGCCGCCAAGAAGGTTTCCTCCGACAAAGCCTAGCGACCAATTCCCGATCGATCGTCTGGTCGGCCCTGACCTACCTCGACAGCGCAGCCCCGCGGCTGCGCTGTCCCGTACCTACGCATCGACCGGTCGGCCGGGCAACGGCTTCGGGCTCTTGCTGCACACTTTTCACCAGTTTTTTACGTCGGAAGGCGGGTTTTCCGACCCGTGAAGCCGAACAGGCTATCAGCGATGACCGTTTCCCCTGATCGCGTTTCCTTGCGGCGAGGTCTCAAGTGCCGGAGTGTAGAAATCTGGTGAAAAGTGTGCAGCGCGGCTTCGCGTCGCCAACCGTCACCAACTGCGACGTGCCGTTTCGCTGGAGATGCGGGACTCGTCGTCGCAGCTTGGCGCGTGGGGCGCTACAATGCGGGGCGCAGAACCTGACTTCGAAGGAGAGCAATCACATGCCCAAGGTAACCATCGTCGGCGCCGGAAACGTCGGTGCCACCGCCGCCCACATCATCGCGTCCAAGAACCTGGCCGACGTCGTGCTCATCGACGTGGCCGAGGGCCTGCCCCAGGGCAAGGCGCTCGACATGATGCACATGCGCAGTGTGGAGAAGTTCACCGTGCACGTGACCGGCACCAACGACTACGCCGACACGCGCGACTCCGACGTGGTGGTCATCACCGCCGGCATCGCCCGCAAGCCCGGCATGACCCGCGAGGATCTGCTCGGCGTGAACGCCGGCATCATGAAGTCGGTGATCGGCCAGGCCAAGGAGGCGTCCCCGAACGCGGTGTTCATTTGCGTGACGAACCCGCTCGACGTCATGACCACGCTGGCGTTCCGCGAGAGCGGCCTGCCGGCGGAGCGCCTCATGGGCATGGGCGGCGTGCTGGACTCCTCGCGCCTGTCGTTCGCGGTGTGCGAGAAGCTCGGCTGCGAGCCGGCGGCCGTGGAGGCGTGGGCCGTGGGCGCGCACGGCGAGGGCATGGTGTGCTGGCCGCGCTTCACCACGGTGGACGGCACCCCCATCACCGAGCTCATGGACGAGGCGGCCGTGGCCGAGGTCGTGCAGCGCTGCGTGAAGGGCGGCGCCGAAGTCGTGGCGCACCTCAAGACCGGCAGCGCCTACTACGCGCCCGGCGCGTCCATCGCCAAGATGGTGGAGGCCATCCTGGGCGACACGCACGAGATCATGAGCGTGTGCGCGCACATCGACGGCCAGTACGGCATCGACGACCTCTACATGAACGTGCCCGTGCGCTTGGGCCGCGACGGCGTGGAGGAGGTCGTGGAGTTCGACCTCGACGACGAGGAGCTCGCGGCGCTGAGCGCGTCTGCGGACAGCGTGCGCGCCGGTCTGGCGAACCTGCCGGAGTAGGTCGACCTGCGGGGCGGGCGGAGGGAGGCCGTGCGGCACTCCTCGCACACTTCGCGAAAGCTCGTCGCACCGCACGGCCTCCCTCCGCCCTAGGCGAGGGGCTGCGAGGTGACGGGCTTCCGTGCGGCTCACAAGGAGGCGTCGCTTGAGGCGGCGTCTTCTTCGTTGGGGGGAGGGGTCGGACTCCCTTGGGAAGAGAGGGTTCAACATGCTGATAGAGATCGACGCTGGGCGCTGCATCGGGTGCGGGAAGTGCGTTGCCGACTGCGTGGGGTCTAATCTGGCCGTGGAAGACGGCATCGCGCAGGTGAAAGGCCGCTGCATCCTGTGCGGCCACTGCGTGGCCGTCTGCCCGACGGCGGCGGTGTCCATTCCGGGTTACGACATGGCCGACGTGGAGCCGTCTGCGCCGGCGGGCGAGACGATCGACGCCGCCGACCTCCTGCGCGCCATCAAGTCGCGTCGCAGCGTCCGTTCGTTCAAGCCGGAGCCGGTGGGACGCCAAGAGCTCGAGTTCGTGCTGCAGGCAGGTCGCTACACGGCCACGGCGAAGAATGCGCAAGGCTGCCGCTTCGTCGTAGTGCAGGACGGCCTCGCCGAGCTCAAACGGCTCGTGTGGGACGGCATCGAGGAGCTGCTTGCGCTGCCGGCAGACGAGAAGCCGCGTTGGGTGAAGCTCTACAAGTCGTTTTTGCGCGACGCGTGCGCGGGCAGGCAGGACTTCCTGTTCCGCAACGCACCGGCTGTCGTGTACGTGGCTGCCGAGCGCGCCGACGACGCGGGCCTGGCGGCTCAGAACATAGAGCTCATGGCGGCCGCGCAGGGCCTCGGCGTCCTGTTCAACGGCTACCTCTGCCGCGCCTCCGAGGAGCTCCCCGCCGTGCGCGCGTTCCTTGGGGCGGACGAGCGCCCCCTGCAGATGTGCCTGTTGCTGGGCTGCCCCGCCGTGTCCTATCCCCGCACGGCCCCGCGCATGCCGGGCGACTTCGTGGTGAAGTAGACTGCCGTCATCGCAAAAAGTAAAGAACTCTTGACATTCTGCCGCGGAGGCGGCATACTGCGAAATGTCAAGAGTTCTTTACTTTGTGGCCGAAAGGAGCCGATCATGGACGAGATGGAGAAGTCGATCAGGACGCGGTCGGAGGCTCTGGGATACAAGTTCGCGGTCCTGCTGCTGGCGACATGGACGCTCGTCAATCTGGTGCTGTACCTGGCCACCGGGGGCGCGCGGGATATGCTGCCCACGCTCGTGCTCATCGCCGTGCTGCTGGCGCAGGGCTTCTCCGAGGAGTCGATGAAGCGGCGCATGGTGGAGGGCGACGACGAGTACCATGAGCCCAACCGGACAGTGCGCATCGTCGTGGGCGTGTTGGGCGTGGCGCTGGTGACGTTCTTCGCCGGCTTCCTCGCCTTGTACGCGGCGTAAGCGGGCGGCACCGTGCGCAACGACATCAAGCGCCTGCGCAAAGCGCTGGGCCTGCGCCAGGAGGACCTGGCCCAGCGTTGCGGCGTGAGCCGCCAGACCATCGTGGCCGTGGAGAACGACAAGTACGACCCCACGCTGCCCCTCGCCCTGCGCCTCGCCCGCGAGCTCGGCACGACCGTGGAGGAATTGTTCCACCTGGAGTGACCGCCTCCCCATCTCGCGCAGGCCGGGGTCCTCGCAGGCACGTCCCGGCAACGTGGGAGGCGGATCGGCCGGGTTGCGGTATAATTCATCCCCATGGAAACCATCATCACGAAATCACAGGTCGCGGACGCTGTTTACGCGGCCATCCCGCGGCTGGCGTGCGAGCTGCCGGCCGACATCGAGGCGGGGATCGCCGCGGCGCGCGCCGTGGAGGACAACCCGCGCGGTCGGGCGGTGCTCGACCAGCTGGCGGAGAACGCGCGCATCGCGCGCGAGGACCGCGTGCCCCTCTGCCAGGACACCGGCACGGTGTGGGCGAGCCTCGAGATAGGCCCCGACGTGCTCGTGGCCGGCGACGTGTTCGCCGACGTGGACGACGCGGTCGCCCGCGCCTACGACGAGGCGCGCCTGCGCAAGTCGGTGGTGCGCGACGCCATCCTCGACCGCGCGAACACCGGCGACAACACGCCCGCGTTCTGCGACATCCACCCGGTGGACGAGCCGGGTGCGGCGCGGCTGCACCTCATGCTGAAGGGCGGCGGCTCGGACAACGCGAGCCGCGTGGTCATGCTCGTGCCGGGCGCCGGCAAGCAGGGCATCGTGGACGAGCTTGTGCGCTGCGTGCGCGAGAAGGGCGCGAACGCCTGCCCGCCGCTGGTGATCGGCATTGGCATCGGAGGCACGTTCGACAAGGTGGCGAGCCTTGCGAAGCGGGCGCTCATGCGCCCGGTGGACGAGCCGGCGGCCGATCCGCGTCTGCGCATGCTCGAGGAGGAGCTGCTCGCGGCCGTGAACGACACCGGCGTGGGCCCCGGCGGCCTCGGCGGCGCCACGACGGCGCTCGCCGTGCGCGTGGCCACGGCTCCGTGCCACATCGCGGCGCTGCCCCTCGCCATCAACATGGGATGCTCCGCCATGCGCCGGTGCACGATCGACCTCGCATCGGAAGGGGGCGCGCGATGAGCGACGAAGCGATCCGCCTGTCCCTGCCGCTCGACCGCCCGCGGCTCGCCGAGCTCCATGCCGGCGATGCGTGCCTTCTCACGGGTCCCCTGTACACGCTGCGCGATGCCGGGCACGTGCGCCTCATGGCCGAGCTCGAGGCCGCGGACGGCACGCTGCCCTACGGCCTGGACGGCCAGGCCATCTTCTACGCCGGCCCCACGCCCGCGGCCGCCGGCCGGCCGTTCGGCGCGGTCGGGCCCACCACGGCCAGCCGCATGGACTTCGCCGCCCCGGCGCTGCACCGCGCGGGCGTCGTGGCGACCGTGGGCAAGGGGCGCCGCTCCGCCGAGGTGCGCGACGCCTGCTGCGCCACGGGTTCCGTTTATTTCGTGGCGTGCGGCGGCGCTGCGGCCTACCTGGCCAAGTGCGTGGCATCATCGGAGACGGTGGCGTACGACGACTTGGGAACCGAGGCGCTGCGCCGCATCGAGGTGGTGGACTTTCCCGTGTTCGTGGGCGTGGACGTCCAGGGGCGCGACGTGTACGACCTCGCCTGAGCGCGCCGCTTCCGGCGCTGACCGTTAGGATCGAAAAGACACTGTGACGCAGGAACTTGCCGAAAACGATGCCCCGCGCGGCATCTTCATAACGTTCGAGGGTGGCGAGGGCGCCGGCAAGACGACGCATATCCGCTTCCTGTCCGAGAAGCTGTGCGAACGCGGCCGCGAGGTCGTGCGCCTGCGCGAGCCCGGCGGCACCGCCGTGGGCGAGGAGCTGCGCGCCGTGGTGCTGGACCCGAAGAACGACAACCTCTCCGACGAGGCCGAGCTGCTCATCTACGAGGCCGCCCGCGCGCAGATCGTGGCGGAGGTCATCCGCCCGGCGCTCGAGCGCGGCGCCGTGGTGCTGTGCGACCGCTTCGCGGACTCCACCATCGCCTACCAGGTGCACGGGCGCGGGCTGGACGCCGCCTTCGTGGAGCAGGCGAACGCGTTCGCCTGCCAAGGCGTGTCGCCCGACCGCACCATCCTGCTGACCACGGGCGGCTCGGCGCGCACGGGGCTCTCGCGCGCCACGCACCGGGGCGCCGACCGCGTGGAGCGGGCGGGCGAGGAGTTCCACACGCGCGTGAACGAGGGCTTCCTGGCCATCGCGCGGGCCCACGCCGACCGCGTGCGCGTGGTGCAGTCGGCCGCGCGGAAGTCGCGGACGTCGGAGCTCGTGTTCCGCGAGCTGGCCGACCTCTTCCCGTGGATGGCGGACGTCGTGGACGACCCGCCGTACTTCGCCTCGCTCGACGTGCGTCGCCCGCGCCCGCAGGGAGCGCGCGGCGGCTCGGGCAACCGCGGCGGCGGCAACGGCAACAACCGTGGCAGCGGCGGCACCCGCAACGGCGCCGACGGCGGCGCGAAGGGGAAAAGCGGCAACCGCGGCAACCCTGGTGCGAAAGCCGGCCGCAGCGGCGGCGGCCGTGCCAGGCAGGAGAAGCCCTCGCAGGGCTCGAGCGGCAGCGCCCCGCGCGGCAAGGGCCAGGGGAGATAGGCCGTGGCCGACGCCTTCGAGAACATACTCGGGCAGCCGCAGGTGCGCGAGTTCCTTCGCGCGAGCGTGGCGAGCGAGCGCGTGACGCATGCGTACCTGTTCACCGGCCCTGCCGGGTCAAACAAGACGATGGCCGCCTACGCGCTGGCCCAGGCGCTGCTGTGCCCGAAGGGACCCCACGGCCCGCGGGGCGGCGAGTGCGGCGCCTGCGACATCTGCCGGCGCGTCAAGCGCAAGAAGCACCCCGACGTGCGCTACTTCGCGCCCGAGGGCGCCGGCGGCTACCTGGTGGACCAAATCCGCGACATCGCGGCCGACACGGTGCTCGCGCCCATCCAGGCCGACCGCAAGATATACATCCTCGACCGCGTGGACCTGCTGGGCGTCCAGGCGGCCAACGCCTTCCTGAAGACGCTGGAGGAGCCCCCGTCCGACGTGGTGCTCATACTCCTGGGCCGCACGCGCGAGAGCGTGCTGCCCACCATCGTGTCGCGCTGCCAGGTGGTGCCGTTCCGCCACATCCCGGCCAGCGAGGCCGCCGGCATCCTGGCGCAGAACACGGGCGCGTCGCGGGAGAAGGCCCGCATCGCCATCGAGGCGTGCGACGGCTCCATCACGCGCGGCATCGAGTTCCTGAAGTCCAACGAGCGCCTGGCGTTCCGCGCCCGCGTGCTCGAGGCGCTGGCCCTGCTGCGCAACGCCGACGACTGGGACCTCGTGGGCCAGGCGGGCGAGCTCGTGGTGCTGGCGAAGGCCCCGCTCGACGTCGTGCGCGCCGCGCAGGAGGAGGAGCTGGCCGAGAACGCGGACTTCCTGGCGAAGTCGGCCATCCGCCAGATAGAGGCGCGCAACAAGCGCCAGCTGACGGCGAAGAGCCTCGAGTCGCTGCGCCAGCTCACGGCCATCATCCGCTCGTGGCTGCGCGACGTGCTGGCCGTGTGCGCCGAGACGCCCGAGCTCGTGATAAACGTGGACGCCCGCGGCGCGATAGAGGACGCCGCACGCGCCACCGACGAGGCCCGCGTGGCCGCCGCGCTTTCGGCCGTGCGCCGCTGCGACGAGGCCATCTCGTATAATGTATCCCCTGAGACATGCATCGACGCGCTGCTCTTCGAAACAAGGGACGCGCTCTACCGCCCCCGCCCGCCCGCGGGCGCCGGGGCCGTGAGATAGAGAGGTATCGGCAATGGTTCGCATAGCGCCCATCAGGCTCGCCTACAACCCCAAGACGCTCTGGTTCGACCCGGGCGACCTGGAATTGAAGAAGGAGGACCCCGTCGTGGTGTCCACGGCGCGCGGCCTGGAGTTCGGCCGCATGGCCGATGACGTGTTCGAGGCCGACGAGGCCCAGGTGAAGAAGCTGAAGACCGCGCTCAAGCCGGTGAAGCGCCTCGCGAGCGAAGAGGACGTCGCCCGCGCAGAGGAGATGTGCCGCCGCTCGGAGGAAGCGCTGCCCGTGTTCAAGCAGATGGCGGCCGAGGCGAGCGAGGACATGCACCCGGTGTCCGTGGAGTTCCTGCTCGACGGCGACAAGGCCGTGTTCTACTTCGAGGCCGAGGAGCGTGTGGACTTCCGCGAGCTCGTGCGCAGGCTGGCCGCGCACTTCCACGTGCGCATCGACATGCGCCAGATCGGCGTGCGCGACGAGGCCCGCATGGTGGGCGGCCTGGGGCATTGCGGCCAGGAGCTGTGCTGCAAGCGCCTGGGGGGCGAGTTCTGCCCCGTGTCCATCCGCATGGCCAAGGAGCAGGATCTCTCGCTCAACCCGCAGAAGATATCGGGAGTGTGCGGCCGCCTCATGTGCTGCCTGCGCTACGAGTTCGACGCGTACAAGGACTTCAAGAGCCGTGCGCCTAAGCAGAACTCGCAGGTGGAGACGCCGGCGGGCATGGCGAAGGTCGTGGACTTGGACGTGCCGCGCGAGATCGTGTCGCTCAAGGTGGAGGGCGAGAAGCCGGTGCGCGTGCCGCTCGCGGACTTCGAGCCGCCCGACGAGGGCTCGAACCGCCCGAACCGTGTGGGGCAGGACGCCTGGAACGAGGCCACGACGCAGGCCGTGATCGGCGTGGCGGGCGAGAGCTCCATCTTCGCCACCTCGCAGCTGACAGGCTCCGACAAGCTGGCCGATCCGAAGGCCGTGCGTCGCACGGGATCGGGCGGCAAGGGCGGCCCGAAGGGCCGCGGCGGCGCAGGGAAGGGATCCGGCACGGGATCGGGCGGCAGCTCGGCCGGCTCCGGCAACGAGTCGCGCAAGCCGCGGCGGCGCCGTTCCACGAAGGTGGCGGCCGACGGCACGGTCCAGCCTGCGACGACCGAGGAAACGCCCTCCAAGCGCAAGCCGAAGCAAGGAGGCGCGGCGGCCTCCGGAGGGGGCAGGAAGCAGGGATCGAAGAAGGGCGGCAACGGCGCCCAGGGCGGCGGAAACGGCGGCAAGAAGGGCTCCGGCTCCCAGAACGGCCAGGGGCGCAACGGCGGTGCTCCGACAGGCGGCGGCCGCGGCGGCGCGGACAAGAACGCCAAGAAGCAGGGCACGAAGGGCGGCCAGGGCGCTTCCAAGCAGGGACCGCGTCCCGGCCAGCGCTCGTCCGGCCTGCGCCAGCAGGGCGCCGGGGCCTCCGCGTCGGGCGCTCCCGGGGCCGCGCCGGGCGGCGAGGGCGGACACCGCCGGGCGCGCCGCCGCAGCCACAAGGCCGGCGGCCCGCAGGAGGGCCAGGGTGGCGCCGCGGGCGGCAAGGCCGAGTAGCCGGATGCTCGGGGAGGCGGCCCGCACCCTTGGCGGTGCCGCCGGGACGCTGCCGGCACCGGAACGCTGACGGAACGCCGCATGCTTGAGGAGGATGCATTGAAGCTCGATTACGCGCTGCTCACGGACCTGTACCAGATCACCATGGCGCAGGGGTACTGGGAAAGCGGGAAGGGCGCCACGGAGGCGTGCTTCCATATGTACTTTCGCGATTACCCGTTCAAGGGCGGCTACGCCGTGGCCTGCGGCATGGCCCAGCTCGCCGAGCTGGTGGAGGGCTTCGCGTTCTCCGAGGAAGACCGCGCCTACCTGGCGTCGCTCGACGCGCCGGGCGGTGGAAGGCTCTTCAAGCAGGAGTTCCTGGACTACCTGGCCGGCTACCGCCTGTCCGTGGACATCGACGCGGTGCCCGAGGGCACGGTGGTGTTCCCGCACGAGCCGATCGTGCGCGTGTGCGGCCCCATCATGGACTGCCAGCTTATCGAGACGGCGCTTCTGAACTGCGTGAACTTCGAGACGCTCATCGCCACGAAGGCGGCGCGCGTGTGCCAGGCGGCCCAGGCGCCCGTGGCGGAGTTCGGCCTTCGCCGCGCCCAGGGCGCGGCAGGCGGCCTCTGGGCGAGCCGCGCCGCCGTGGTGGGCGGCTGCGCGTCCACCTCCAACGTGCTGGCCGGCAAGCTGTTCGGCATCCCCGTGTCGGGCACGCATGCGCATTCGTGGGTCATGTCGTTCCCCGACGAGATATCCGCCTTCCGCGCCTACGCCGAGGCGTTTCCGAAGAACTGCATCCTTCTCGTGGACACCTACGATGTGGCCCAGGGCGTGAGAAACGCCATCACCGTGGGGCTGGAGATGCGCGCGCGGGGCGAGCGCCTGGCCGGCATCCGCATCGACTCGGGCGACCTCGCATGGCTCGCGAAGATGGCGCGGCGCATGCTGGACCAGGCGGGGCTCTCCGATTGCGGCATCGTGCTGTCGAACGACCTGGACGAGTTCACCATCCAGTCCATCCGCGACGAGGGGGCCCAGGTGATGTCGTGGGGCGTGGGCACGAAGCTGGCCTGCGCCTACGACCAGCCCACGCTGGGCGGCGTGTACAAGCTGTCGGCCACGCGCGAGCCGGGCGAGCGGGAGTGGACGGACCGCCTGAAGATCTCGGAGTCCGTGGGCAAGCTCACCACGCCCGGCGTGCTGGACGTGCGGCGCTACTTCTACTGCGACAACGGGCGGCTGGCCGGCGACATGGTGTTCGACGTGAACGCGCCGGGCGACCAGAGCCGCGAGGTGATCGTGGACCCCGCCGACGATCTTAGGCAGAAGAACCTTGCGGGGCTGTGCTCCAAGACGCTGCTCGAGCCGCTGGCGCGCGACGGCAGGACGGTGCTCGACGCCGCCGGGCGCGACGCGCAGGCGGCGCGCGCGCGGGCGCAGAAGGGGCTCGCGCTGCTCGACGAGAGCCAGAAGCGCATGCTGAACCCGCATACCTATCCTGTGGGCCTCGAATATGGTCTTTTTGAGCGCCGCCGCGAATTGGTTGCCCGCATGCGCGGCATCGCGTAGTTTAATGGGAGAACGATAACCTCGCGCCCCGTGCGCCCTAGCCCAAGGTAACGTGCCATGATCAAGATACTCACCGATTCGGTCGCCTCCATCCCCGCCGACGCTGCGCGGGAGGCGGGCATCGACGTCATAACGCTCTACGTGAACCGCGACGGCCGCGAGCTGGCCGATGCGGACATGGACCTGGACGCGTTCTACGCGGACATCTACGATATGGTCGACAACATCCCCACGTCGAGCCAGCCCTCGCAGGCTGCGTTGGAAGCGGTGTTCGAGGAGGCCGCGCAGGCAGGCGACGAGGTGCTGGGCGTGTTCATCTCCACGGGCCTCTCGGGCGCCTACGAGGGCGCGGTGCGCGCCGCGCGCGCCGTGGCCGCCCGCAACATCGGCTTCTCCTACGCGCTCGTGGACTCCAGCTCGTGCGGCTACGACGAGGCGTGGCCGGTGTTCGACGCCGTGGCCGCCCGCGCGGCCGGCGAGGACCTGGAGGGCTGCACGCGCGCCGTGCTGAAGGGCATCGAGTCCACGCGCTTCTTGTTCACGCCCGAGACGCTTACGTTCCTTCAGAAGGGCGGGCGCATCGGCAACGCGGCGGCGCTTCTGGGCAACCTCATACAGCTCTCGCCCGTGCTCACGGTGAGCGACGGCAAGGCCACAACCCTCGCGAAGGTGCGCACGCGCAAGAAGGCACTGGAGAAGATATTGGCCACGTTCAAGGACGACGTGGAGAAGCACGGGCTGAAGAACGTGGTGGTGCACTACATCGGCGACAAGACGCCGGCCGTGGCGTGGGCCCACGAGGTGGTGGAGCCGCTCTTGGGCCGCACGGTGCCGGTGCTGCCCGTGAGCCCCGTCATCGGCCTGCACGTGGGGCCGGCGGTGGGCATCGCCTACGAGTGCGCGAGCGCGCTGGCCGGCAAGCTCACGGCCCCGGTGCAGGCGCGCCTGTGCACGTCGTGAGCGTGCCGGCCCGCCCGATGGACGAAACCGTATTCGACAAGGAGGCCGACGCCCCTATGCCGCATTCCTGCAACCTTATCATCGACTCGTGCTGTGACCTGCCGTTCGAGACAGTCGACCGCGACGGGGTGGAGCTCATCGAGTTCCCCTACGTCATGAGCGACGGGGAGCACGCCGACGACCTGTACCGCGCATCGAGCGCCCACGACTTCTACCAGGCCATGCGCGACGGTGAGGAGCCCACCACGGCGCAGGTGCCCGTGCCGGTGTTCCGCGCAGCCTTCGAGCGAGCCGTCGAGAGCGGCGTGCCCACCGTGTACCTGAGCTTTTCAAGCGGGCTGTCCGGCAGCTTCGACGCGGCCGTGCTCGTGCACGGCCAGATCATGGCCGAGCATCCCGATGCGGAGCTCTACCTGGTGGACACGCACCTGGCCTCGGTGGCGGAGGGGTTGCTGGTGCACGAGGCGCTGCGCCAGCGCGACAAGGGCCTGACGGCGCGCGAGCTGGCCCAATGGGCCGAGGAAGCCCGCTACTTCGTGGACGCCGAGTTCATGGTGGAGGACCTGGATGCGCTGCGGCGCGGCGGGCGCATCCCGGGCTCGGTGGCCTATGCGGGTTCCAAGCTGGACGTGAAGCCCATGCTCACCATCGCGCCGGACGGCAAGCTGTCGCTGGCGGGCGTGGCGCGCGGCCGCAAGAAGGGCATCAAGCAGCTGGCCGAGTACTACCAGAAGCGCGTGGCGGAGAGCGTTCCCGGCCAGTGCGTGGTGGTGGCGGGCGCCGACTGCCCGAAGGACGTGGGGCGCCTCAAAGAGGCTCTGGGCAAGGTGGACGACTCCATCCTGTTCTTGGAGAGCAGCATAGGGCCCGTCATCGGCTCGCATGTGGGGCCGGGCATGATAGCCGTCGTGTTCTGGGGCGGCGACAAGTGCGAGGACATGTCGGTGGCCGACCGCATAGCGCGCAAGGTCAAGCAGGGATAGGCGCCGCCGAGGCGCGCGGCACGCATTCGAGAAACGACGCCCGGAAAGGGGCTGCTCTTATGGACAAGCGGTATGCATTTATCGGGAACGAAGCGGTAGGCGACGTGGTGCGAGAGCGCCTGGACGCGGCAGGCTGGACGCGCACGGCCGACGTGGCGAGCGCCGGCATGGTGGTAACGTACTGCACGTCCCAGACGGCGCTTGAGGACGCGTACTTCGACGAGAACGGCATCGTGCAGGCGGCGTCGCCGAATACGGTGCTCATCGACCTGTCGGCCTCGACGCCGAGCTTCGCGCGAGAGCTGAACGCCGTGGCCATCGTGAGCGATTTGGCGGCCGTGGAGGCGCCGCTCGTGGTGGCCGACCCGATGCTGTCCGACGCCCTCTCCGACCGCGACAACCTTATGTGCCTGGTGGGGGGCGAGGAGGACGACGTGGAGGCGGCGCGCCCCGTGCTGGACGCGCTCGTGGGCACCGTGCAGGAGACGGGCGGATCGGGGTCGGCCCAGCTGGCGCGCGCAGCTTACACGCTGCAGACGTCGGCGCAGATCATGTCGGCTATCGAGGCCGACGCGCTCTACCGCGCCGTGCAGCGATCGTCCGCCGCGTTCGGCGCCACGTTCGGGCGCGCGGGCGCCACGACGCCCGAGGCCGAGCAGGTGCTCGCGGCCGTGAACGCCGGGCGCTTCGACGGCGCGTATACCGTGGAGATGCTCATGTCCGAGCTGTCGGCCGCGCTCATGGCCGCCGACGACGTGGACCTCATCCTGCCGCAGGCCGAGGCGTGCCTGCACCTGCTGGAGCTTTTGGCCGTGATCGGCGGCGCCGACAAGGCGCCCTCGGCACTGGCCCTCGTGTACGGAGAGGAGGCGGCCTGCGCCGAAAACGGCTTGGATTGGACGCGCGCCGAGCAGGCCTACGCCTCCGAGGAGGCGGGGGAGGACTACGACTATGACGACGACGGCGGCGACGGCGACGGTGGCGACTTCCCCGGTGGCTTCGGAGCGTATTCGGCGAATTGAGCTCAGCCGTTCTGACGAGCGACGGAACGGGCCGACGCTACGGGCCGCCCTCGTACCCGATCTCCGCTCCTTCTCGCTTGCGCCTCGCGAGAAGCACGTGCGGCCGCGATACGGGTTGACCTTGGGCGCGAGGACGGCCCTCGCTGACTGATTTGGACCGGTGGGGATATGAAGCACAACCTTTCAACCTCCTGCGACCTCTGCCCTCGCCGGTGCGGGGCGGATCGTGCGGCGGGGGAGCGCGGGGTTTGCGGGGCCGACGATGCGCTCGTGGTGGCACGGGCGGCGCTGCACTTCTGGGAGGAGCCTCCCATCAGCGGCAGCCGTGGCAGCGGCACCGTGTTCTTCGCGCACTGCCCCCTACACTGCTGCTACTGCCAGAACGCCGTGATAGCCGCTGGCGAGGCGGGGCGCGCCGTAAACGTGGACCGGCTGGCGGAGATGCTCTTGGAGCTGGAGGCGCAGGGCGCGCTGAACGTCAACCTCGTCACGCCCACGCACTACGCCCCGCAGGCGCGCGCCGCCGTGGCGCGGGCGCGTGGGCGGGGGCTGGCGCTTCCCGTGGTGTGGAACACCTCGGGCTACGAGACGGTGGCGGCCGTGCAGGCGAACGCAGGTACCGTGGATGTGTACCTCGCCGACTTCAAGTACGCCGATCCCTTGCTGGCGGTGCGTTACTCGAAGGCGCCGGACTACCCGGATGCAGCGCTGGCCGCCCTTGGCGAGATGGTGCGCCAGACCGGCGCCCCGGAGTTCGACGAGGTGGACGGGGATCCGCGCCTCGTTCGCGGGACGGTGGTGCGCCACCTCATGCTGCCGGGAGCCCTCGAGGACTCGAAGCGCGTCGTGCGCCTCGTGTACGAGCGCTTCGGCGACGACGTGCTGCTGTCGCTGATGAACCAGTACACGCCGGTTCTGGCCGATGCGGCCGCCGCGGGCGACGAGCGCGCCGCGGCGGCGCTGCACCGCTGCCCAGAGCTTGCCCGGCGCGTCCCGGACGAGGACTACGAGCGCCTGCTGGACTACGCCGATGCGCTGGGTGTGGAGGACTACTTCTGGCAGGAGGGCGGCGCGGCCGAGGAGAGCTTCATCCCCCCGTTCGACCTGACGGGGGTGTAGGGGAGACGGCCACAACAAGGCGCGCGGGGAACGTGCGCTCCGCCGACGCCATCGCGCCGGTTCGACAAGGACGTGGCGTGCGAATGGCGCGGCCGAAGATGTTCGTTTTCGCATGTCTTCGGCCGCCCTTGGGAGGGGCCGAAGACATGCGGAGGCAGCGGGTGAAATAGCCCCTATCTCACATCCTCACCAGCTCGTACTTCCGCGTTCCCAGGCCGATCTTCTCGGCGTGCTCTAGGCAGGTGCGCCATTCCGACTCGGGGGTGGAGTTGGCGAAATGGTCGCCCGAGGGCTCGAAGCCGGGCGTGGCCAGGTTGTCCGAGAGCTTGCTGCCGGGGAGGGGGGAGGCGGCCAGACAGGCGTCGACGCAGGCCTGGTCGAGGGCGAGCGGGTCCATGGAGGCGAACATTCCCAGGTTCGGCAGGATGGGGGCGTCGTTCTCGGCGTGGCAGTCGCAATGGGGCGACACGTCCACCACGAGCGAAACGTGGAGCTGCGGCCGGCCGTCCACGACGGCCTTCGCGTACTCGGCCATGCGGCGGTTGAGGTCGGCGTTGGCGGCGTCCTGCGCGAAGTCGATGGCGTCGAAGTTGCAGGCGCCCAGGCAGCGCCCGCACCCTACGCAACGTTCCTTGTCCACGCCCATCTTCCGGGCGGCCTCGTCGAACACGAGGCCGCCGTTCGCGCATTCGGGCAGGCACTTCTTGCAGCCGCGGCACTTCTCCCCGTCGATGTCGGGCTGGCCGTTGCTGTGCTGCTCGGTCTTGCCGGCGCGCGAGCCGCAGCCCATGCCGATGTTCTTGATGGCGCCGCCGAACCCGGTGAGCTCGTGGCCCTTGAAGTGCGTGAGGCTCACGAACACGTCGGCGTCCATGACGGCGCGGCCGATCTTCGCCGCCTTCACGTACTCGCCGCCTGCCACCGGCACCTCCACGTCGTCGGTGCCCTTCAGGCCGTCGCCGATGAGGATGGGGCAGCCCGCCGTGAGCGGCGTGAAGCCGTTCTCCCATGCGCATTCCAGGTGCTCGAGGGCGTTCTTGCGGCTGCCGGGGTACATGGTGTTGCAGTCGGTGAGGAACGGCTTGCCGCCGAGCTCCTTCACCACGTCCACGAGGGCGCGTGCGTAGTTCGGGCGCAGGTAGCTCACGTTGCCCAGCTCGCCGAAGTGCAGCTTGATGGCCACGAACTTGCCGTCGAGGTCCAGGTCGGCTATGCCCGCACGGCGGACGAGCTTCTTCAGCTTCGTGGGCAGCCCGTCGCCGAACGCCTGCGTGCGGAAGTCTGTGAAGTACACCTTTGCCGTTTCCATGTTCCCTCCTTCTCGAGGTTGTGTCAAAAGCTCCGCCTTGTCGCCCTGCCGGGCTGAACGTAGGGCAAGGGCCTTGCCCTTGCCGATGATCGGGACCGTCCCGCAGGTTGCGGCAAGGGCAGGGCCCTTGCCCTACGGGGCGGCCCCTGGCGGGCTTGGGCCTCGGAGCTTTTAAAACGCCTCCCGTGCGGTTCTCTCGTCGGGTCTCATGATAGCGGTTCGCGGGTTCTGGGGAAACTCGCGAACCGCCTCTCCCTCAACCGCGCCAGAGGCGCTCGGTTCGCAGGGAGGCGGTGCGGGCCAGCTCGGTACCGGGGAGATCCTCGTGCATCTCCAGGATGTTCTTCCAGAGGCGCTTGGGCATGAACTGGCGGCGGAGCTCCGGGTTGTAGCGGGCCTCCACGGCGACGGTGCGGTAGAAGCGCTTCCAAGCTGCCTGCATGAGGTTCTCCTCCGCGGCGCGGTCGGGCACGTCCAGCTCGTCGGTGCGCACGAGGTACCAGTCGCGCCCCTCGTAGACGCCTGCCAGGTGGTGCACCTCGTCGTAGATGATGAAGGGCTGCGTGTTGAAGCGGCCGGCGAACCAGTCCATGAGCAGCGGCACCACCGAGGCCTTCGGGTTGCAGCGCGCGAGCCACACGCCGTTCTCCAGGTGCTCGAAGCGCAGGAACTGCACCATGTGGTGGCGCTCGTTGCCCACGGAGCGCACGAGGCGGTGCAGGGGCTCCACGGCAGGGTGGGCGAGGTCGTTCAGCACGCTGCCGCGCGCCTTTCCCGAGCAGCCGAGGGAATCGGTCGGCTGCGACGAGGCCATGGGGCCGCTGCACGATCCGCGCCGGCGGCATCCCGTGCAGTCGTGCGGGCGCTTGGCCGCCATGGCGTAGCGCACGAAGCGGTAGACGACGGTGCCGGCACTCGGGTCGTCCGAGAGCGAGGCGCGCATGACGGCGTCGTAGGCGGCGTGGCCGCAGACGCGCTTGATGCCGCGCTGGACGCGCACGGCGCGCTCCATGTCCGTCTCCACGAAGCGCACCGTCTGCCCGAGGCGTGGCTGGAGCGCGGCCTGCGCCGTGACGTCCTGCGGGTCCTCGCGGCGCACGTACGCCTCGAACACGGCCGACAGCAGGCCTTCCAGCGTCCCGTCGTAGGCGTAGGCCACGTTGGCGAGCGGCTCTTCCGGCGTTGCCGGCCCATGGGGGGCATCGCCGGCTGCGGCGGGCTCCCGTCCCGCTCCCGTCGCAGCCAAAGCGGCCGAACGGTTGCGCGCCCCCTTGTCCGGGGCGGCCGAGCGGCCGGAACCGGCCTCGGCCGCCGCAGCTCCCGAGGGCCGTTCGAAGCCGGTTCTGTGGTCGGTGCTCATGCGCAGGCCGCCTCGGGTTGCTCGAGGGCGTGCTGCCAGCCAAACGCGCCGTCGGCATTCCCGCGGCGCTGCCCGTTCGCCGCGTTGTCGTGCTGTCCGGCAGGCGCCGTTCCCAGGCGCTCGCCGGCCCTCGCGCCCAGGTGCCCGCGGGGATCGACACCCGCGCCCTGCGCGATGCGGGCCTTCTCGGGCGTTTCCACGCTCTCGAACAGGCTCAGCTGGCCGGGGATGGCCTTGTCTGCGCGACGGCCGTGGCCACCGCCCTTCGGCGTTGCGGCTAAATGCGCCCGCAGGCCCTCTCGAGAGAAGTCCGTTCCCTGGCCGGCGTAGCTGCCGTTGCAGGTGATGAAGAAGCGCGCCCGCTTGTAGGCGATGCCCAGCTTGCGCAGCTCGCGCTCGCCGAGCGTGGTGGAGTGCCGGGCGCGCATGATGGAGTGCGCGCCCTTCACGCCGATGCCGGGTACGCGCAGCAGTGCCTCGAGCGGCGCCTTGTTCACCTCCACGGGGAAGAAGTCCAGGTTGTTGAGGGCCCAGTTCGCCTTCGGGTCGACCTCGGGGTCCAGGAACGGGTGCTCCTCGTCGATGATCTCGGTGACGTCGAAGCGGTAGAAGCGCAGGAGCCAGTCTGCCTGGTAGAGCCGGTGCTCGCGGTTGAGCTGCAGGGCGTCGGTGCCGGGCAGGCGCGCGTCGTCGTTCACGGGCGTGTAGGCGCTGAAGAACACGCGCTTGAGCGAGAGCGTGCGGTAGAGCGCGGCCGAGAGGTTGAGTATCTGGAAGTCGCTCTCGGGCGTGGCCCCCACGATCATCTGCGTGGACTGGCCGGCGGGCACGAAGGCCCGCTCCTTCTTCTTCGGCTTGACCGCCTTCATGTAGGTCGTGTTCTTGCGCACGAGCGCGCGGGTGTCCTTGTCCACGGCGATGTTGTCGCGGATCTGGCGCATGGGGGCGATGATCTGCTGCTTGTTCTTCTCGGGGGCGAGCAGGGCCAGGCTCTGCTGCGAGGGCAGCTCCATGTTCACGCTCATGCGGTCGGCCAGATGTCCCAGCTCGTCCACGAGCTCGGGTGAGGTGCCGGGCACGGCCTTGGCGTGGATGTAGCCGCGGAAGCCGTGCTCGCCCCGCAGGAGCGACAGCGTCTGGATCATGAGCTCGGTGGTGTAGTCGGGGCTCTTGATGACGCCCGAGCTTAAGAACAGCCCCTCGATGTAATTGCGACGGTAGAATGCTATGGTGAGGTCGGCCAGCTCCTGCGGCGTGAAGGCGGCGCGCCTCACCTCGTTGGAGCAGCGGTTCACGCAGTAGGCGCAGTCGTAGACGCACACGTTGGTCATGAGCACCTTCAAGAGCGTGATGCAGCGCCCGTCCGCCGCGAAGCTGTGGCAGCATCCC
Organism: Gordonibacter sp. RACS_AR49; assembly: GCF_030418435.1. NCBI lineage: Bacteria > Bacillati > Actinomycetota > Coriobacteriia > Eggerthellales > Eggerthellaceae > Gordonibacter > Gordonibacter sp. RACS_AR49. The sequence continues at coordinate 39,552 of NZ_JAIUDM010000006.1, read as the reverse complement.
GCCGCCATCGTGTTGCCCAGCTTCCCCTTCTGGGCGTCGCGGTCGATGCCCGAGGAAGTGCAGGCCACGTCGTATTTCGCCGCATCGGCAAGTATCTCCAGTTTGTCGATCAGTTCCATACGCACGCCCGTTCGCCAGATCAAGTGTTCGCGAGAATATCTGTTCGCTTAGTATGGGCGAACGGATATTCGTTGTCAAGATGGGGGGACGCTTCTTCCCGAAACGGGCAGGATGTCGTACAATACGCAGGCACGACAATTCTTATGCCAGTGTGGCGCAATGGTAGCGCAACAGTTTTGTAAACTGTGGGTTGCAGGTTCGAGTCCTGTCACTGGCTCCAGGAAACAGCAGGCCGGAGGGCACAGCCCCCGGCCTTTTTCGTCGCCGTGCGGCTCGAGGGGTGCGGGTGGCTGCGGTCTGCCCGGGTACGGCTTGCACGGTTGCGGTCGGCCCGGGCGTGGCTCGCTTGGCCGGTCCGGCTCGGGCGGGCGATGCCGGGTCGCGGCGATGCCCGGATCGAGGCCATTTCGTCGCGGCCTGCGATGCGCCTGCGCTGCCGTTAGCGCAGGCGCGCTCCCACCAGGCGCTTGAAGGCGGCGGCGTTGTCGGGCGACACGTTGATGGCGCGCACCGGGCGGCGCGTTCCGGCGAACGTGCGGACCTCCAGGGGCTCGGAGAGCTCGATCCAGCAGGGCGGGGCGCCCATGACGACCAGGTCGAGGCGCTCGCGCTTGGGGACGTCGGGCGCGGCGGCACCCACGCCGGTCACGAGGTGCAGCGGCACGTCCTCGCAGACGAAGGCGGCCCAGCGCACGGTGAGCGTCTCGTCGTCCACGAGCAGCGGGTTCAGCACGCTGGCGCGCGCGGCGGCCACGAGCCACAGAAGGGCGTACAAGGAGGTGGCGGTGAGCAGGCAGGCCGCGATCGTGCTCCACTGCGCCACCAGCAGGTGCACGGCGAACGCTTCCACGGGCAGCAGCGCCGCGATCACGCCCACGAGCGCCAGGAAGCCGCTTTCCCTATGGTAGCTGAACGCGTGTCGGCCGACGGGCGCGTCGGGGCGGGCGCGCCACGAGAACAGGGCGTAGTACCAGGTGGCACCTTCGATGCCTGCCAGATGCGCCGCGCGCCCACCCGGCGCGAGGACCTTGAACGCCTCGGCGAACCAGTCGTACGGGCGCGTGGAGGCGCCTCGTGCGGCGCGGAAGGCGCGCACGAGGCGGCGCGCCTCGCAGGCGATCACGGCGGCGTCGAGCGCGAGGGCGGCGGCGAACAGGGGCGGCAGCAGCGAGAACGTGCCGGCCGACCCCGCCGCCGCGGAGACCGCCAGCGGCGAGAGCAGCCCCGGCGCGACCAGCTGGGACGCCGCGAGGTACCCCGCCCACACCACCGGCAGCACGGCCAGGGGCGTGAGGCCGCGGCGGCGCACCACCAGCAGGTAGAACGCGGCGGGCACGCACACCATGAGGTCGAACGGCACGGCCACGTTCACGGCGAACGCGTGGGCCGAGGCGGGCACGGTGGTCGCGCACGCCAGGTCGACGGCGTAGAGCGCCAGGACGACGGCGAGCGCCAGCAGCAGGCGGCGCGCTCCGAGCGCACGGACGGGAGCGGCGGATGCGGTGGGTTCGGGGAGGTTCGAAGAGCGGGCCATGGCGTCTCCTGTCGTCGGCGGGAGGGCGTGTCGCGCGATGCGGGTCCATGATAGCAGACGGGCGAGGAGGGGACCGGGCCGGCTGTCGCCGGAGGAGCGGGCGGGAGTGAGCAGGAGGGGGAAGGGGGCTGGGGGTGCCCCCCCCCCCGTTTCAGCCGGTCGCAGGGGAGGGCGGCAGCGCGCGCTGGTGGGCGCAGCGTGACATGCCGGCCTTGCGCGTCGGTCTTGCCCGTCTGCCTCGCATGCGAGGCAGACATGGCTCGGGGGCGCCGGCCTCGCATGCGGGCCCGGCGCGCTACGGGCTTGGCGGCTCTCCCAATGAAAAAACCCTCCTCGACCCCTTCTAAAAAATAGTCAACGGGGTAGCATGATCTCCAATCCGTTGACCGAGCGGTCAACGGCCGCAGAGCGGCAGGAAGGGAGGCGGCGGCAATGAGCGCAACGGACGATAGGGGGCATGCGGACTTCAGCAAGTTCGAGAGCCTCCCCGAACAGCGACGCGAGGCTATCGTCAACGCCGCCGTGGAAACGTTCGGTCGATGCGACTACAAAAGCGCTTCGACCGAGGACATCGCACGGCGCGCTGGCATCTCGAAGGGCCTTCTGTTCTTCTACTTCAAGAACAAGAAGGAGCTGTACCTCTACCTCATGGAGCACCTCATGGAGAAGGTGTCCGATCTGGTGGTGGACGACGGATTCTACGAGATCGACGATTTCTTCGATCTGCTCGTGTACGCAGCTGAAACCAAGCGCAAGGTGCTTTCGCGTTTCCCCTACCTGCTGGAGTTCTCCGTCCGGGCCTTCTACCCGGAGCACAAAGACATCAAGGACACGATGGACAGCTGGACGCAGAGGCAAATCGATCTGATGTTCTCCACGTACTTCAGATGCGTGCGGTTTGACCGGTTCCGCGACGACATCGACCCGAAGTACGTGCTCGACCTGCTGATTTGGCTGGCTGACGGCTACCTGCACCAGCAGCGCGCCCTGCATCAGCGCCTCGACATGGATGCGATGCTGGACGAGATGTACCGCTGGTGCGACATGCTGAAAGCCTATTCGTACAAGGAGGAATACCGATGAGCGCAACAATCGGCCCCGCGATTGCGATCGAGGGGCTCAAGAAAGATTACGGAAGCGGACGCGGCGTGTTCGGCGTGTCGTTTGCCGTGGAGCGGGGCGAGGTGTTCGGCTTTTTGGGACCGAACGGCGCCGGCAAGACGGTGACCATGCGCAACCTCATGGGCTTCATCCGCCCTGATGAGGGAACCGTGAACATCAACGGCCTGAACTGCTTCAGCCAGCGCGCCCGCATCCAGGAGCACCTGGGCTACCTGCCCGGCGAAATCGCCTGCATGGACGAGATGACCGGCACGGCGTTCCTGGAATTCATGGCGCGCATGAAGAAGCTGCGCGACCGCACGCGCATGGAACAGCTGATCGAGTACTTCGAGCTGGACCCCGCGCGGCGCATTCGCAAGATGTCGAAGGGCACGAAGCAGAAAGTGGGACTGGTCTGCGCGTTCATGGCCTCGCCCGACATCGTCCTGCTCGACGAGCCCACGAGCGGCCTCGACCCCCTCATGCAGAGCCGCTTCATCGACCTCGTGCTGGAAGAGAAGCGCCGCGGCACCACCATCTTGCTGTCGTCGCACCTGTTCGAGGAGGTTGAGCGCACGTGCGATCGGGTGGCGTTCATCCGCGGGGGCAAGCTGGCCGCCGTAGAGCGCATGGACGACGTGCGGAAGTCGCGCAAGCGCATGTTCGTCGTCACGTTCGCCGACGAGGCCGCGCGCGACCGCTACGCGGCGGCCCACCGCGATACCGGTGTCAGCGTGCAGAAACAGGGGACGACCAGCGTGGAAACGGCCGTGTCCGGCAACCTCGACGCGTTCGTGAAGGACCTGGCCGCGAACGAGATCGTCGATCTCACCGTGCGCGAGCAGACGCTCGAAGAGCTGTTCATGCACCTGTACGGCACCTTCGGCGACGCGTCGAACCGCAGGTCGGGGTTGAAAGGAGGCTCCCATGAATAAGACGCTGTTCGCGAAGGAGCTGCGCGCCAACCTGTTCGTCAGCGGCATCATCGCCGCGGTGCTGGCTATGTACATCGGCATGATCGTGAGCATGTTCGATCCCGAGCTGGGCGAGAGCCTCGATCTCATGATGCAGAGCATGCCCGAGGTGTTCGCCGCATTCGGCATGTCGACGCAGGCCACCACCCTTATCGACTTCATGCTGAACTACCTGTACGGGTTCCTGCTGACTATCTTCATCCTCGTGCTGATCCTGATCATGGTGAACAAGCTGATGGTGCGCTACCTCGATCGCGGCGCGATGGCGTACCTGCTGGCAACGCCGAACGGTCGCACGCGCATCGCATGCACGATGATCGGCGTGATGGTGGCTATCCTTGCCGCCCTCATGGTGGCGGTTACGGCGCTCGAGGTGGGATTCGCCGAGACTCTGTTTCCCGGCGAGCTGGACATGCAGGCGTTGTTGCAGGTGAACGCGGGGTTGTTTGCGCTGTGGCTGGCTATCGCGGGCCTGTGCTTCCTGTCGGCCTGCCTGTTTTCGAACGCCACGGCGGCTTTGTGGGCGGGCGGCGGCCTTTGCATCCTGTTCTTCCTCATGCAGATGGTGTCGAAGGTGGGCGACAAGTTCGAGCTCCTGGAGAACGTCAACCCCTTGACGCTGTTCGACTATTACGGCTTGGCCGCAGGCGACGCGTCGGCAGTCGGCGGCGCGATTGCGCTGGCCGCGAGCGCGGTGGCGCTGTTCGCTGCGGCAGTTGCGGTGTTCGACCGGCGCGACTTGAGCATCTAGCAGATTCGAGGGCGTGACAGGGGGCGTAACAGGGGGGCGTGACAGGGGGACGGGGATAATGTCTCATTCCGCGATGCGGCAAGGCTTCGGCAGACGTATTGGAATGAGACATTATCCCCGTCCCCCTGTCTCGCCCCGTCCCCCTGTCACACCCAGGCGAAGCTCTCCGTGCCGGCGCCCACCTCGAAGTGGTATTTTGCGATGCCCAGGTCCACGGCGGTGTAGGCGCCGGAGAGGGTTTGGGCGCGCACCGTCTTGCCGTCGGGCAGCAGCTCGAAGCGGAACTTCTGCTGGTTCAGGGCCGTGGGGGCGAGCAGCGCCGCCCGCACGCCGCGTTCGAACCATTCCGGCGGCTTCCCGGCCGCACGGCTCACGTCCTCGGGTGCCTTCGACTTGCGCGGTCTGCCCTGCGTGGCGCCGTAGCCGAGCGCCAGCGCGCAGACAAGCCTCTCTTCCGGCCCGGCGAGGCGGCGGACCTGCCGCTTGCTGAACGTGAGGGCTGCCCAGCACGTGTTCAACCCGAGCGCCTGGGCCGCGAGCACGAGGCGCTCGCCGTAGTAGCCCGCGCGCCCGTCCAGGTCGTCGGCCGTTTTCCCGATGATCGCCACGTAATTGCGCACGTTGGCAAACTTCCCGTAGCGTGCCAGCATGCTGGAGAACGCCCGCGGCTCGTCGAGCACGACCTGCATGCGCAGGCCGCCCTCGCGGTTGCAGGCGTCCAGCTCGTCGCACAGTGCGGCGAGCACCGGGCCCTCGATACGTTGGCCGGTGAAGCTGCGCACTGAGTGGCGGCGCTCCATCGCCTCCTCGACGGTGCAGAGGGGGAGGGCGCCGCCTGAGGGGGTCGTGCGATCCTCGCACGCCGCAGCGTCCTCATACGCTCTCCCGGGCATGTCCTCGTCTTCGCGGACGCCGCCGGGCCCTTCTTCGACCTTCTCCATAATGCCGCGCTCCTTCTGCTCGTGCGGGTTCGTTGTCATCGCTGCACCTTTCCTTCGCTGTCTTGCAGGTAGCCTTCGAGGTTGGCCTGCTGTACCAGCTCGTAGACGCGGTCGACGAGCTGCTTGAGTTGCGCCCACTGCGCGTCGTCGGCGGCAATGTGGTAGAAGTTCATGGTGCCCGCGCGCCGAAGGGCGATGATGTTCGCGTCGCGCAGGATCTTCAGGTGGTGCGACACGGCGGGGCGGGAGAGGTGCGTGCGCACCGTGATCTCGCCCACGCGCAAGCCGCACTCCTCGGCCTCCAACAGCGCCATGATGATCTGCTGGCGCGTCTCGTCGCCAAGAGCCCCGATGATGCCCCGGCACTTCTTGAACCCCTCTGCGAGGTCCTGCCTGCTCTGCGCCCATTCGCGTTCGTCCATCGATGCTCCTTCGTCCATCGCGTCTTATACGGTTCGATTGTTCGAACCATTAAACCATGAAGAGGCTGCTCGCAAGGCGGGGGAAGGCTGGCGTTTTCCCTTGGGAAAGAAATTCGAGACGGAGGCCGGGGCCCTCCGGTTCCGCCCTGGCTCTTACCGCCGAGTGCCCCGTGACCGCTGGTGCGCCGCCGACCCCGTACCGCCGGCGCTTGCACCGGCCGTCGCGCATGACGCGCGGGCATTCGTTTCGCTACGGGTCGATGCGGGCAATTGCGCCGGGGTGCCGGGCATGGTTGCATGGGCGCATGGGATTTCGCAAGACATACGTGGACGTGGTGGCGAACATCGACGTGGACGGGCGCGTGACGCCGCTGTCCATCCGGTGGCGCGACGGCCGGACGTTCGAGATCGACCGGGTGCACGAGGCCATCCGGCGCGCGTCCACCCGGGTGGGCGGCACGGGGATACGCTACCTGGTGACGGTTCACGGCCGCGACAAGTACCTGTTCTTCGAGGACCCGCGCTGGTTCGTGGAAGAGGTCGTGCCCGAGAACGAGGGGAGCGCCCCGCTTGCGGGCGGGGCCCGCAAGCGGTAGAATGCCTGCGGGAATGAGGTTCTCCCTAAGCCGCTCGAAGGCTTGAACCGCGTAAAGCTGATGACTTCTGCAAACGGACTCCCCATGGGGGAGCGCCCGCGCGCGGGTCGTCGGCTTTTTTCATGCCGCGCGGCCGGCGGGGGGTGTGTCGGAAAGGACGGGATATGGCAGCGGTGCTCTGGGTGGGCGCCGGCGGGTTTCTGGGCGCCGTCGGGCGCTACCTGCTGGGGCTCGTGCCCTTCGAGGGGGACTTCCCCCTTATGACGTTCCTCGTGAACTTCGCCGGTGCGGTGGCCATCGGCGCGATAACCGAGGTGGCGGGTGCCACGTCGGCCCTGTCGGCCGAGGCGGCGCTCTTCTTGAAGACGGGCGTGTGCGGCGGCTTCACCACGTTCTCCACATTCTCGCTGGAGACGCTCGCGCTGTTCGAGGGCGGCAAGTACGCGACGGCCGCGCTCTACGCCGGCGGCAGCCTTGTTGCCTGCGTGTTGGGCGTAGCGGCGGGCAAGCTTGCCGTGCGCGGCGCGCTGTCGCTCGTGCAGCTCATCGGCGCACAGGGCGCCTGACGGAGCGGGAGGCGCGTTGGACGCGCGGCCGGCCGGCGCGCTTCACGCCGTATCGCCGGCCTCCTGGGCCTCCACGATGTCGATGAGCTCCTGCTGCGAATGAATGCCCATCTTCTGGTAGATGTGGTAGGTGTGCGTCTTGACGGTGCGCTCGGCCACGTAGAGCTGGTCGGCGATATGGCGCGCGTTGCGCCCCTTCACCAGGTAGAACAGTATCTCTCCCTCGCGTGGGGTAAGGTTGAAGGCGCGGGTCGCCTCGGCGCATTTGTGCTTGTAATGCTGCTCCACCACCGCCTCGGGGTCGGTCTCGGGCTCGGACATCGGGGCAGGAGGCGCCTCGACGGGCTCGGGCTCCTCGGCCACGATAGCGTACTGGTCGGGCCTGACGGTGGCGACCACGATGTAGGCGCATACCAGCATGATGAGGACCATGGCCGCCACGGTGAGCCAGCCCTTGCCGAAGTCCGTGGCCACGAACGCGCCGGCGAACCAGCCGAGTGCCTGGCCGAGGACGATGAAGAAGCGTCCTCTCGCGAAGCAGTAGCACGGCGAGATGGACAGCAGCGTGCCGCGCAGCGACAGCACCGTGGCGTTCGTGTAGTCCAGCAGGTACAGGATGACGAAGAGCGGCGGCGCGGCGACGGTGTTCCAAGGCGCCTGCAGGAATCCGGAGAGGATGAGCCCGCACACGAGGAAGGGCAAGAGCACGAGCTGCACCCTTCCCATGGCAAGGAGCCGGGGCGCCTTCCGGCTCAGGAGCAGGAAAATAAGCGCGACGCAGACGAACGCCGCGCCCATGGTGATGGGCGGCAGGACGCCCTTGCTGATTCGCGCGACGACGAGCCCTGCTATCACGCCGCACATCATGCCGTCGACCAGCATGATGTAGGAGCCGTTCGGGCTGTACCGGCTCGTCTCCGCCAGCCAGCGCTCGTCGCGCTCGCTCGTGAGCTCGGTCGTGCTCGGCGGTGAGGCTGCGAGAAGCGCGAACGAGCTCGCGCACAGCAGCAGGAACGCCGTGATGGCGGCAGGGCCGGGCATGGCCAAGACGCCGGCCACGATGCATCCTGCCAGTCCGAACGACCATAGGTTGGCTGCGCGGATGCGCTCCTCGCCAAGCGAGCTGCGCACGTCCGCCCAGACGCACGAAAAGTAGGCGCCCGAGGCGCCGAACACGGCCCAGAGCGCGAACTGGAGTACCAGGGGAAGTGCGAACGCGAGCACCGTCTCGAGCAGGACGATGCCGGGCAACAGCAGCTGCAGGGCCAGGAAGCCGGTTCGCACCCGGTTGGAGGAGACGAGCTCGTTGCGACCCTTGCAGCGCGTGACGACGAAGTAGAAGCCTGCCATGGCGGCGAACATCGTGCCGTGGGTGAGGCCGTGCATGACGGGCGTGTTGGTTGCGACCGTGGCCAGCAGCGGGCTGAAGGCGGCAAGCAGCACGGACGCGGTGAAGAGCGTGAACCCCGCGATCCCCGCCAGCTCCCGCTCGCTGTAGCGGTTCGCCTTGCGATTTGCATGCCCCTTGGTGGTTTCGGCCATGGTCGCGTATCCCCCCTGATTCCACGTACCCATGCGAAAGCCGGCGCGCGGCTCGGCTTGGGAGGGCCCGCCCTCCGATGCGCTGCTCCGCAGGTTTCGGATATATCGTATTCTATCGCGTGCGGTATGCTATCGAGAGTACGTTTTCTCGTTTCGATGCCGCTGGAGCCGATTTAATCCTCTGAGTAGCAAGACAAAAACCGTCCCCGTGGCAATTATGGCCAAGCGACGGGCGGATGCCCTGCGGCGCGCGAGGGGTGCGGTCGCAGGCGCGGCCTCCGTCGGTCCGGCGGCAGGGCCCGTGCTGCGTTGTACTCGGCGACGCAAGCGGCCCTCGGCGTAAAGGGGAAGGCGCCATGAGAGAGACGTTTCGCAGGTTCTTCGCCTATTTCAGGATCGAGCACGCGCTCGTGCTCGTGCCCGTGTTCGGGTTCGCGGTGTACGACAGCGTGTTCTCGGCGTTCTCGTCGATTCTCGGCGTGCTGGGCGACGCGTATCCGGACGTGCCGCGCACGATGGTGCAGATGGTGCTCTCGGTGCCGCCCCTGGTGAGCATCCCCGGAACGCTGTTATCGGGGTTCTTGTCCTCGTACGTGCGCAAGAAGCGCATCGCGGAGTTCGCGCTGGCGGTGCTGTTCGTCGGGGGCATGATCCCCGCAGTCTTGCCCGAGCCCAGCATCTTCGCCCTGTTCGCGTGCAGCGCCTGCGTGGGTCTCGGGCAGGGCCTCCTGCATCCCATGGCGAACGCTTTCGTCTGCCAGACCTGGGACGACGACGGCGAGCGCAGTCGCGCCCTCGGGTTCAAGCAGGCGTTCAACTTCATTGGGGAGGCGCTGGTCGCCCTGCTCGTGGGGTTCTTGGCGCTTTCCCATTGGGGCAACGCGTTCCTCGTGTACCTGGGTGTGATACCCGTGTTCGTCGTAGCCCATATCGCGCTCCCCGAGGGCGGCCTGGACAAGCGGCTCGTCGGCGGGAAGGGACGTGCGGCCGGTTTGGGAGAGGTATTCAAGCCCCGCGCCGTCTACCTGTTCGCCCTGTTCTTCTTCGCCATGATGTTCCTGTTCGGCTTCCACACCAATATCGCCATGCTGGTGCAGGAGCGCGGCCTGGGCACGACGGCCGACGTGTCGGTGGTGGCCTCGTCGGTGAGCGTCGTGTCCTTCCTTGTGGGCATCGCATATGGGAAGGTGTCGAAGACGTTCGGCCCTTCCACGCTGTGCATCGGGTTCGGGTGCCTCTCCGCGGGAATGCTCGCCGTGGCGGCGTTCGGCTACAGCTTTCCGGTGATCATGGCGGGCGGGGTGCTGTTCGGCATCGGATCAGGCATCCAGCAGATCAGCACCATCTACTACATCTCGAAGACGGTGGACAAGAACGTGGTGACCATGGCCATCTCGGTGCTGGTCTCGTTCGTCTCGCTCGGCGCCACCTTGTCGCCGCTCGTTATCAACGGCCTGCAGGTGCTCGTGTGGGGTGCGGAATCGGCAGCGGGCTCACTCGCCGTGGCCGGATGCGGCTTCGCGGCGCTCGTCGCGGTGGAGGCGATGTCCTCCCGATGCAAAAGAGGGGCGGGTCGGCAGGGAAAAGGTGCTGGGCGCGGCTAATACCCAGAGTATCGCACCCCGTTGGAACAGTTTCAAACCGCCAGTTCAGAGCATGGTTTCCAAGTTAATACCCAGCAGCAGATGCGTCGGCGCCGCCAACCGGGGAAACTCGTCGGCATCGAAGCCGCCGTGGGCCAAATGAGCCGAGACGCGGTGGGGTCGAAGGATGAAGGAGGGCCTCGGGGAAGTTGGCGGCCCGAGGGAGTTGCGAGGAAGGAAGGTTCATATGGCAGATCAGGAGTTGCTCGCCCGGTATGCGCCGACGATCGATTCGCCGGAGACCAAGGAGGCTTACCTGCTCGACGGCGAGCTGTACATCCGCCACGAGTTCCGCGACCCGGCCGAGCTCCAAACGCGCATGACCTACCACCGGGTGGGGGAGGACAACGTCGTGTCGAACGACAACCTTGTCATGCTGGGCGTGTGGGCGCGCGCCCAGAAGCAGGGCGAGCAGGTGAAGTGATACGAGAGCGAACGCTGGAAGGAGAATTGCATGAGAGAGTGCTTCGATCCTCAAATCTACAAGAAGGATTGGCAGTACCAGGAAGGGGACCTCACCGTCACGCGCACGTGCCAATGGTCGGCTCCCGGCTGCCACCAGGGGTGCAGCATCCTGTTCTACACCGACAAGGAGGGCAAGCTCGTCAAGGTGGAGGGCGACCCGAACTCGCCGGTGACGGACGGCCGCCTGTGCATGCGCTGTCTGGCCATGGTGGAGGCCGTGTACCATCCCGACCGCATCATCCATCCGCTGAAGCGCGCCCGCGAAGACCGCGGCAAGGACAAGTGGGAGCGCATCACCATGGACGAGGCGTACGAGCTGTGCGTCGAGATGGTGAAGGACACCACCGAGAAGTACGGCGCGAAGTCCATCTGCACCGGCGCGGGCACGGGCCGCAACGCCACCTGGCAGTCCAACGTGCTTGGGCAGGGCGCCTTCGGCACGCCGAATGACAACTGCGGCCTGCTCGCGGGCAACTGCTGCTACACGCCGCGCATGCAGGGCATGAACGCGGTCTTGGGCGACACGTTCATCGCCGACTGCGGACAGCTCAACGAGGCGCGCTTCGACCACCCCGACTACCGGCGCCCCGACCTGTTCATCATCTGGGGCAACAACCCGCTTCGGGCCAACGCCGACGGCTTCTACGGGCACTGGATCATCGACTGCATGCGCCGCGGCTCGGAGCTGTTCGTGGTCGACCCGCAGGTGACGTGGCTCTCGGCGCATGCCAAGCTCTACGTGCAGGTGCGTCCCGGCACCGATGCGGCACTCGCTCTGGCCATCGGGCACGTGATGGTGGAGGAGGAGCTCTACGACAAGGAGTTCGTGGAGTGCTGGTGCTACGGTTTCGACGAGTACAAGGAGCGCGTGAGCGATTGGACGCCCGAACGCGCCGCGGAGATCTGCTGGTGCGAGTCTGAGAAGATCTACGAGGCAGCGCGCCTCATCGGCACCGCCGGCGTGACCACGCTGCAGTGGGGCGTGGCCTTCGACCAGACGAAGTGGGCGAACGGCACGGCGCATGCGGCCGTGGCCGTGCAGGCGCTTACCGGCAACATCGACAACCCCGGCGGCTTCGTGGGCATCAACTTCGGCTACGTGCAGTCCGACATCCGCGAGAACATTGCCAAGAGCCTGCCGAACGTCCGCGAGGGCCGCTTGGGCGACGACGGCAACTGGGGCCTCATGAACGCCGTGGGCAAGGGCGGCCACGCCATTCCCGAGGCCATCCTCGACGCGGCCGAGACGGGGGTGCCGTATCCGGTGAAGATGCTGTTCATGTGCTCCACGACGGCGTTCACCAACATGGCCGGCCAGGCACGGCGCGTGTACGACGTGTACAAGGACATGGACCACGTGGTGGTGTGCGACCTGTTCATGACGCCCACCGCCATGGCCATCGGCGACCTGTTCATCCCTATGGCCATGGGCTGCGAGCGCAACGGCGTGCGCGGCTGGTACACACCCCTGCGCTCCATCGTGAAGGTCACGCAGACCGGCGACGCCGTGGGCGACGAGCAGATGATGCTCGAGCTCGGCAAGAAGATGAACCCCGACCTGTTCTATTGGGACGACGTGCCCGAGATGCTGGAGTTCTGCACGAACAACATGGCCACGGTTCCCATCCATATCACGTTCAGCGAGCTGCGCGAGAAGGTGATCGTGTACCCCGAGTTCGAGTACTACAAGTACAAGACGGGCAAGCTCCGCTTCGACGGCAACCCCGGGTTCAACACGCTGTCCGGGCGCGTGGAGCTGTTCTGCAACATGTACAACAACGTGGGCATGGACCCGCTGCCCTACTTCAAGGAGCCGCCCGAGAGCCCCGAGAGCACGCCCGAGCTGTTCGCCGAGTACCCGCTCGTGCTCACGACCGGGCGCCGCTGCTGGGAGTACTTCCATTCCGAGCATCGTCAGCTGCGCTCCATGCGCGAGTTCCACAAGTGGCCGATGTTCGCCATCAACCCGGCCGACGCCGAGGCGGCGGGCATCAAGGAGGGCGACTGGGCCGTCATCGAGAACGCGCACGGCAAGGCCATTGAGGTGGCCCATGTCACCGACACCATCATGAAGGGCGTGGTGAGCGCCGAGCACGGCTGGTGGTTCCCCGAGCGCGACAAGGAGGAGCCGTCGCTTTACGGGGTGTGGGAGTCCAACATCAACTGCCTCACCGTGCAGGGGGACTTCGGCCCGAGCGGCTACGGCTCGTCGTACAAGACCCAGCTCTGCCGTGTCTACCCGGCGCCGGAGGGATACGGGGCCGAGTTCGAGAGGATGTACGCGGAGCACCACAACCTGTAGGCGCCGCCATACTAAGGAAAGGAGATGGGACGCATGGCACAACATGGTCTTTTGATCGATTACGAGTTCTGCACGGGCTGCCACGCCTGCGAGATGGCGTGCAAAGTGGAGAAGGGCCTGGGCGAGGGCGAGTGGGGTATCAAGCTCGCCCAGATAGGGCCTTGGAAGCTGGACGGCGACGCGTGGGAATGGGACTACGTCCCACTGCCCACCCAGCGCTGCGACCTGTGCGCGGAGCGCGTGGCGGCGGGCAAGGTCCCGGCGTGCGTGCACCACTGCCAGTCGCTGGCGATGGAGTTCGGCCCGGTGGACGAGCTTGCCAAGAAAGCGGTCAAGCCGCGCATGGCGCTGTTCACGGTTTGGTAGGGGATTATGCCCCCGCAGTGCACCGGGAGGGCGCGCCGCGGGGGCCGGCATACGGCAAAGGGGGTTTCGCATGAGCGAGAAGGTTTCACAGCTAGGGGACCGGGCGGTTTCGGCCATCCAGAACAACGTTGGGCAGGCGCTCGGCCTGATATACGGCCTCGGCATGCTCACCTGGACGGCGTTCAACCAGATGAACAGCAACTACTGGTCGTATTTCCTCACCGAGATCTGCGGTCTCGAGCCCACCGTCATGGGCACCGTGAAGGCGGTCACGGGTGTGGGCGAGTGGTTCTTCGTCATCATAGCCGCCATCATCATCGAGCGCGTGTGGCTCAAGCACGGCCAGTACCGCAGCTGGCTTCTGGTGGCGCCGCCGGCGACGTTCGTCTGCCTGCTCATGACATTCGTCGATCCCGTGTTCCTGGACATGGGCGCCAAGACGGCTTGGATGATCTTCTTCCAGATCGTGGGCGGGTTCTTCTCCAGCTTCTTCATGATAGCCGCCACGTCCATCGTGCCGGTTATCAGCCGGACCGAGGCCGACCGCACGCTGCTCTCGCAGCGCAAGGCGCAGGGCAACATGCTGGTGAAGGTGCTGTTCGCCGCCATCTCGCTGCCGGCCATCCTGGCCATCAACGGCCTCGTGTACCGCGTGCCTGCCGGCGAGAACGCCCAGAACGCAGGGCCGGCCGGCTTCACGGTGCTGGCGCTCGTGTTCGGCATCATCATGATCGTCATGTTCGTGGTCATGTACAAGCGTATCGACGGCATGGATCCCACGCAGAAGATATGCGAGGAGCGCGCTGCGGCCAAGAAGCGCGGCGAGAAGGTGCCGCCCCTCGCCGCCGGCGAGAAGGTGGGCCTGGGCGAGATGCTCAAGTACTGGCTCACGAACCTGCCGGCCGTCATCGGCCTGTTCGCCGAGATCATCCGCTTCGTGGCGCAGATGACCATCCAGAGCATGGCCATGTACGTGTTCACCTACGCGTTCGGCGACGTGGCCATGGCGGCCGTCATGCTCACGGCGTGCAACGTCACGGGCCTCGTGGCCACGTTCGTGTCCGAGCCCGTCGCCCGCAAGGTGGGCATCCGCGCCACGTACCTGGTGGGCATCGGGGTGTCGTTCGCGTTCTCCGTTGTGTGCCTCTTCGTGGGCGCGTCGAGCATGATGGCCTTCATCGTGTGCATATGCGGCATCTACTTCGGCATGAACTTCATGAACGGCACCATGATGGGCATGCAGTCCAACGCCATCGCCTACGGCGAGTGGCGCGACGGCAAGACCGCCAAGGCGTTCATCATGTCCACGTTCCAGTGGTGCCCGAAGATTGCCAACGCGGTGGCCGGCCTGCTCACAGGCTTCGGCTTGGCCGCCATCGGGTTCGTGTCGGGCATGGAGGCGTCGCCCGAGCTCGCACAGGGCATGGTGAACATCATCTGCCTCATCCCTGCCGTGTGCTTCGGCGTGGCGTTCGCGGCCTTCTTCTTCGGCTACCGTCTGACACCGAAGAAGATGGAGCGGATCGCCGTCGACCTCGCTGCTCGCGAGGCTGAAAAGGGCGCGGACGGTAAGTAGCCGGCCGCCGATCGACTACAACCGGGCGGGCCGCAAACAGCGTGCTTGCGGCGGGGACCGAGCGTCCCGGTCAGCGACCTGCGCCGCGGCGAATGGCTGCGGACGGCCCGTCCCCAACGGAAAAGAGGACTCACATGTGCTTCAGACCAGCTGCCATCAGCATGGACAAGACGTGTCCCGCCTGCGGCGCGACCAACGATTTCAATAACGAGAACTGCGACCAGTGCGGCGCGACGCTGCCGAGCGCCCCGCCTATCGCGGGCATGCCGGGGGCGCCCGGGGCGCCAGGTGCCCCCGGAGCGCCAGCTGCCCCGAAAGCCCCGGCGGCGCCGGGAGCCCCTGCGGCCCCGAAGGCCCCTGCGGCCGAGTAGCGCCGGAGACGCAGCCAAGGACGGGAGGCGAGCCATGGACTTCAAGAAACTCGAGAGGGCGGACGATGAGGCGACCGGCGCGGTGGAGGTTGCCGTCGTGCTGGACGCCGCCGAGGTGCACCGACAGCTGGCGGAGTTCTACGGCGCGGCGGGCGCGGCGTGCAAGCTGCCGTCCGATGCGCAGTGGGACGATGTGGACGCCGCCGCCGCGCGCACGATGCCGCCGGAGGACTACCGCGAGGTGCGGCGCGACTTCGTGGTCAACCGAGCGGCGGGCGAGGCGCTCGCGGCGCTCGGCATCGAGCCGGCGCTCACGCCGCGCGTCCGCGCCACGGCGTACCCGGACGCGGGCGAGGACTTCGCCTTCGAGCTGTCCGCGGTGGAGAAGCCGGCGCTTTCGCTGTCGTCGGCGGACCCCGTGGAGATCGAGACGGAGGATGTCCGGGTGACCGGCGAGCTGGTCGATGCCCGCATCGCGGAGCTCATGGAGGCGCGCGCGGAGTTCCTGCCGGCCGACCCGCACCCGGTCGTGCTCGGCGACGTCGTGAGCGTCGACGTGGCCACGTTCTTGGAAGGGCGGCCGGTGCCGCGCCTCACGGGCAAGAGCATGGTGCTCGAGCTGGCGGACGGCTCCATGCCCGAATCCTTCGTCGAGCGGCTCGTGGGCATGGACGTGGGCCAGACGCGCACCTTCGACTACGAGGTACCGCGGCCGCGAGCCCTCGGCGACGGCGACGTGGAGTGCTACACGGCCACGGTCACGGTTCTCGGCCAGCTGCGCAAGGAAGTGCCGGCCCTCACCGACGCGTGGGTCGCCGAGAGCATAGAGGGCGCCTCCACGGCGGCGGAGTTCCGGGCTGCGGTGGCCCGCGGCCTCGAGGCTGAGGCTACGCTGCTCAACCGCGACGCGCATGCCCGCCTGGCGAACATCGAGCTGGAGAAGCGCCTGCAAGGGGTTATTCCCGACGCGTTCTACCAAGCCTCGCGGGACGGCCTGCGCCGCTCGCTCGAACGCGAGCTGGCCGGCAAGGGCCAGACGATCGACGACTACTACGAGCAGGAGCGCATGAACGAGGAGGAGCTCTCCGTGCAGCTGCTCATCAAGTCGGGCGAGAACCTGCGCCAGGGCTTCGCGCTGGAGGCCCTGTTCGACGCACGCGGCATGGAGCTTGCCGAGGATGACCTTCGGCTTGCGTGCGAGGAGGCGTTCGGCGCCGGGTCGTACGACCTGGAAACGCTCGAGCGCACGGGGAGGCGCCGTGTGGTGGAGGATGCAGCGAAGCGCATCGCCGCCCTCAACTGGCTCGCCGACACGGCGGTCGTGAAGGGCTGACCGGTCATGGAGCGCTGCTACGTGTGCAACCACTGCGGGAAATGCGACGAGATGGAATGGGGTATCGCCCCACCGCCGCCCGTCTGCCTCGACTGCGGGCATGTTGTGGAGCCGGGCGAGAGCCTCGTCCGCTGCGCCGTGTGCGGCAGCGGGCTCTTCGCGGCGGCCGACCGGGCCGCATCGCCCGGGCCCGGCGGCGCGCAGCCCTCCGTCGGCCCGCACAACCAGGGAAACCGCTTCGCTAACGGGCGGAGCGCAACAGAGAGGAGAGAGCATGAGTGAGTTGACCCGCGTGTCCGAGACGCCTCGCGTCACGGAGCTCGAGGATGGGACGAAGGTGTACCGCACGGCCCAGTGGTCGCCCCCGGGTTGTCACGGCGTCGGCTGCGGCCTGAGGGCGTTCGTCAAGGACGGCAAGTTGGTGAAGGTGGAAGGAGACCCCGACCAGCCCATCACGAACGGGCGCCTCTGCGTGCGCTGCCTGACGCTGCCCGAGTACCTCTACCACGAGGACCGTCTCCTGTATCCCATGAAGCGCGATCGCGCGTACCGCGGCCAGCCCGACAAGTGGGAGCGCATCTCGTGGGACGAGGCGTACGATATCATCGTGGAGAAGTACCGCGAGCTTACCGAGAAATACGGCCCCGACACGGTGTCGGTTTGGACGGGCACCGGCCGCGAGGCCAGCGCGTACCAGTTCCAAACGTGCAACCAGGTGTTCCACAGCCGGACGGCCATCCACGCCAACGGCGGCTGGTCGTGCGTCATCCCTCGCCAGACCGCCATGGATTGGCTTCTGGGCTGCGCCTACGTGGAGTACGACGGCGCCTTCGGCTTCAAGGACCGCTACGACGACCCGCGCTACGAGCTGCCTCGCTACATGCTCGTGTGGGGCCGCGACACGCTGTGGTCGAACCCGGACGGCCTGTTCGGGCACAGCACGGTTGACATGATGAAGCGCGGCATGAAGGTCATCGTGGTCGACCCTCGCGCCAACTGGCTCGCCCGCCACGCCGCCTACCATTTCCAGATCCGGCCCGGCACCGACGCGGCGCTCGCCATGGCATTCAACGCGGTCATCATCAAAGAGGACCTCTACGACCACGACTTCGTGGAGAAATGGACGTACGGCTTCGACGAGTACGCGGAGCGCTGCTGCACCATGACGCCCGAGAGGGCCGCCGAGATCTGCGAGGTGCCGGTCGAGGACATCTACGCCGCCGCCCGTTGCCTTGCGCAGAAGCCGTGCACGGCGTCGGTGGGCCTCAAGACCGACCAGAACCCCAACACGCTCCAGATATGCCATGCCATCTGGGGTATCTTCGCCATCTGCGGCAACCTGGACAACCCGGGCGGCATCAAGCTGGGACAGACCATGCTCAACGGCGGCTCCACGGGCCGCAAGGGCGTGGGCATGCTGGTGGAGGAAGAGGACACGAACCCCATCCCCATCGCCGGCCACGACCAGTATCCGGCCATGGACTTCATCATCAACACCACGCAGCCCGACTGCACGTTGGACACGCTGCGCACGAACATCCCGTACCCGATAGAGTTCCTGTTCATCCAGAGCTCGAACTTCATCTCGTCGTGCATCACCCAGCAGCCCATGCAGTGGATGGAGGCATGCCGCCACAAGGAGTTCGTGGTGGCCACCGACATCTTCATGAACCCCACTATCCAGGCGCTCGCCGACGTGGTGCTTCCGGTGTCCACCTCGCTCGAGCACGAGGGCATCGTCACGTTCCACGGCTGCAACCAGCCCGGCCAGTTCCATGCGCTCACGAAGGTGCTCGAGCCGCTCGGCGAGTGCAAGTCCGACCTGGAGATCATGCTCGACCTCGACCACCGCATCAACCCCGACCGCACCGAGGACGCCGAGAAGTGGTCGAGCCCGCATGCGTACCTGGACAACAAGATCCAGAACATACCCTACACGGCCGACCCCGACACGGGCGAGGACATGACCTACGAAACGCTGCGCGAATGGGTGTACGGCCGCTACGAGATTCCCTACTACCAGTACGAACTGGGGTTGCTGCGCGCCGACGGCAAGCCGGGCTTCAAATCACCCACCGGGCGCGTGGAGCTGTGGAGCACGGTGAAGCAGCACCTGGGCGAGGATCCGCTGCCCTACTACGAGGAGCCGCGCTTCTCCAAGCGCTCGCGCCCCGAATGGATCGACGAGTACCCGCTCGACTTCGTCACGGGCGCCCGCCGTCCCACGTCGTTCCACACCGAGCACCGCATGATCGATTCGCTGCGCGAGATACGCACCGCAGCCACGGTGGAGATCCACCCCGCCACCGCCGAGAAGCACGGCATCGGCCAGGGCGATTGGGTGACCATCGAGAACCCCTGGGGGAAGTGCCAGATGGTTGCCGACATCACGCCCATCGTGAAGGAGGGAGTCATCGGGTGCGACCACGGATGGTGGTACCCGGAGGACAAGGACGCCGAGCTGTTCAGCGTGCGCAAGTCGTCCATCAACTCGCTCATGCCGTGGAAGGAGATCGGGAAGCTGGGCCTGGGCTCCCACTACGGAGCGCTGCCCTGCAAGATCTACCGGACCGAAAACTAGCCTGGAAGGGAGGTATTGATATGGCCACCTATGGACTGATGATAGACAACGAGTACTGCACCGGCTGCCACACCTGCGAGATCGCCTGCCGCAACGAGCTGAGCCTGCCCTTGGGGCAATGGGGCATCAAGCTTTTGGAGATGGGGCCGTGGCGCAAGACCGACGGCACCTGGGAGGGTAAGTACGTCCCCGTGCCCACCACCTCGTGCAACCTGTGCGAGGGCCGCGTTGCCGCGGGCGGGGAGCCCTCGTGCGCGCTGCACTGTCTAGCTAACGCCATCGAGTACGGCACGCTCGAGGAGCTGGCCGCGAAGATGTCCGAACGCGGGGCGCAGTGCTCGGTGTTCCTGCCGTGAGCGCTGGGAGCCGGGCTCAAGGCACGCGGTCGGGAACGGCCGCGCCCGGCTCCTCTCCAGCTTGAGCGGCGCCGGTGCTTGGCGCGTACGACGTGAACTTGGCTCGGCCTGGATTCCAGCTTTGGGAGCCAGGGCCGCGGGGAGGGGGGAGGCATGGGGAGGGCAAAGCTGTGGAACCCGAAGTTCGCGCAGCTGTTCTGCATCGAGGCGATGCTACAGTTCGGGCTGTACCTCACGCGCCCCCTCGTCGCAGGCTATGCGGTTTCGTTGGGAGCGTCCCTGACCTTGGCAGGGTTCCTCGCGGGGCTCCTTGCCGCAGCAGCCCTTGCCGCAAGGCCGGTGAGCGGAATCGCGGCGGACAGGCTGGGGAAAAAGGACCTGCTCTCCGTGTCCTGCGGGCTTTTCGCGATATCGGCTTTGGGGTGCGCCCTGTTCCGGTCGATTCCGCTCATGACGCTTTTCCTGACCCTGCAGGGGTTTGCCTTCGCCTTCAAATCGACCGTCGTCGTATCGCTTGCATCGCTTGTGGTCCCCGAGGAGAGGGTGGGGAGCGGCGTGGGGTGGCTGGGGGCGGCCTACACGATAGCCTGCGCCCTCGGTCCTGCGTTCGGCTCCCTCGTCGGCGACACGGCAGGTTATGCGGGCGCCTTCGCCGTCTCGGGGGCTTTGCTCTCGGCGGGGTTCGTCATGGCGGCCCTGTTCAAGGCGCCTCCCGCTGCGGGGGCTCGCGCGTCGTCGGGCGGGCGGTTTCGCGGTGGGCCCTCAGATTGGCTCTACGGCCCCGCGCTGCTGCTTTCCGCGATAGCCGGCCTGCTGATGGTGGCGCAGGGTGTGACGTCGTCGTTCGTGCTCGTGGTAGGCGAGATGCGCGGTATCGAGGGTGCCTCCCTGTATTTTCTGCTGTACTCCTTGGCAACGGCGACGGCGCGGCCTTTGGCTGGGCGCATCAGCGATGCGCGTGGTGTCCGCGCGGTAGCGGCTCCCATGATGATGCTCGCCGCATTCGGGATGCTGGCGGCGGCGTTCGTGGACTCGTTCGCGGGCATCGCCGTGGCGGGAGTGTGCATGGGGGCGGGGCAGGGGTCCGCGTACTGCGCCCTGCAGGCAGAGTCGGTGCGCGGGGTTTCGAAGGATCGGATTGGGCGCGCTGCGAACACGTTCTATCTCGGACCGGATCTCTGCATGGGCTTGGGTCCTGTTCTGGGAGGTTTCGTACTGCAGGCGGCGGGGGCGGCGGCCCTGTTCCTGTTCAACGCAACGGCCGTCCTGGCAGGCTTGGGGCTGCTTGTCGTTTGCGGAAGGCGGCGTGCCGACAGCGCCTCTTGACGGCAGCCGTGCAGCCACGCTCCGTCGGCTGCGAAGGCTGCCGTGCCCCCTCATGCTCCCGTCCCTTAAGCGTTCCTTAACCGGCGCTGAAGTTGCGGCTACGGTTGGCGCGCGCGGGGTGGGGCGGGGGCCTCAGGGCGGTACGCTTCTTCCTGCCCCGGTTGCGCGCACCGGGGCGCAACCGGGCGGAAGCGGAGAAGGAGCGGCCTTATGGAGCAGTCAAAGGCTTGCGGCGGTGCAGGCAAGGCAGCGGTCAGGGCGGACGGCCCTGCGAGGGACGGCGAACGCGACGGCGGGCCCCGCGGCGCGACCGAACGCGGGCTGGGACGCAGGGCCGGGCACGGGGCAGGTGGCGTGGCGGACGGCCTTCCGGGTATCGCCGCACCGGCGGCGTTCCAGATGGAACGGCCGGCGGGGTTCTTGGGAAGCCGGGCGCTCACCGGGTTCCTCTTCGCGGTCTATCTGGCGTTCTTGGTATGGATCGTCCTGCTTAAAGGGCAGTTCTCGCTTGACGTGGCAGGCACGATGCGCAGCGTGAACCTGGTGCCGTTGGCGGGCGCGACGGTCATCAACGGCGCGGCCGACTACCGCGAGACCGTGGAGAACCTGGTGGCGTTCGTGCCGTTCGGGCTGTACCTGGGCATGCTCGCAGGGCGCCAGCCGCTGTGGCGGGGCATCGCGGCCGTGGCGGCCGTGAGCCTGGGCTTCGAGGTGCTGCAGTTCGCGTTCGCCATGGGGGCGTCGGACGTCACCGACCTGATCGCGAACACGGCGGGCGGCGCGCTGGGGCTGGGCTTCTACGCGCTCGCGCGCCGCGCCTTCCGCTCGGAAGGGCGCGCGCTGCGCTGGTGCAACGCCGCGGGGCTTGCCTGCACGCTGCTCGTCCTGGCGCTGACGGCCCTGCTCGTGGCGGCGAACGGGTAGCGAGGCGACCTGGGTCTGCCCGGGAGGAACGACAGGGGGAGCGCACCATGCGCTCCCCCTGTCGTTCCTCCCGATGGCCGTCTTTTGCCTCGTTCGGCCTGACGGCCGCACCTGCGGGAGGGCGGGGCTACCTCGCGCCGTACTGCTCGTAGTAGGCGTCCAGTGCGGCCTTCACCTCGTCGTCGATGACGACGCGGCCCTGGCACTCGCGGTTCAGCAGGTGCTCCGTGACCTCGGCCATGTCCACGATGGACGCGCATGCGAAGCCGTAGCGCTCGCGCACCTCGTCGAGCGCGCAGATTTCGCCGCCCTTTCCGACTTCCATGCGGTTGAGCGACACCATGAGGCCCACCACCTCCACGTTCGCCTGCTGCATGAGGATGGGGTGCGTCTCCTCAATGGACTTGCCCGACGTGGTCACGTCCTCCACGATGACCACGCGGTCGCCGTCATGAAGTGCCGAGCCCAGCAGGATGCCCGTGTCGCCGTGGTCCTTGACCTCCTTGCGGTTCGAGCAGTAGCGCGCCTCCTTGCCGTAGAGCTCCGAGAGCGCCATCGTGGTGATCACGGAAAGCGGGATGCCCTTGTACGCCGGGCCGAACACCACGTCGAAGTCCAGGCCGAACTCGTCGTGGATGGCGCGGGCGTAGAACTGGCCCAGGCGGTGGAGCTGCGAGCCCGTCACGTAGGCGCCCGCGTTCATGAAGAAGGGGGACTTCCGGCCGCTCTTCAGCGTGAAGTCGCCGAACTTGAGCACGTCGCTCTCCACCATGAACTCGATGAACTCCTGCTTGTAGGCCTCCATGGGCGCTCCCTTCCTCCCGCGTGCGGCACCGTGCCGCACGCGCGCGTTCCGTCGTGCAACCATGATACAAGAACGCGGCCCGCTCCGCGTCTATTCGCGAAAAACTACAATAGGAGTCATTGACAACTATTAGATTGCGTCATACAGTAAGGGCGGTCTGAAACACAGGTAGGCGCGCCCGGCATCCCACCCCCCAAGGGATGCCGGGCGCGCCTCGTTCGTGCGAGCTGGACCCGTCCTTCGCCTTGCCGTTCCAGGTGCCGTGCTACGCGTGCGCAACTCCTTTCCGACGCCGGCGCGTTCGACGACGGGGATCCGTCCCGGTTCTGCCTCGAGGCGAACGACTGCGACCCCGGCATACGCTTCCGGTCCTGGCTGGCCGGGGGCGGCACCAAACCTCTCCTGCGCCGCCGCTGCGCCCGGGCGTTCCGGTTGTCGATTTTTTCTCCCGATTGCCATGCGCGCCCGTCAACGCCTGGTTGAAAGGCCATACTGCCAGTGGCGCGCTATTGCCAAGGGGGTGCGCAAGCGACGATGAAGGGCGAGGGGAGCCCTCCGTCGAACCGTGAGGCTTGGCAGGCTGGGGGATGGGCATGAACCCGCTTTTCGACAAGGCGATCGCGTACGTTTCAGAGACGGTGCGGCTGTTCTACTCCGGCAAGGACGTGGAACGCGTGGTCGGCCGCTTCGCCGACGGCTTCTCCTGGATAGGCGCCGGCGAGGTCGAGTTCTCCACCGATTCCGAGGGCATCGTGTCGTACCTGCAGGAGCGCGCCCCGCTCGCGCCGCCATGCGAGGTGTCGGACGAGGATTTCCGCCTGGTGAACGTGGGGGAGCGCTCCTGCACGGTCATGGGGCGCTACCGGGTGCGCACGAGCGCGGACTCGGGCCTGGTGCTGGAGGAGCGCCAGCGCTGCAGCTACGAGCTGGTGGACGAGGGCGGCGAGCTGAGGATCGGGCACGTCCACGTGTCGAACCCCTACCAGGCCATGAAGGACGAGGAGTACTTTCCCTTCGAGGCCGGCCGGCAAAGCTACGAGTACCTGCAGCAGCTGGTGCGCGAGAAAACCGAGACCATCGACCTCATAACGGCGAATATCGCCGGTGGCCTGAAGGTGAGCGAGGACGGCGAGCCCTACCGGTTGGTGTACGTGAACGAGGGCCTGGCGCGCATGCTGGGCTACACCACCGAGGAATTCATGTCCATGAGCGGGGGCACGGCCTCCGGTATCGTGCACCCGCCCGACCTTGACCAAGCGCTCGCGGACGTGCGCCGCTGCTTCGCGCAGGGGTCGTCGTACGAGACGGAGTACCGCGTGCGCAAGAAGAACGGCGAGCTGGCGTGGATCATGGACTCGGGTCGCAAGATGAAGGCCGTCGACGGGTCCGTGAAGATCAGCAGCCTGCTCATGGACATCACGTCGCGCAAGCGGGCCGAGCAGGCGCTGCTGCTCGAGCAGGAGCGTTACCGCATAGCGCTGCGCAGCGTGACCGACGTGCTGTTCGAGTACGACGTGGAGCAGGACGCGCTCATAGAGTTCGAGCGCGGAGCTGCGACTGCGGACGGGGCTCCGCCCGAGGAGCGCCGCTACCCGCGCTACACCGCGTCCGCGGAGTCGGGGCGCATCCACCCAGACGACTTCCGCCGCCTGTCCGAAGCGCTGCGCGACGACGGCTCCACCACGATGGAGGTGCGCCACCGCGTTGCCGGGAGCGGCGATGCGTGGCGCTGGGTGCGCATGCATGCCCGCATGCTGCGCGACGCCGAGGGAAGGCCCGTGCGCACCATCGGCAGCTGGAAGGACGTTACCGAGGAGCGACGCCGCATCGAGCAGCTGGTCGACCAGGCGCGCCGCGACCCGCTGACGAAGCTGCTCAACCAGGGGGCGGCCGCCGAGTTGGTCGCGCAGCAGCTGCCTGCATGTGCCGAGCGCGGAACCGGCGCCCTGCTGGTGGCGGACATCGACGACTTCAAGGCCGTCAACGACACATACGGCCATCTGGCGGGCGACGACCTGCTGGTGGGTGTGGCGGGCGTGCTGGCCGAGGGGCTGCGCGGCGAGGAGGGCTTCGCCGCGCGCATAGGCGGCGACGAGTTCGTGCTGTTCCTGCCGCACGCCGACGCGGACCGTGCGCGCAAGGCCGGCGAGCGCCTCGGCCGGGCGGCGTCGGCGCTGCAGGTGTCGGGCCGGCAGGTCACGCTCAGCGTGGGCGTGGCGCTGGCGGGCGCGGACGGCGACGACTACGAGCATCTCTTCGCCGCCGCCGACCGGGCGCTCTACGACGCCAAGCGCGAGGGCAAGGACTGCACCCGCTTCGCCGGCGGCCGCCGCCCGTGAAAGCAGGGCGCAGTGCCAGCGAGGACGTTCAGTTCGCGCCCGAAGTGTTGTCAGTCGTGCGCCAACCCAGGGAGGACTCGGCGCGCACGAACACGTTCGTGCGCGGGTAATAGGTGAGGCGCACGAAACCGCCGGTGTCCACGATCTGCTGGAGCACGGCGCGGTCCTGCTCCTTGATGGACACGTACACGTGCTTGTTGCCGACCCCGGTGGTGAAATCGATTACGAGGTCGGTGGCGTTGAAGGCGGCGCCGCGACCCGAGGGGCGCTGCTCTTTGAAGCCGTTGAGCATGCACGCTTCCTCGCTGGGGCCCTCGGCGGCATCCGCGATGGCATCGGCGGCCTGCATCCCTCCGATTATGCCGGCGACCAAGCCGAACGCGAGCATGATAAGGACGATGCCGAACGGCTTGAGGTGATCGTACGTGCAGCGGTGCTTCCATCGGTGCCACCGGTACCGCACCAGCACGGCGAGGGAGATCAGCATGGTGATGCCTGCGGCGACCGGCGCGCGGCCGAGCGCGGTGAGGGCGCCGAGGGCGACGAGCCCCGCGCCCACGTAGCACACGAGGTTGAGCGCGATAACGCCCGCCTCGCGTGCTGCCTCGCCCCGCAGCGTGCGCCAGCCCTCTTCGGTGCGGGGACGGGAGCGCCAGGGGTCGCGCAGGATCACCGGCACGAAGCAGACCACGCCCGTGCCCATGGCCACGAAGCCGAGGGCCCTGATGCCGTAGTCGATCACGCCTTGGAGCCCGATCGAAGGAGAGAATTCCCCGTACATGAGCACGGCGAACCCGCCGAACAGCAGCGCGATCCCGGCTATGACGAGGGCCTTCCACCCCCATGTGAAATCGGCGCGCAGAAAGCCCATGCGGTTCCTTCCCCTTCCGAGAACGAACTCCCATTATAGGGCACCGCGTGCGCGCGGCGATTGTTTCCCCTGCCTTTAACGAATCTTTAAGAATCGGGCGCATCCTGGGTTCAGGCAAGAGAAAGGAAAGGTCTATGGGAAACCTACTGGAAACGAACGCGCTCACGAAGACGTTCAAGGGGCAGACGGCGGTCGATCATGTGTCGCTGCACGTGCCGGAGGGCTCGGTGTACGGCCTCTTGGGGCCGAACGGCGCGGGGAAGTCGACGCTGCTTAAAATGGTGTGCGGCATGCTGCGCCCCACGTCGGGCAGCATCGCCTTCGCGGGGCGCCCGTGGACGCGCGCCGACCTCGACGGCATCGGCGCGCTCATCGAGACGCCGCCGCTCTACGACAACCTCACCGCGCGCGAAAACCTGCGCGTGCGCACGACGCTCTTGGGCGTGCCCGAGAGCCGCATCGACGAGGCGCTGGCCACGGTGGAGCTCGCCCATACGGGCTCGAAGCGGGCGGGGCAGTTCTCGCTCGGCATGAAGCAGCGCCTTGGCATCGCGCTCGCGCTCATGGGCAGCCCGCGCCTGCTCATCCTCGACGAGCCGACGAACGGTCTCGACCCGGTGGGCATCCAGGAGCTGCGCGCGCTCATCCGGTCGTTCCCGGAGCGCGGCATCACCGTGGTGCTGTCGAGCCATATCTTGAACGAAGTGGAGCACGTGGCCGACCTCGTCGGCATCATCGTGGAGGGCCGGCTGGCCTACGAGGCGCCGCTCGACGCGGGCGTCGATCTGGAGAGGTTGTTCATGGACGTATGCATGGGGAAGGCGGTGGCATGATGGGAGCCGAAGCGGGAACGTTTCCCTCCGTGTTCAAGGCGGAGGTGCTCAAGGGACGCCGCGCCGCCCCGCGCAAGGTGGCGCTCATCGCGCCGCTGCCGTTCTGCGCGTTGGGCGTGCTGTCCTCCGGCGTGATCCCGGGCACGGGCGCCGTCGGCGGCATCGCGACGTGCTTGTGGAACTACTGGTACGCGCTCATGATGCCGGTGGCCATCGCGCTGATCTGCGCGTCCATCGCGAACCTCGACGCGCGGCAGAAACTGCGCCCGGTACTCGGGCTTCCGCTGCCGCCGGCGCGCACGTGGTGGGCCAAGGTGGCCTACGCGCTCGCGCTCGCGCTGGGGGCGAACCTCGTCGTGCTCGCGTGCTCGACGGTGCTCACGGCGCTCGGCGCCGAGGGGCCGAGCTTCGCCGAGGGACTGGCCGCGGCGGCTCTGCTGACGATCGCCAGCTCGTGGATGGTTCCCGCCGCGCTCGCGCTGACCCTGCGTTTCGGCACGCTCGCCGGCATCGCGATTCCGGCTTTGGTGCAGGTGGGCGTGGGCATCGCCCTGTGGACGTCGGAAGCGTGGTTCGCGTTTCCCCCGGCCACGACGCTGTGCGCGGTAGCACCGCTCTTGGACGTGGCACCCTCGGGCGTGCCGCTCGAGGCGGGAGACGCGCTCGGCGCGTTCGGCGGGGACGCCGTGCTCGGCCTCGCGCTGGCCGTCGCCCTGTTCGCCGCGCTCGCCATCGCCGGGGCGGCGTGGTTCTCGAAGCGCGAGGCCGCATGATGGCGCGGGTGACGTTCGCGCACGCGCTGCGCTCGGAAGCGGTACGGTTGCGCCGCTCGCCCCTCGTGTGGCTCCATGCGGTGTTGGCGACGGTCCTCGGCGGGCTGGCGGGCGCGTACTTCGCGTTCTCGGCCTGGGATTCGCTCATGGGGACCGACGCGTTCTTCCAGCTGCTCGGCGCCGGCGCGCCGCTGCTGGCGGGCATCGCGTGCGGGCTGGCGGCCGACGCGGAGCAGCGCGCGGGCGAAGGGGCGAACCTGCTGGGCGTGTCGTCGCGTCGCGCTGCGCTCGCGGCGAAGCTCGCGGCGCTGCTGGCGCTCGGCCTCGCGGCGGCGGCGTGGGCGGCGGCGCTGTTCTGCGCGGCTTTGGCGCTTGCGGGGCGGGCGCTGCCGGAGTTTTCGGCCCTCGCGCTGGCCGTGCTGGGCATCGCGCTGGGAAGCGCGTGCTCGTACGCGATCTTCCTGCTCGTGGCGCTGAAATGGGGACGCAACGCGTCCATCGGCCTGGGTGCGCTCGGGTTCATCGCCGCCATGGCGCTGCTCGGCGGGCTGGCGAACGGGCTGGTGACGGGAACGCTGTCGGGCGCGCTGGGCATCGGCTTGGCCGCGGTCGTGCCGTTCGCCTGGCCGTCCCGCCTGGCGACGCTCCCGCTCGAGGCGTCCATCGCCTCGGCGATGGGCGCGGCTGGCCAGGCGCAGGCGCTCGCGTCGGCCTGGACGACGGTGGCGATCGCGTGCGTCGTCGCGACGGCTTTGGTGCTGGTCGTAACGCTGGCCTGCGCGAACCGCTTCGAAGGCCGCCGCGGCGGGGAATGAGGCATCGCCCCTCGCGCCTCGGCTCTGCTTTCCGTGCCCGACCGGAGCCCCCCGGTCCGCATATTCGCCCGAAACACACGCGAAACGGCCTCCAAGCGTGTGTTCGGGGCGAATATGCGGACCGGGACCGGCGGGAAGCGGTGGCAGGGCGCGAAGGCGGCGGAGCGGGGCGGCGGGACGGGGTAGCCGCCTCGTGCTACACTCGACGACGGATGAAAGGAGCGACGATGGCGCGGATACTGGCGGTGGACGACGAGCCGGCGATCAGGAGCCTGCTCGAACGCACGCTCGGCAAGGACGGGCACGACGTGCGTTGCGCGGCGTGCGCCGATGAGGCGCTCGCGGCGCATCCCGAGCGCTACGACCTGGTGCTGCTCGACGTGATGATGCCCGGCATGGACGGCTTCGAGCTGTGCCGCATCGTTCGCGAGCGCACGGACGCCCCCATCGTGTTCCTCACGGCGAAAGCCGCGGAGGAGGATGCGGTGTTCGGCTTGGGCGTGGGCGCGGACGATTATATTCGCAAGCCCTTCGGCGCGGCCGAGCTGCGCGCGAAGGTGGCGGCCCATCTGCGGCGCGAGAAGCGCGAGCGCGTGTACGCCCTCGCGTTCGGCGACGTGCGGCTCGACCTCGCGGCGCGGGAGCTGTACGTGGGCGAGGCGCGCGTGGCGCTGACGAAGACCGAGTTCGACGTGTGCGAGTTCTTGGCGCGCCATCCCGGCCAGGTGTTCTCGCGCGACCAGATCGTCGAGGGCGTGCTGGGGTGGGGCGCCGAAAGCGACGCGGCCACGATCTCGGTGCACGTGAGCAACGCGCGCGCGAAGCTGAAGGCGGCGGGCGCGGAGCCCGTGCAGACCGTATGGGGGGTGGGGTACAAATGGATCGCGTGAGCGGAAGAGGAACCCGGCGCGCCCGCGGGCGCGGTCTGCCGTTGAGCCTGGTCATCCTGCGCTACTTCGCCTACGTGCTGGCGGCAGCCCTCGCGCTGGCGCTGGGTACGTACCTCGTGTTCGGCATCCTCGTGGGGACGGGCGCGGTGTATCCGGCGAACTACGGCGACACGGCGCTCGCGGAGACGTCGGC
Source organism: Gordonibacter sp. RACS_AR49 (assembly GCF_030418435.1). NCBI lineage: Bacteria > Bacillati > Actinomycetota > Coriobacteriia > Eggerthellales > Eggerthellaceae > Gordonibacter > Gordonibacter sp. RACS_AR49. Next base: position 10,243 of record NZ_JAIUDM010000006.1, on the reverse strand, counting down.
GCGCCTGGCTGAGCTGCCGAGCGACGATGCGGAGGCCGTCGACGCCGCCGTGCCGTCGAGCTTCCGCTGGGCCCTGTTCGCGAAGGACGGCGCCTACGTGGCCGGCGATGCGCCCGAGCGCGCGCGGGACGATCTCAAGGCGGCTGCCTTCGACGGGCTGGCCATCGCCTACGGGGGGCTGAGCACGACGCGTTACGAACCGGTGGAGCTGGCCGACGGCTCGGTGTGCGTGCTGACGTACGACTACATGCCGCAGTTCGCGTCGAAGGGGCTGCGCGACGCGCTGCCGAACCCGCAGAACCTGCTGCTGGGAGGGTTCGCCGTGCTGGCGGTGCTCGTGCTCGTGGGCATCGCCGTGCGCGCGGCGCGCGTGCTGTCGCGCAAGATGGCCCCGTTGGCCGACGCCGCGCGCCGCATCGAGGAGCGCGACCTCGATTTCGAGGTGGGGACGTCGGGCGTGCGCGAGATCGACGACGTGCTGGGCGCGATGGACGAGATGCGCGCCTCGCTGAAGGACTCCCTCGAGGCGCAATGGAGGAGCGAGCAGGCGCAGCGCGAGCAGATCGCCGCGCTCGCGCACGATCTGAAGACGCCGCTCACCGTGGTGCGCGGCAACGTCGACCTGCTGCTGGAGGGCGAGCTGACGGACGATCAGCGCCCGTGCGCGGTCGACGCGGCCGAGGGGGCGCGCCAGATGGGGACGTACCTGGCTGCGCTCATCGACGCGACGCTGGGCGACGCGACGGCGTTCGCGCCGGTCGAACGTCCGCTGCGTCCCCTGCTCGCGCGGTTGCGCGCGCAGGCCGAGGCGCTCGCGGGGTGCGGCGGCGCGCAGGCGGCGTGGAGCGAGGGCGCGGGGCTGCCCGAGGCGCTGCGGATGGACGAGGCGCTCGTGGAACGCGCCGTGATGAACGTGGTGGCGAACGCCGTGGAGCACGCGCCCGCCGACTCGACGGTGGAGGTGCGCGTGCGGGCGGACGGCGCGGCCGATGCCGGCGGCGTGCTCGCGGTGAGCGTGGCCGATGCGGGGCCCGGCTTCTCGCCCGAGGCGCTGGAGCGCGGATGCGAGCGCTTCTACCAGGGCGATCCCGCCCGCGCCGCGCGCGGGCACCGCGGGCTGGGGCTGCACGTGGCCGCGGAGGCCGCCGCGCGCCACGGCGGCTCGGTGGAGCTGGCGAACCGCGAGGACGCGGAGGGCGGCGCTTGCGTGACGCTGCGGTTTCCGCTGGGCTAGGGGCGCCCGCTCCCATGGTGCGGAGCGGGCGCCCTGGGCGGTCGAGCGCCCCTTCGCGGCAGGGGCGCCGCGTCCGGCGCTACCCGGGGTAGAAGCCGTCCTTGTGGAGCTTGAACCAGGCGTCGGGGTCGTCCTTCGCGCCCAGCTCACGCAGCACCTCGCGCGCGAACTCGAGCGCGGCGCTGCCGTTCGCCGTGACCACGCCGCGGTCGGCCACCGCCTGCGCTTCCACGAAGTGCTCGGCACCGCGGTAATGGGGTGCGCACTGCTGCACGTACTCGAGCGTGTTGCCCGTGTGGGCGCAGTCGTCGAGGAAGCCGTGCTCGGCCAGAAACGCGGCCGCGTTGCAGATGCCTCCCACGAGCGCCCCCTGCTCCCGCGCACGGCGGACGAGGGGCTCAACGGCGTCGATGCCGCTCGTCGGGTCGAGCCAGGGGTTGCCTCCGATGAGCAGCAGGGCGGCGAATTCCTCGGGGACGTCGTCCAGCGCGTAGTCGGGCACCACGGCGATGCCGCCCATCGAGCGTTTCGGGGCATGGTCGGGCGCGACGGTTTTCACCTCGAAGGAGTCGGTTTGGTTGAGCTCGGCGCACACGTACGAGCTTTCCCAGTCGGCGAAGCCGTCGAACACGTAGACGAGCACGGTTTTCTTCGGATGCTGCATGGTGGATCCTTTCCTTAGGGGGCGGAACCCATAGTACGGGAGCAACCATGACAGCTGTATGTCATGGTTTTCGAATATGTGCGAGATCGCCCAGGAATCCGCAGAGCCTTTGCACCCAGGCGGCGTCGTCGGTGCGGAAGCGCGCGACGCCGGCGGCTTCGTCCGCTCCGCGTTCGAGGAAGCGCGCGTCGATGGTTTCGACGAGGGCGAACTCGTCGGCCGCGTCGTAGTCGAGCTCTACGAGGAAGGTGCCCGGGACGTCCTCGTCGGGCGGCAGCAGCAGCGGGGCGTGCGGGGCGGAAAGGGCGAGCGCCGGGGTGTCGCGCGGTTCGAACGTTTCGCCCAGCACCTCGAGAGCGGCGATTCGTTTGAGCTTGAACAGGCGAAACGCCTCGCGTTCTCGGCAGAAGGCGTGGAGGTACCAGCTCGATTGCTTGTAGACGAGCCGCGCCGGCTCCACGGTGCGCGCGCTGCGCCCCGACCGCGCGATGTACTCGATCCGCGCGCAGCGCCGTTCGCGCACGGCGTCGAGCAGAAGGGCGAGCTTCTCTTGCGCGATGCCGTCGGCGAACCACGACGAGAGGTCGAGGGCGATGGGGCCGCTCGCGGTGGCCTGCGCGTTCTCGTCGGCGCCGGGGACGAGCCGGGCGATGAGCTGCGTGACGGCCTGGTCGCCGTCGACGCTGCGCAGCCCGTCGAGCGCCGCGTACAGCGCTGCCGCGTCGTGCGTGCTCAGCAGGTCGCGGCGCACCTTGAAGCCCTCGACGACGCCCACGCCGCCGCCTGCGCCCGGGAACGTGACGAGGGGCACGCCCGCCTGTCCCAGCGTGTCGAGGTCGCGCGCGATCGTGCGCGTCGACACCTCGAACCGCTCGGCCAGTGCCCCGATGGTCGTGCGCTGCGCATCCGCCAGCACGCACATGATCCCGATGAGCCGTTCCATCCGCATGGGTCCCCCTTTCCCGCTCGCATTCAAGGTGCGAGCTTGCCGAGCGGCGCGCCAGAGCGCCAAGTGCCGGCTAGCCGTGTGCCAGCTTGCCGTGGTGCAAACCTGACGGGGCGCAAACTCGCCAAGCGCCAGCTTACCATGCCTCCGACGGAGTGCTTAGCGTGAAACATCTGTTCTCTTTATTATGCGCCGGCTGTTCTGTTCCGGGTGCCCGCGATGCAAGTAAAGTCAACTTGACATATCTTCGCCCGCCTGCCATACTAGGTAAAGTCAACTTTACTACTATCGAATCGAGCCGACCGTGGACACCATCAGGAACCGGGTGAGGGAGCTGCGCGAGGACCGCGGGCTCTCCCAAAGCGAGCTGGCGCGGCTCACGGGCGTCACCCGCCAGACCATCATCTCGCTGGAGAAGGGGAGCTACGTGCCGTCGCTGCTTTTCGCGCTCAACCTGTGCGAGGTGTTCGATGCCGCGGTGGAGGACGTGTTCAGCAAGGAGGAGCAATCATGAAGAAAGTGGTGTTCGAGAGCGTGGGCAACGTGCTGCTGTTCGTGCTCATGGGGCTGGCGTTCATGTTCCCGTTCTCGCGCTACGAGGGCGGTGCGACCGCAGACGGCTTCTCCCTTTCCGTCCACCTCTCGCCGCTCATGGCGGTGTTCGTGGTGTTCCTGGTGCTCTATCCCATCGCCCGTGCGGTGTTCGTGAGGCGCAGCGGGCTGCATGCGAGCACGCGGGACAACCTGGAGCTCGCAGCCGACGACGAGCGCGAGCTCCAGATAACGGGCCGCGCGCTCAGAACCGCGTACCGGGTGCTCATGACGTGCCTGATCGTGGGCCTGGGCGTGCTGGCCGCCGCCCAGTTCCTCTCCGCAACCTTCCTGGGCGACGCCGTAGCCGTGTACCGCACGGCCGTGGGAATCATCGCCGCCACCCTCGTTGCCGCGAGTGCTTCGTACTGCATCCGGTGGTGCCTCGAGTACCGGAAGTGAGGGGCGGCCCGCCTCCCGGCGCGACCCTCGCGGCATCGGGCAGGCCTTCCGGTGTCTCCACCCTCCAAGCCCCGAAGTCTCCCTGCTCCCGGCACCCGTGCCCACGTGCGCGCCGTCACGCCGAGGCGCGCAGGCTGAACGTCATCGGGAACCTGTCGTCGTTGCCGGGGAGCTCGTAGAGGCCCTTCTCGGGGGAGAGCTCGAGGCCGCCCGAGTCGAAGAAGTTCTCGGGGAACTCGTTGAACGCGTCGATGCGCAAGCCGGCCCCGATGAGCGCGTTCAGGATGTCCGAGACGGGGTGCATCCAGAAGTACGCCTCGACGCCCTCCTTCGGCTCCGAGGCGTAGCCGCCGATGCAGTCGTCCACGTCGGGCTCCTTGCCGAAGTAGGGGTACGCCAGGTCGTACTCGCCGCGTCCCAGCTTGGTCTCGTCGAAGGCCAGGTAGAACGGATGCGAGTCGAACACGTAGAGGAAGCCGCCGTCCGCGAGCAGCCGTCGCACGCCGCGCGCCCAGGAATCGAGGTCGGGGAGCCAGCCGAGCACCCCCTCGGATGTGAACACCACGTCGTAGCGGCCGTCGAGGCTGGCGGGCAGGTTGCAGGCGTCGGCCTCGACGAAATCGACGTTCGCGAACCCGAAGTCCTCGGCGAGCATCCGCGCACAGCGCACGTTCTCGGGAGCCAGGTCAACGCCCGTTACGTGCGCCGCGCGCTCGGCCAGCGCCAGCGTGTCGAACCCGACGTTGCACTGCAGGTGCGCCACGCGCTTGCCGGCCAAATCGCCCAGCTCTTCCCGTATGTGGGCGTTCAGGCGGTTCTCCCCGTCCTCGATGCGCTTCCGGTAGTGGCGGTAATGGTCCTCGGCCAGCATGCCCCAGGCATGCCGGTTGCTCTCCACCTCGCTCATGCCAGGTCCTCTCCCCTCGTTGGGCTAGGGGCGGTTGCTCCCCAGCTTTCCCATGATAGCGCGGTTGAGGGCGTCCTGCTTCGTGCTCTGGTACGTTTTCGCGCCCGTCAGCAGGTCGTCGCAGAACGCGGCCATGTCCTCGCCGGTGACGTCCAGCACGTCCCGACCGGCCGCGGCACCCTGTTCGAACAGGTCCACGAGGTCGGCCAGCACCACGGTCATGTCCATGCCGTCGCCGGCCACATGGTTCCACATATAGTGCTGGATCTTGTCGTATACGAAGCGGTAGTCCTCGGGCAGCGCCTTGACGCGCTCCATGGCCTCGCGGTACTCGCGCTTCTCGCGGGCGACCTTCTTGAAATAGGCGACCGGGTTCTTCATCGGCTCTCCTTCAGCTCGTTGATCTTCGACGCGACGAACTCCCATTTCGCCCAGAAGCGCACGAGCTCCTCGCGGCCCATATCGTTCAGCGTGTAGAACTTGCGCGGCGGGCCCAGCTCGGACGGCTTCTTCTGGGTCTCCACCAGCCCGTTCCTCTCCAGGCGCACGAGGATGGCGTACACCGTGCCCTCCACCACGTCGGCGAAGCCCAGTGCGTTCAGGCGCCGGGTTATCTCGTAGCCGTACGTCTCCTCGCGGCCGATGATCTCCAGCACGCAGCCCTCCAGCACGCCTTTCAGCATCTCGGTTAGGTTCTCCATCGCTCCCTCCTTCCGGGCGGTTCGGGCGGATGGTATTCAGCGGTGCTTAGTACCAGTATATAGTAACACAGAATAGTGAGGATCCAAGAGGGTACGGGCAAGGTGGTAAGGTGCGGGGGGCAGGAGCGCGGGCGGGCCGGATCGCGGGTATGGGCGCTAGGCGGGGCGCTGGGGGCGTGATACGGCGGCTCGCCTACCGCCGCGGCGTGCGAGCGTCCCTACGAGTTCGCCTGCCGCTCGCGCAGGTGCGCCTCGAGCCGCTTGAAGTCGCAGCACACCGCGGCCAGATGCGGGTCCTTTCCCGAGGTTGCCATATCGTAGACGTGCTGCGCCTTCGAGACGATCTGCCGCGCCTTGCGGTTGCAGTACTGGAGTTCCTCCAAAAGCAGGAAGCGTCGGGCGTCGTCTTCCTCCGAGAAGTTCTTCACCATGCGCAGGTCGGCGGGAATGGGGAACATGAAGCTGAATCGCACGCATCCGACCGGCTTCCCATTGGAGTTCTTGATGATGAAATTCGTCTTCTGCTGCTTCGTGAACGAGGAAACGGGCGCGAAGTAATCGAAGCCGTGGATGCGGAAAAGGATGCCGCACACGAACTTATTGTGCTTCTCGTACTGCACATTCGGCACCTTCGGTTCGATGGCCTGCAGCTCGTCGACGTAGACCTGATCGACGGTATAGAAGTTCAGCGCTCCCATAACATCCCCCTTATAACAAAAGATGAGCGGCTCGACTACTCGAACCGCTCATGCTCACCATCCGCAGCTTATCGGTGGCGGAACACCTTGCATAAACCATCCGCAGCTTATCGGTGGCGGAACACCTTGCATAAACCATCCGCAGCTTATCGGTGGCGGAACACCTTGAATAACCTTAGTATGGCACGCGCGCGTACGCAGCGCAAGCGAACAAACGATGGGGAAACTATGCTTTACGTCTATACGGCTCGAAGGCGCCCGTCGCGCTTGCCAATGCATATCCCAAAAGGGACGCCCCCATTAGGGGCGTTCCGAGGCGTGCCGGCTAGGCGGGGCGCCTCGCGGCATCCTTCGCATCCGCCGTATCCTCCGCAGCCTCGGCCTGCGCCCTCATGTGGGGAAGCTGCGAGATGGCGATGCCGGCGAGGATGGCGACGATGCCGACGGCCTGGAGCGCCTCCACCGGCTCGCCGATGACGAGCGCGGACAGGGCGATGCCGCAGGGAAGCTCGGAGGACGCCATGATGGCCGAGAGTCCCGGCGTCAGGTGCGGCGTGGCGATGCCGAACAGCACCACGGGGACGAACAGGGCGCACAGCCCCAGGACCAGGCCGAACTTCCAGATGCCGTCCTGCAGCGCGCCGCTGGCGAAGTAGTCGGGGCACAGCGCGAAGCCGAGCGCGCACGCGCCCAGGCACACGACGAGCCCGCGCTGGATGGGCGGCAGGCCGCGTCCGACGCGGCTTGAGAAGAACATGAAAAAGGTGCAGCTCGCGGCAGAGAGCAGCCCGCACGCCACGCCGACGGGGTCGAGCGCCCCCACGTCGCTCGAGAACGCCCTGCTGGCCAACAACGTCCCTCCCAGGATGACGGCGACGGCGACGACCTCGGCCGCGCGCGGGCGGCGGCGCACGACGACCAGCTGGAGGACGATGCTCATCCACGTGAACTGGAACAGCAGCGTGATGGCCACCGACACCGGCAGCAGGGTGAGCGCATAGTTGTAGAGCACGGTGCCGATGCACGTGTTCAACCCGAGGGCCAGAAGGGCGAGCACCTGTTTCGGCGAGAGCGGAACGAGGCGCCTGCCGCGCGAGCGTTGCACGAGCAGCGCCGCCGCGAACAGCAGCGCGGCGAACAGCGCCTGGCTTGCCACCGTCTGGGTCCAGGTGAAGCCGGCGGCGTAGGTGATCTTGACCGTGGTGGCCTGGGCGCCGTAGCTGGCGCCGGCGAGGAAGACGATCCCGGAGTATTTCAAGGTGTCCTTCTGCATGGGGCCTATTCTAGGGCATGCCGCGGGCGCCCGGAGGCGGGCGGGGCGGCGGGCCGTGCCGTCGGCAGAAGGCGTGCGCCGTGGGCCGCGCCGCGCCGCCTTGCCCGGTCGCGCGGTGCGCTACTTTCGCGTTCGAGAATCAACCGATGATCGCTTGCGTCAACCAATGCGACTCCCTCATACTAGAAGCGCGGAAAGCGCCCCGGACCCGGGCGCGGGCAAATCCCAGGAAGCGGCCGGGACCCGAAAGAGAGGAAGGCCACTATGAACGATGTGGGGATCGGCGCCACCATCGCGCGCGAGCGACGCGCAGAGGGCGTCACGCAGGCCCAGCTGGCGGAGCGCCTGGGCGTGACGAAGGCTGCCGTGTCGAAGTGGGAGCTGGGCCAGAGCCTGCCCGACGTGGCGCTGCTGCCGCGCATAGCCGCCTACTTCGGCATCTCGCTGGACGACCTGTTCGCGTTTCGGCCGCAGCTGGCCGAGGACGAGGTGTGCGACGTCTACCTGGAGCTGTGCCGCCTGTTCGCCGAAGACGCCGACGCCGCCTACGCGCGCATGGACGAGCTCGTGCGCGACTACGCCTCGTGCTGGAACCTGCTCATGCAGATGGCCTCGCTGTATTCGCAACGCTCGCTCGTGGAGCCGGAGCGCGCCGAGGAGCTGCTGGACAGGACGTGCAGCCTGGCCGAGCGGGTGGAGGCTAATGCCGACGACGTGGAGTTGGTGCGCTCGGCGCGCGTCGTGCGCGCGCTCGTCATCAGCCAGCGCGGCGGCATGGACGAGGCCATCGCCCTGTTGGAGGGCGTGAAGCCCGCACGTCCGCTGGGCATCGAGGGGATGCTTGCGGGCCTGCACAGTATGCGGGGCGAGCGCGAGGCGTGCCTGAAGCTCTGCCAGGAGATGCTGTTCTGGGGCGAGATGAACGTGATGCAGAGCATCGGCATGCAGCTTGCGCTTTACACCGAGGACCCGGCGCACCTCGCCGCGCTGCTGCGGGCGGCCGAGGGGGTGATGGAGGGCTTCGACGTTGAGGAGGTGAACCCCATGGAGGCCGCCACGTTCTGCGGCTCGGCGGCCACGGCGTGCCTGCGGGCCGGCGACGAGGAGGGCGCGCTGTCCTATCTGGAGCGGTTCGTGGGGCTGCTCAAGCGTTTCGACTTGGACGGCTTGCTGTTCCCTCGGCGCTCCGCGCTGTTCGACCTCGTGCCCGAGCTGGCGGAGACCGACGTGGAGCGCGAGCAGGCGACCGCCGACACGCTGTTCGGCGGTCTCGATATGAGGGGGCAGTGCAAGCTGGCCGTCACCGGCGATGCCGCGTGGGAGCGCGTGGCCGACGATCCGCGCTTCCGCCCGCTGCTCGACCGGCTGGCCGCGGCGTAGGGAGTGCGAGGCGATTCCAGCCGGCGGGACTGTGCCAACAGTTTCGCAATCGGCTTTTCGCGGCGGAACCATCCTGTAGGGCAAGGGCAGAGCCTTTGCCGCCACTTGCAGGACAATCTCGGTTGACGGCAAGGGCAGAGCCCCTTGCCCTACAGCGAACCTGGTGTGACTTCTGATGGAAACCTTGCGATCGGTCCAGGAAGACGAAAGAGGGCGAATGGACGCATTGGACGGAGAACCGCGCGCTGCGGCGCCCGCGCTGCGGGTGGAGGGGCTGGCGTACCGCTACGTGCGCCACGACGTGTGGAGCGACGTGTCGTTCTCTCTGGAGGCCGAGAGCATCGCGTTTCTGACCGGGCCGAACGGCGCGGGCAAGTCCACGCTGCTGCGCTGCCTGGCCGGATGGGACGCGCCGGCCGAAGGCACGGTGGAGCTTGCCGGCCGGCCGTTTCGGCCCGAGCGGCTGGATCAGCGCCGCTCCGTGTCGTTCGTTCCCGACGTGCCCGCCTTCTACGACGACCTGACCGCCGGGGAGCACCTTGACTTCGTGCTGAGGGCGAACCGGCTGCCCGCAGACGACGCCCGCGCGGCCGGGCTCGTGGAGGCGCTCGGGTTGGCGGGGCATCGCGACCAGTGCCCCTCGGCGTACTCGCGCGGCATGCGCCAGAAGCTCGCGCTCGTGCAGGCGCTGGCCGTGCGCCCGCGCCTGCTGCTGCTTGACGAGCCGTACGGGCCGCTGGACCCGGACGCCTCCGCCGTGCTGAGCGGCCTTCTGGACGCGGCGCGCGCCGAGGGCGCGGCGGCCCTCGTGAGCTGCCACCACGACGTGCCGGGCCTGGAGCCCGACCTGCTGCTGCACGTGGAGGGCGGGCGCCTGGCGGCGGCCGTCCCCGGGCGGGGCTGACGCCATGCTGTGCGACATCCGCCTGCTGCTATGGCTGCGCGCCCGGCATGCGCGCACGGCTCTCGTGCGGCTCGTCCACTTCGGCGGCACCGACCTCGTGGAGGACCGCAGTCCAGGGGAGCGCGCCTACCAGCTGTACCTGGCGACCATCGCGGCGGTGTGGGCGGCGCTCATGTGGGCGGCCCTGCTGGACGCCACGGCGGCGGCATTCGCCGCGGTCGGGCCGGCATCGTCGGCCATGGCGCTGGCATTGGGCCTGCTGGCGCCTGTTGCCGTGTTTGCGTGGGCGGCGGTGCGGGCGCTGCGCACGTCGCCGGTGAAGCTGGCGCGCGCCGACATGCCCTTCGTCGCGGCGGGACCCTTGGGCATGCGCGCCATCGCGGGTATGGGCTGCGCCTCCTCCATGCTCGCGGGCGCCGCGGCCGGGGCGCTGGCGGGGTACGTGCTGGGCGTGGGGCTTGAAAGCGGGCTGGGGGCGTTCGCGCCGCCGGCGGCCTGCGCGCTGGCCGCCGCGCTGCTGGTCGCGGCGGCGGTGGGCGGCGC
>NZ_JAIUDM010000005.1:287084-298305 GCF_030418435.1 Gordonibacter sp. RACS_AR49 | reverse complement strand
TGGAGGCGGGGATCACCCGATCCCATTCCGAACTCGGAAGTTAAGCCCGCCATCGCCGAAAGTACTGCGGAGTCAGTCCGTGGGAGGATAGGGCGTCGCGCTCGCGGAGGATGCTTTCTTTGTTTGCAGGCCCCCGGACCATGTCGGCCCGGGGGCCTGCCGCGTGTCGGGGGGGGGTCCTATGATTCTGTCAAGTGGCGGCTCGGAAGTTTTTCCACCATGGAGCGATCGGTTTCGGGCATGACGAAACGACGCCTCGGCCCCCAAGGCGTGCGGATCCTTCGGACCGCTTACGCGGAGTACGGCGTGCCGTCTCGCATGACGGCGTATATCACCTTCATCCTCTTTCGCGCGGTGGCCTTGAGCGCGCATCTGCGCTTCATGCCCCTGCCCAGGCATCTTCTCAAGTACTCGCCGTAGTAGCTCTTCGACCTGCCCAGCGAGTTGCATGAGAAGACGAGCAGGTTCTTCAGCGGCTTGTTGCCGCCGCGGTGCCCCTTGTCGTAGTTGACGGACGTTCCGGACCGCTGGGTGGACGGGGCGAGCCCGCAGTAGCTGGCGAGCTTGTCGTGGCTGTCGAACTGGGATATGTCTACGGACACCACGAGCTGCGCGGCCGTCCTCGGCCCTATCCCCGGTATGGTCTGCAGGTTGGCGAAGTCGGCGTTGCCCGAGAGCGACTCGGCGATGGCCTCCTCGAGCATCGCCTCCTCTTGGTTGTCGGCGGCTATGCGCCCGGCGAAGTGCTTGACGTAGCGCATCTCGGCGGCTACGGCCTGCTCGTGCGGCCTCTCGCCGGAGATCGCGTCCCAGAGGCGGTCCCGCTGCCCGCGGCTCGCCCCGTGCTTGCGCGAGGCGGCGCAGAACCTCTCCCGCCCGGCGTCGAGCATGTTCCACGGACCTCCGAGCTCGGAGAGCATCCCGGCGCACCACGGCGCGGTCATCTCGCAGGCCCGCTCGAAGGCGGGGCAGGACTCCAGCAGCCTCGAGCGCAGCGCGTTCGCGCAAGCCGTCCGGTCTTTCTGCACTTGGGCGACCTGGGCCGACATTATCCGAGCGCCGTCGAGCGCGGGATCGCCCTCCGGCACCGGGCGCAGCGTCTGCGGCATGCCGAGCGCCACGCGGGCGATGACCTGCGCATCCCTGGCATCGGTTTTGGCTATGCCGGGAAAGCCCTTCGCAAGCTCGTGCTCGGCCGATCCGGGCAGGTAGGCGACGGGCCTCCCCGCCGCGCGGGCGCGCCTGATCGCGAGCGCGCCGATGTTGCGGCGCTGGTCGACGACCACGAGCGTGTCGTCCGGGCATTCGGCGATGACCTCGTCGAGGCCGGCCTCGGTGTTGGCGACGCGCCTGCTCAGCAGAACCGTTCCTGCGGAGTCGACGGCGTAGGCCCAATGGGACTGCTTGCCGACGTCGAGCCCTAGATAGGCTTCGTGCCTGTCCGCGAGGGTTGCGTTCTTCTCGGCCATGGTGATACCCTTCCCGTACGGCTGGCCGCGCCGTTCGCCGCATCTCGGCAACCACATTACTGGGCCGTGGCGCATCCGGCGCCCGGCAGGTTCCTATCAGCCGGAATTGCGGCGGCCGATCCCCGGTGGCAACACCCCCCCCCGGCCTTCGCGAGAGGCAGGGGCTAAGGGTCATCCGGCACATCCGGCCAGCGGCCATGTCAATGATAGGCAAAGGCTGGCTATGCGATATGACTAACCGAGGCCGCCAAGCCCCTTGAATATGACTTAATCAGGCTTATTTATACAGTAATGGGGCAGCTAACAGGCGGACGCTACAGTGTCCGCCAGAGCAAAGTGTAGTGCCATGAAAATCGCTTGCCGTGTGCCGAGGCGAAACGCCTTTACCGCGCTCGTGCTAGTTGCTACTCATTTTTGTGCTCACTTGAGGTATCGAATAGCGCGAATAAAGTTTGATGGGTGAAGTTGCTTTACCATCTGCTTGGCGTAGATAAGCCATTCTGCTTTGTTCTCGGAGTAGTTGCGAGCATGACGCGCGACATTAAGATTATAGATACAGCGATAAGCGTGAATATCCCAGATTCGCTTGTTGTCGACTCCTATGCGCTTGAGAGCCTTAGTCGACTCGATCCATCGATCAAGAGGAATATGAAAATCAGCGATAATATCAGTGGAGGATCCCGTTCGGTTTTCGCGGTAACAATAGAATGCCTTGTCGGTATAGGCGATAGTCTCCGCTTGACATAGGGTTTCTATCAGGAACGGATTATCGACCCATCCAGCGCCAGGAACCTGCTTAAAGTGAATATCTTGAGCATCAAGAAATTCCTTTTTGTAAATTGCAGACCAGATAGACGGGTGATACCGCAAAAGAAGAGGTTCGTCTTCGATACGAAAGACGTGTTGCGAAACTTGAATGCGCCCGTAGAATCCACAGAGCTTTCTATTGGAGTCATCGGTTTCGTCAACGCTCCAGTATGCAGATTTGACAATATCAGGGAAATCGAGTGCCTGTGCATAGCTAAAAAGAGCAGAGAACATGTCGCCGTCAAGATAATCATCTGGTTCTATAATCCCTATATAGCGTCCTTTGGCTTGTTGTATCCCCTGGTTGAGAGCGGCTCCGTATCCTTCGTTTTGCTTATTGATGACAATTATACGTTTATCGTCTTGGGCAGCTTTTTTAAGAACGCTGATCGATTCGTCTGTGGATCCATCATTGATGCAAATGAGCTCCATCTTCAAATCATTGTGAGGAATGCTTCTCAAGCATTTCGCCAAGTAGTCTTCAACGTTGTATATCGGTATGAGGATGCTTACATCCATAAATAGCAGCAGCTCCATAACGTAATAGCGGTCCGAATATGTTCTTGAGTGTTTTGTTATCCTGCGTTTGTTCTGGTGTTTGTAACCTTTTGAAGCAATTTTCACATCCATTGTACGCCCGAAGAAGACTTTCTGGGGATTCAGAAGGTGATCAGCATCCCTAAAATAGCATTTCTTCAGATTGCCCAATTAGTAAATTGAGCCGGGCGCTTCAGATGACTCTGGAATTTTGCCACCCAGTTTTTCAGATTGGTTTTCCCTGCTGATTGTGTCTTCGGGATCTTCTTTTGAGCTATTTGGGAGATAATGGAAGCATGCTGATAGGTGGTCATGCGATAAGGAGATAAAGAATGGACTCGGCTTTTAAAGACAAGACGCTTCTCATCACCGGTGGAACGGGTTCATTTGGGCATACGGTTCTCAATCATTTCTTATTAGAAGATATTGGCGAAATTCGCATTTTCAGTCGAGATGAAAAAAAACAAGATGATATGCGGCATATGCTGCAGTCTAAATATCCCGATAGTGCTAATAAGGTCCAATTTTATATTGGCGATGTTCGCGACGAGCGCTCTGTTGCAGATGCCATGCATTCTGTTGATTATGTATTCCATGCAGCGGCTTTAAAGCAAGTTCCTTCTTGCGAGTTTTTTCCTATTGAGGCCGTAAAAACCAATGTATTGGGTACCGACAATGTTCTACATGCTGCCATAAGTGAGGGCGTCAGTAAAGTTGTATGTCTATCGACTGATAAAGCAGCTTACCCGATCAATGCCATGGGAACATCGAAGGCGATGATGGAGAAGGTAGTATATGCTAATGCGCGCATTGCTGCCGGCCGTACTACAATTTGCTGTACTCGATATGGAAACGTAATGTGCTCGCGGGGAAGTGTAATTCCTTTATTTGTAGATCAAATAAGATCCGGTAAAGCTATTACCGTAACCGACCCTCATATGACGCGTTTTCTCATGAATCTTGATGAAGCGGTTGACCTTGTGGAATTCGCCTTCTCTCATGCTGAACCAGGAGATTTATTTGTGCAAAAATCGCCGGCTTCTACCATTGGGGATCTTGCGAAGGCGGTTCAAAATCTGTTCGGAAACACAGGTATCAAAGTCATTGGAACTCGTCATGGTGAAAAACTTTTTGAGACGCTTATGACGCGAGAGGAGAAGCTCCGTTCCGAGGACATGGGTTGCTACTACCGCGTCCGAGCCGATTCTCGCGATTTGAACTATGATAAATTTGTGGTGAATGGTGACGTTGAGACGCAAGCCGATGATTCATATACAAGTCATAATACCGAACGTTTGGATGTTGGTGGCACTATGGAGAAAATCAAGACTGCGTCCTATGTTAAGGAAGCGCTCGATGAGTGGGTGAGGTAATGAAGGTACTGGTTACTGGTTCAAGGGGTTTTGTTGGAAAGAATCTCGTCGAGTCTCTAAAGTGCATTCGTGATGGGAAGGACAGGCGCTCCTTATATCAAGCCATGCTTCCTTTGGAAATATTCGAATATGATCGGGATTCCAGTTTTGAGGATCTTGACGCCTATTGCCGAGAGGCAGATTTCGTATTCAATCTCGCGGGGGTCAACAGACCGCAAAACTCTGAAGAATATATGGCTGGAAATTTCGGCTTCGCTCAACAGCTTTTAGAAACATTAGAGAAATATGAAAACAAGGCACCCATTATGCTCAGCTCTTCGGTTCAAGCTGAACTGAAGGGGCGATATGCGAATTCCGAATACGGAAAAAGTAAACTTGCAGGTGAGGAATTGTTCCTGAAATACTCTGAGAGAACTAAGATACCTATTTTGATCTATCGTTTACCAAATCTGTACGGAAAATGGTGTCGTCCCAATTACAATTCTGCAGTCGCGACATTCTGCTACAACATCGCCAATGACCTTCCGGTTACCGTGAATGATCCTTCTGTTGAGCTGGATCTGCTTTATATTGATGATTTGGTGTCGGAGTTACTTTCCGCATTAATTGGTAAAGAAAATCGAATCGGGGGAGGTTATTGTTCGGTTGCTCCGGTTGATAGGGTTAGCATCGGGGAAATAGTTTCATTAATTAAAGAATTCAATGATTCTCGAGCATCCTTATGCATCCCGAATATCCCTCGAGGCTCTTTTTCGAAAAAACTGCTTACGACATTTATGTCGTATATGCCTCCAGAGAAATTTGCCCTTCCTCTTAGAATGAATGAGGACGAGCGAGGAAGCTTTACCGAAGTGCTTCATACTCATAATGCTGGGCAAGTTTCGGTTAACGTGTCAAAGCCGGGAGTTATTAAAGGGCAACATTGGCACCATACAAAATGGGAGAAGTTTTGTGTTGTCTCGGGTCATGGACTGATGCAGCTTAGAAAAGTAGGGAAAGATGAAAATGGCTCTGAATACCCTGTGCTTGAATTCGAGGTTACAGGCGATGAGCTGCAAGTTGTCGACATGATTCCAGGGTATACGCACAATATTGTAAATTTGTCTAATGAGCAGAATCTTGTGACGGTAATGTGGTGCAATGAATGCTTTGATCCCGATTACCCCGATACGTTCGCGCTGGAGGTATAGCGATGTCGCGCATGAAGCTTATGACTATTGTCGGAACGCGCCCTGAAATTATTCGTCTATCTGAGGTAATAAAAAAATGCGACACCTATTTCGATCAATATTTCGTACACACTGGCCAAAATTACGATTACGAGCTCAATCAAATATTCTTTGACGATCTGAAGCTACGCCAGCCAGACGAATACCTTGATGTTGTTGGCGATGATCTCGGGCAGACGATCGGAAACGTTATTGCCAAGTCTTATGAGTGCCTCGTACGAATGAGTCCTGATGCGCTTTTGATTTTGGGCGACACCAATAGTTGTCTTTCCGCTATTGCCGCGAAAAGACTCCATATTCCAGTATTTCACATGGAAGCTGGCAACAGGTGCTTTGACGAATGCCTCCCTGAAGAAACAAACAGACGGATAGTCGATCATATTGCAGATGTCAATCTTTGCTACTCAGAGCACGCTCGGAGATACTTGAATGCGGAAGGAACGGTAAAAGAGCGTACTTATGTCGTGGGCTCTCCAATGGCTGAAGTTCTATCGGCTCACATGGATCGAATAGAAGGGTCTCGTGTTCTTGAACACCTTGGACTCAAGTCCAAAGGATATATTCTTCTGTCTGCTCACAGGGAGGAGAATATTGACAATGAGTGCAATTTCAATGCGTTGATGAATGCTGTGAATGCCATGGCTGAGACTTATGGTATTCCCATTTTGTACAGCATGCATCCGCGATCAAAAAAGCTTATCGACAAGCGCTCGTTCCGATTTCATCCGCTCGTGAGGACGCACAAGCCCCTCTCGTTCACCGACTACAATCACTTGCAGATGAATGCGTATTGCGTCGTGTCCGATTCTGGAACCCTCCCTGAAGAGTCGAGCTTTTTTAACAGCTGCGACAAACCCTTTCCGGCGGTGTGCATTCGTACTTCCACAGAGCGACCCGAGGCATTGGACGCTGGAAACTTTGTCCTTGGGTCGATAACGACGGATCGAGTGCTTCAGGCTGTAGACGTTGCGGTCCGTATGACTGAGTCGGGAGATTATGGTTCTGATGTGGCAGTATACACAGATATCAACGTGAGCACGAAAGTTGTGAAAATTATCCAGTCTTACACAGGGATCGTTGATAAGATGGTTTGGCGGAAAGGCTAGGCTACGTGACCGGAAAGAGAATCCTTGTTGTAACGCAGCATTTTTATCCGGAGAACTTTAGGATTAATGATATTGTTAGCGGTTTTGTGGAAGACGGCTATGAAGTGGACGTTCTTTGCGGTCTCCCGAATTACCCTGAAGGGGAGTGGTTTCCGGGGTATACCGAAAAAGGTCCCTTCGAGGAAACTTTCGAAAAGGCAAATGTGTTTCGAGCGAAAGAGATACCTCGAAAGGGTAACACTTCAATTAGAATTTTTCTGAATTATGTAAGCTGGCCTATTCGAGCCTTCTTTCGCGTAAGCTCTTTACCCGGTAGGTATGATTCAGTTTTTTGTTATAACACGAGCCCGGTGCTTATGATTATCCCGGCTATAAGGGCATCAAAAAAGTTCAAGGCGCCGCTCGTTGTATACGTTTTGGATATATGGCCGGAAAATCTCTATACAGTTTTGCCCATTTCGTCGAAGTGGCTTAAGAATATCGCTTCGAGGATCAGTGACATGCTCTACTCAAAAGCTGATCGCTTAATCGCTATGAGCGTGTCTTTGCAGCAGAGATTGTTCGACAGGGTTGGCTCCAAGTGCCGTTCTGTTCATGTAGTTCCTCAGCATGCTGAAGATTTCTATACTTTGCTGAAGAGGGATAGCGAACTGCATGAGAGATTCGACGGAAAAACGAATCTTGTTTTTGCGGGTAATTTTAGTCCAGCTCAGGGTTTGGACTGCCTGATAAAAGCAATAGGAAAAGCCCATAGGAATGGGTTCGATGACCTACATTTGCTTATGGTCGGCGATGGGATGAGCAGGGCGTCTCTTGAGCAATTGGTGAAAGAAGAGGGTCTCACCGGCCACGTCACTTTTTACGGGAGGGTTGAGGCTCATGATATTCCACAGTTTTCCGAACTGGCCGATGCCATGGTTGTTTCGTTGGCCGAGAATAAGGACTTAGAACTTACTATTCCCGCAAAAGTGGCAAGCTGCATGGCGGCCGGTAGACCAATTATTGCTTGTCTTGACGGGGAGGGTGCGACTGCAGTCCGGCAAGCAGAGTGTGGATATGTAAGCCCAGCAGGAGATATCGATTCCCTTGCCAACAACCTGATGAGATTCAGGGATGCGAGCGGCAATGAGCTCGCTATGTTTGGAGCAAATGCACGTAGGTATTTCGACGCAAGGTTTTCCCGAAAAAAGGTCATTTCCGATTTGGAGACGCTGCTATTTGAAGAAAGGTGAAATATTACCTTTCTTCATGAGTTGGTGAATTGTCGCAGCTGGATTCAAATTCCGATTGTTCTTTTTTGAGCAAAGCCACTTCTTGAATAAGCGTTTTTGTATAAGCGGCTTGTTTGCTTGCAATGACGCTCAAGGACAAGGCTATGACCAAGAGAAAGAACACGGCTGCAATGAAAATGAAATTTGAAGCCAATTCGAATCCGAGCAGCTTCGATAGGGCATAGATGGGTTCGGGAAACATGGAGAATACGCAAACGAAAAACGAGAGTGCGAGCCAAAGAAGGGAGTACTTCAGCAATAGCTTGCCCTTGGTTACCAAGGTTATAATATAAACGATAAATAAAACGCAGATTGCAATCATAAGGATTCTTGCAGGACCGGTCATCGTAAGCAGCTCCTAGAGGGTGATGCGCTTTTTGAAGCGCGAAATCAAGATTGCCAATGAAACTTTAATCATATAGTACACGCTCGAAACAGTGCCTATTGATGATTTTCCCTCCGATCGCTCCCTCATGTTCACCGGGGCTTCTGCGATTAGGAGGCCGCTATTTAGTGCTTCGGCAATAGACTCCGGTTCGGGATAATCCATTGGATACGATGTGCAGAATAGGCGCTGGGCTTTACGACCGGATGCTCTAAGTCCGGATGTGGGGTCGGTGATTTTCTTCCTGTAAAGGAGGTATATGAGTCCCGACAACCACTTTATCCCTAAGCGCCTCATAGCGGTGGATTGAAACCCGTCGGTTTTTTTTAAGAAACGAGATCCGATGGCAAGATCGGCGCCGTTTTCGATTTCTTTAATTAAGACGGGAATGGAAGAAATATCATGCTGCCCATCTCCGTCAATTTGGATGTCGATATCGTATCCATGCCGGTATGCGTATTTGTGTCCCGCCTGCACAGCACCTCCGATACCGAGGTTTCTTGGAAGGTCGAGCACGTTGATTCCGTGTTCTTTGCATATGTCGATCGTATGATCGGTCGACCCATCGTTGATAACAATGTAGTCATATCCGTGCTTCTTTGCGTCCTCCACTACTGAAACTATGCTTTTTTCCTCGTTATAAGCAGGGATCACCAGCAGAATTTTCATTTGGACCTTTTCGAGCTCGACGTTTTGCTTGCTTTCGCTTGATCTACCTTACAATACTAATTCATACTTCGTGTTCATAGTGCGGGTTTTTCAGAAAACCTAGATCAGCGAACGCCTACGCTTGCGGCGTTTTTTGTGCGCACTCACGGCTGCGGAATAAGCTTTTTGGTTTTGAGAAGGGGCAGTGTGCGGTATCATGATCGATAGCGTTCTGCTAATTCGATAATAATTGAACAATAGGCGGCGGTGTAGATCGGAGTGGGCGTGAATCGAATGGTATCTAAACTTTTAGCGAGCTTCTTATCATTGATCCTCGTCGCATCGATGGTTCCCTCGGTCGCTTTTGCTCAAGGGAAAAACGATATGGACAATGGAGGCGGGTTTGAGTCTGTGGGGACTCGGAATGCTTCTGAGACTGCAGAAGCTCCCGATTTCCAGTCTGGCTCTGCCGAAGCTGAAAGCAACCAATTGGCAGCTTCCGACCAAACAGACGATGTTGACGAAAGCGAGCAGAATAAGGCTTCTGGGGAGAGCGAAGAATCTTCTGTTGAGAGCGAAACTTCTGAAGACACCGTTTTGAAGGAATCCGACCAAAACGCTGAAACTTCGGCTGCTGCATATGTATATGTCGAGTCGCCAGAGATCGACTTTGGTGGAATTCAAAACGTGGTAATTGGACTTGCCGATGATGTCCCGTCGGTATCTGATGCTCGATTAACGGTACGTTCCGAGACTGGTGGAGAGTGGGTTGTCGCTGCCTCCAATACCGTAGAAGGAGCTGTTCTTTTTCCGATCGACACGACGGAGATGGAGGCGGGGAGAATTGAGCTTATAAGTTTCTCCTACTCGAATGCTGGTGGTCAAAAAGAGACGGAAGATCTTTTCCAGTACACAGATGTCCATTATTCTTTCAAGGTGCTCTCGTCGGTGTCGCTGTTTGCTGAAGAAGCCGATCCTGGAGAGGTTACCGTCTATTCGATAGATGAGGCTGGAACTCTATCTCAAGAGAGCAGCTTAGAAAGCGCGATAGAGGTGGCCCAGGCTAACAAACAAGGTGAATACGGGCTTGCAGCATCTTCCCGCCAATCGCGAAGTGCCACAAGCAGGGATTCTGATGTTGTGGTGGCGCTCGACCCCGGCCATGGCGGTAGCGATGGTGGTGCGTCTGGATTTGGTTTGGTTGAAAAGAATCTTAATCTCAAAATCGCGCAGTATTGCCAGCAGGAATTGGAATCGTATTACGGTGTGCGTGTGGTAATGACGCGAACTGGTGATGAGTACGTTGGTCTGTTGGATAGGGTGGCAAGGGCCGTACAGCAAGGCGCCAGCGTTTTCGTGAGTATCCACTGCAATGCGAGCGGCGGCTCCGGGGCGGAAGTATATATTCCGAACGGAAGTTCTTATCAGCACCAAACTCATGTGACCGGTGAGGCTCTTGCAACGAAGATCCTGCAGCAAATTACTTCACTAGGGCTAGCTAATCGCGGTGTGAAAGTCCGTGATTCAGAGTATTATCAAGGCTCTGGACCTTATTATTACGAAGACGGTCATCTAGCGGATTTCTATACGGTGATTAACGAAAGCCGCGTATATGGTATTCCCGGTATTATTGTTGAGCATGCATTTGTCGACAACGCCTCTGACGCTGCCTTTTTGAGCAATGAAGGCAATTTGAGAGCCTTGGGTGTTGCCGACGCAACCGGGATCGCTCAACAGTACGGGCTTTCGAAGAGCAGGGTAGAAGTGCATTCTGAGATCAATGGAAGTATCCTTGAGCTCGATACGCGAAACTGGGGGGTCGATCCTGACAATGTATGCTTCTCCGTTTTGGCTCCTACTGGCGAAACGACATGGGTGCAAGGTTATGAGCAAAGTGACGGGTCATGGACAGGGTCTTTCGATTTGGGAGCAACTTATGGTGTCTACGATGTCTGCGCCTACGCTACCATAGACGGCTCTATCAAGGAATACCGTCATATTGATGTCGGATATAATAAAACCGATATGACGGTTGAGCTAAATGGCGATATTCTGTCAATGAACACCTCAAACTGGGGGGCACCTCCCGATAACGTGAGCTTTTCTGTTGTCGATCCGACAGGAGCTATCGATTACTGCCAAGGAGTGCGGCAGGCGGACGGGTCGTGGAGTTGTGAGAAGAATATAGCCGGGGGAAGCTATGGAAGCTATGAGGTAAAGGCATGGTGCAGCCTCGATAAGGGTGTGACCGGGTTTGCGGTTTCTTCAGCTTCTGTCAGCGTCGCGGAGCCGACCGTGGCCTTCGAGGCCGCCGTGTCCGACGGCACGCTGCGGCTCAAGGCGTCCGGCTTCACCCTGACCCCCTCCAACGTCTGCTTCCCGGTCACCGCCCCCGG
>NZ_JAIUDM010000005.1:0-287074 GCF_030418435.1 Gordonibacter sp. RACS_AR49 | reverse complement strand
TCAGCGTCGCGGAGCCGACCGTGGCCTTCGAGGCCGCCGTGTCCGACGGCACGCTGCGGCTCAAGGCGTCCGGCTTCACCCTGACCCCCTCCAACGTCTGCTTCCCGGTCACCGCCCCCGGCGGCGGCCCCACCAAGTGGTACCAGGGCTACCGCCAGGCCGACGGCAGCTGGACGGGGTCGGTGGACCTGGGCGCCGAGTTCGGCGCCTACGGCGAGTACTCGGCCCAGGCCTACGCCACCTACGCCGGCGAGTGCCTCCCGAGGGCCTCGGCGACGTTCAGCGTCGCGGAGCCGACCGTGGCCTTCGAGGCCGCCGTGTCCGACGGCACGCTGCGGCTCAAGGCGTCCGGCTTCACCCTGACCCCCTCCAACGTCTGCTTCCCGGTCACCGCCCCCGGCGGCGGCCCCACCAAGTGGTACCAGGGCTACCGCCAGGCCGACGGCAGCTGGACGGGGTCGGTGGACCTGGGCGCCGAGTTCGGCGCCTACGGCGAGTACTCGGCCCAGGCCTACGCCACCTACGCCGGCGAGTGCCTCCCGAGGGCCTCGGCGACGTTCAGCATTTCTAAAGAACTCGGTGATGACGAGCGGCGGCTCACTTTGAAGGCAACGGTTTCTGCCGACCAGAAAACGGCGACTGTCGAGGCATCGGGAGGACGATTGGGTGCTTCTTCGGCTGTCAGATTCCCGGTGTGGAGCGATGTCGGTGGGCAGGACGACATGATATGGTACTCGGCTTCGTATAGCTTGGTTGATGGCATCTGGAGAGCTACCATCCCTATCTCGTCTCACAAATCTCCAGGATCGTACAATGTGCATATGTACGGAACAGTGTTCGGGGAACCCGTATGGTCCTCAACGACTTTTACCATAAATGAGCCGTCGGCCTCGGTTTCGATTGAGAGCCAAAATGAAGAACTCGGAACGTTTGCTGTTGCTGTGAGAAACGTGTCATCTGCATCCGGCGTATCGAAAGTTCAAGTGCCGCTTTGGTCTGCAGCCGATCAAAGCGATATAAGGTGGTATGACGCAACAAGACAATCTGACGGAAGCTGGAGGGCCCTCGTAAATATCCGGGATCACAAGTACAGTATATCAACGCAGCGAACATATTCCGCCCATGTTTATCTGACGGCGGGCAACGAAGTGACAGCTCTAGTCGGAGCAACGTCGGTGGGCATGCAGTATAAAGGATCATCTGGTTATGGCATCATGGGTGTTTCGAACGTGGACGCATCCCAGATGTCCGCCTTCTTCAGTAGCAAAAGCAAGAAGTATCCAGCTGATGCGTATTCTGGAAAGGGCGCTGGAACGATCGAGCAGTTTTGCACTATCCTCTGCGAAGAGGCTGCTG
Source organism: Gordonibacter sp. RACS_AR49 (assembly GCF_030418435.1). NCBI lineage: Bacteria > Bacillati > Actinomycetota > Coriobacteriia > Eggerthellales > Eggerthellaceae > Gordonibacter > Gordonibacter sp. RACS_AR49. The sequence goes on along the minus strand of NZ_JAIUDM010000005.1, from coordinate 285,718 downwards.
TTGAGGGCGTGAGGGCAGAGGTGGTGTTCGCACAGGCGATGAAGGAAACAGGTTACCTGCAGTTCGGGGGTGACGTTAAGGCGGAGCAGTGTAATTTTGCTGGGATTGGAGCAACCGGAAACGGAGTTCCTGGAAACTCGTTTGCAGATGTGCGCACTGGGCTCCGCGCCCAAGTGCAGCACTTGAAAGCATATGCCTCCACGGAGGAATTGGTGCAAGCTTGCGTGGATCCCCGTTTCGGGTATGTCAAACGAGGGTGTGCGTCAACTGTTGAATTACTGGGCGGTAAATGGGCTGCGTCTCAGTCTTACGGTGTTGAATTGGTTGCACTTATCGGTGAGATGATGAAGGTTTCCCCAACCGCATCGCTTAGTTTAACCTATACGGCTTTGGCTGAAAGCGGTCTTACAAATAGCGCCGTCTCGCCAAAAGTAATTGACGGAATTGATTATCTTTTCCTACCAGCAGGCGTTGACTTGAACAATCTAATACTTTGCTATGAGGTGACTTCGGGCGCTACAGTTTCCATTTCGGGTACATCCGGCGAAGATGTTGTGATAGAAAGCGGTGTTCCATTCGATTTTGCCTCACTTTTTGACTTCGAGGAAAAAACATCGTACTCCTGTGATTTGACAGTTGGCCTATCTGAGGAAATGAGCATTAAGCTGCCATTGAAGATAGTGCAATCGAGGGGAGTCGGCTCAGTTTTTATGAATAGCGACAACCCCGATGGTTTTGGAAGAGATTATATTGAAAGCAGTATTGACCATAGTGCCAAGACAACAGGATACATGAGCTATTTCAATAAGGATTTTTCGCTTGTGCACAGCGCTTCGTTAAAGCAAATAAAAGGTCGAGGCAATTCAACTTGGCTTTCGACAAACAAGAAGTCTTATCAAGTAAAATTCGATAAGAAAGTTAGCCTCATTCGTCCTGAAGATAAAAGCGAAAATAGCAAAACTTGGCTGCTCTTGGCGAATTCGTTTGACCCAACATTAAGTCATAATTTGATTGCCTACAAGTTTGCGGCCGCAGTAGGCTTAAACGAATCTCCGGAGTGCGAGTATGTTGATCTTTACTACGACGGAGACTACAGAGGTTCGTACCTACTCTGCGAGAAAGTTGAGGTTGCTTCGGGAAGAGTAGATATTGAAGACATGGAGGCGGCAATTGAGCTAGCTAATCCCTCGGTAAGCGATTATGACAAACTCCCAGCCAATCAGGGTACAACAAGGCGGGGTGGGAAAATGCAGTGGGTCGAGGGCTTGGCTGATCCAGGGATTAATGCAGGTGGATATTTATTGGAGCTGGATACTGTATGGGGAGTAAAGGAAAAAAGCTGGTTTGTTACTAGTACTTCAGATGTTATCGTGTTGAAGAACCCGGAATATGCCCCTCGTGCTCAGGTGGAATCTATAAGCAGTTTTGTTGAAGAGATTATCCAATGTATCAATGAAGGGGGAGTTAATTCTTCTACTGGGAAAAGCCTATTCGAATACATCGATCGGGATTCCTTCATAAAGTTTTACTTCATTCAAAATTGGACTGGAAATGCGGATTTCGGGCGTTCGTCGGTTTATTTTTTTAAGCCGCAGTACGAGGATAAGCTCTATGCTGGACCTGTATGGGATTTTGATACTTCGCTTGGCGTTGTAACAAACGGCAGCGAGGTTGGTTGGGCTGGTGGAGGATGGTTCTCGTCAGCCTTGTTCAACGTCCCTGTTTTCAGGGCTGAGTTCAAAAAAACCTCTCTGAGCACATTGCTGCCAATGGTGACGCAAGATAGTATCATCCCCTGGATGAACAATATTCAAACGACACTCGAGCGCAGTCAAGAAATGAATTATCTTATCTGGGATTTTGATGATCGAGATGGCTCGTGCAATCCGGATGATACTTTTCACGAAAATATTAATACTATGTATCTCTATGCCATGAATCGATATTTGTGGCTATTGGAAACAGTATCCTCTTTTGACTAGACTAGCTCTGCGAACCATGGTTTTGCTGATGGAATGAGTTGGGCTATAGGGTCATAGTATATCGAGGTGGTAATGAAGATAAGTATTGTTAACAGTGTTTATCAGATGGGAAGCACTGGAAACATGGCCAAGACCTTAACGGACTTTTTTGAAGGGCAAGGTCATGACGTATGTGCTTTTTACGGACGCAAGGGTAATTCGTCTGATCGACGCACCATTAAGGTTGACTCAGCGTTTGAGGTTGGCTTTCATATGGCGGCGTCGTTATTGACAGGGCTGCAGGGGCATTACTCGAAAAAGGCAACGGCGAAGCTGATTGGTAAACTAGGTGAATTCTCGCCCGACATAGTCATACTTCTCAATGTTCATGGCTACTATCTTAACGAAAATTCTCTTTTCGAATACTTGGGGGACGCAGATATACCTGTGTTGAATATCATGCCAGACGAATATCCCTTCCTTGGAAAGTGCTGCTTTTCGTTTGACTGTACAAAATATGAGACAAAGTGTTTCTCATGCCCTCAAACCAGGATGTATCCACTGAGTTTATTTTTAGATCGCTCAACAAAAATATTCGAAGAAAAAAGGGTTAGGTACAGTAGATGTAAACGTTTAGCATTTGCAGGACCACAGTACAGTCTTGAAAAAGCGCGTCGATCAGCTTTGCTATCGGATCAAAAGCTATATTGTCTAGACTGGGGCATTGACGTAGAAGATCAATACAAGCCCATCTCGATGAAACAGGCTCGGCAAGCATTGGGATTGCCATTGGACAAACGAATATTCCTGACAATCGGTTCTTTCTCTGACAGGAGAAAAGGGATTAAAGAATATTACTATCCGTGCGCGCAAGCGCTTAATGATATGGATGCTTTATTCGTGCATGTTGGATACACTGAAAAGAAGACGGGCTTGCCTGAAAACTACTTAGCCCTGCCATACATCTCTAATCAAGATGAACTTGTGAAATACTATTGCGCGGCTGATTGTGTCGTTTTGCCAAGCTTGCAAGATACGATGCCATACGCCGCATTGATTGCGTTGGCATGCGGTGTTCCTATATGCTGCTTTAATACATCGGGCATGGCATATCTTGCAGATCAGACATGCTGCTATTATGTTGAAGAAATATCGGTAGCTGCTTTACAAGAACAGCTTGCATTAATTCCTGCAAGAGATACCGAAAAGTCAAAAGTTTGCAGGAATTACGCAGAAAGACGCTATTCGAGTTACCGTTTTTGTTCAACCGTGGAAGATATTTGCCGTGACATCTTGGAGCGTTAATGAAAATTGCTATCGTTGGAGCGAACAGCTATCTGGGAAGAAATTTTCGTCAATATCTTCTTGACAATCACCCCGAATGCTGTATAGATTTATATGGATCCCATAACGAGCATGCTGATGGTGATTTGCGCTACCGAAAAGTGAATATTTTGGATAAGGAAAGTTTGAAGGACCTCGATTTTGCAGTCGATAGTATCTTCGTTTTTTCCGGCATGACGGGAACCATTGAAGGCTTCGATGCGTACCCCGATTTCATCAGTCTTAACGAAACGGGCTTGGTGAATGTTCTCGATATGCATAGAAAAACGGGATCTCAGGCTCGAGTAGTTTATCCTTCTTCGAGGCTCGTTTATGCCGAAAAAAAAAGAAGTTCAATTACGGAAACCGATAGAAAAGACCCTAAATCGGTTTATGCGATTACAAAGCTGGCTGCAGAGCATTATATTAAATTATATGCGAATTGCTTTGGAACGAAATACTGTATTTTAAGAATGTGCACCCCTTTTGGAACTCTTATTGACGGAGCGCAAAGCTACGGGACGTATTCTTTATTTCGAAATCAGGCTCTTGAAAGAGGAACCATTACAGTTTTCGGAAACGGGGAAGGAAAGAAAACCTATACTCATATCTCTGATATTTGCCATGTTTTGTACGAAGCAGCCGGCAATGCTGCGATGGAGAATGAAATTTTCAATATAGGGGGAGTAAATCACAGCCTGAATGAGTTTGCCAGTGCAATAGCCGATGAACTAGACTGTTCGGTTGAATACGTGAAGTGGCCGGATCTTTATCACGAAATTGATGGAGGGGAAACGGTTTTGAATTCTGATAAAATTGCTTCTATCCTCGATATCAAGTACCAAGAGATAATATAAGCGTTTATGGAGTTCATTGATTGGCTCATAGAATGAAGCTTATGAGCCTACCCTTTTCTTCTGATTTGGCAAAAGAGAAAAGCCCCCCCTACTACAATGCCGATTATATAGGAAAATATAATAACAACATTGATCCCATTCATATAATAATGGTCGATAAGATATCCCATGAGGAGTAAAGTTGAGGCGAATGCAGTCGCGTTCGCGATCAGAACACCCTTGAAGTCCCGAAAAATTACCAAGACGTCTCCTAAGAACCACATTATTGCAATAAGGGCCGTAGAAATCATGACGTATGGCAGTAAATACGTGTACTCGGAAATGCTCGCGCCATAGATGAGCACAATGAGAGGTTGCCCTGCGAAACCAAACGCCAACGTGGCTACGATTATGGCCAACAGGATACCGCAGCCAACTCTTTTGAAATAGGCAAGAAAATCATCATGATTCTGAGTGTGCCACTTCTCGGCGATAGGAGTCAAAAAGGGACTGTAAAGGTATTGGGCGAAAAGTTGTATTACAACAGAGGGTGTAGCGACTGCCGCATAAATGCCAAGTGCTTCGTTGCCGTATTGGATTCCGAAACATTGCCTCGCGATTGCTACGACGGATCCGCATAATAAGGCGGCAATTACAGCCGGGAAGCAGGTTTTGAGGAGAAGAAAGCAGCGGTTCAATTCAATTTTCGGTGCAATTTTGCCGAACAGCCTTGCATGGGGCAGATCATATAGCAGAGTGATCGGAAGACATGCAATAGTCATAGCGCCAATTGCTATGAAGAGATTGCCTGTGAGATACAATGCCAAGCAAAATGACACCAGAAGCGCAATTCCTCTGAGACTCTGAGAAATACCTATGTAGTCCATACGTGAAGCCTTTTGCTCGGCGCCGTAGCATACAGAGGCAAAGGACTCGTCGGCTTTGAAAACCAAAAAGACTAGTACAGCCAGCAGTGTATTCTCGGTCGGCGTTATAAGCGCGGAATAAGGGATGCAGAGTGCAAAGCCGACGGAGATAGTGATAAGTCGAAAGGCGATATAATTTTGCAACGAGTGAGTGTTTTCAATATCTGACACCTGGTATGTTCTTATGCTGTATATTGCTACAGGGGAAAAGATATTACCTACGGTCATTGCAAAGGCAAGGATCCCAGAATTTTCATAACTGTTGGAAAGAAGTACTACAAAAACCGTGGTTAACCATAAGCAGCCTTGGTATATCGTGCTGCCAAGGGAGTTCCATAGGATATTCTTCTTAGTCGATAAAGGTTTAATGGTTGTAATGTCGATCATCCTTTTGTTAAATGTCGTCGACTGAGTAAATGTTGTATCCATTGTTTTGAGCGAGAAGCGTGAGCTCGATGCCCTCTGAAGGAGAGGCCGGATATTCCTTTTGGGTCAATATGTAGCTGACATCTAATTTGTCCACGTCTTCCCAATTGAGGATGACTTGGAATGCATCATCTTGCTGAAGGGAAAATTCGGTGTCGGTATCGTTTTGTAAAGATATAATTATGTGGGCATATCTATTGTATATTTCGGCGTAGTCTCCCTTTTGGTCAAGCGCTTCCCATCTTTCCAAATCTGGGTAAGCGTTCGTTGAGTTTATGGTTGGCGCACCTGCTGCGACGCAAAAATTCGCCATAGCGATTGTGTCTTCGGCTATCCATAATCCCGTCGGGTTGGACTCTGCAATCTGCTTGACTTCGGAATACAAGGCGGAATCTGTGAGAGGATCGAGTCCTTTTTGAATTGGATTAACACAAAGACCGGTTGAGAGGAGGACGCAGGCGATAGAGGCGGCAAACATATTCACAGAGAATCTTGTGACAAGGGCGAGTATGCATGGTGTGCAGATGAGCATAATCGCAATCAACATCGTGATCTTCTCAGCAAACAACATATCGAACAATGCGTTTGAAAGGCATGCAATGAATATTGAAAGTGAGACAAGTCCTGTTGCGATGAGGGTCGCCGGACGAGTTTTCACTAAGGGGCGGTCACATTGCGAAAGGGCGCGAATGAGAAGAAAGATGTCGATGCAGCCCAGCGGAAATAGGAGTCGTTGAGTGGGAATGTAACTAAAAAGAGTTATTCGCGAAAGCCATTCTGGAAAGCCGAAAATACCGTAAATGAGGAAGATGATCTCTAGGGTCACGAGAAGTCGAGAAAGCATATCCTTGCGCTTGTAGGAATTGACGCATCCGGCAATGAGCCCCAAGGGAAAGAGCGTGAACATCACTGATAACTCGCTTGCGTTGATCTGCCCTGAGGATAGAGGCAAGAAAATGCTTGAGCCGTAGCCGAATAAATAGGGAATTAAGCCACCGCCAGTCGATACGCGCCCTGAAGGATAGGCTGTAGAGGTGGTAGCAAGGAGTGCATCACGTGCCCCGACAAACACAAGGACAATCATGACGACAACTGCAATACAGCAAAGAAGCAAGAGGAGGATGCTTTTTCGAGGTGCGAACGTGCGTAGTTCGGGGGAACCTCCTTTTGTATTCTTTCGGTAACTCAAAATCACCCAGATGCCGAAGACTGCAAAAATAAAGAAGAACGGAACCTGCCAAGCTGGATACATCATCATGAGGTAACACCCTGCAAGCCATGCAAGGGCGATCGAAGCAATAAGTTTGACTTTGAAGCTGTCTCGGTTGACGAGGTGGTACAATGCAATGACAAGTCCTTGCCCGAAGACAAGGGCCGCTCCTGTGTTCCACCAGAGTATCAAAGGAGAAAAGGACAGCATTATTGCGGCGGCAGCACTGAGGGCCTTATTCTTCCGGGTATAGAGCATTGCGCATTCGAAAGATACCATAATTAGTGCCAACTTCGCTGACGTCCACTCGAACGCCACCCCTTTCGCTGACCCGAAAACAAGATACCCCCATTGAAAAGGGTGGAACAGCGTTGCCAATGACCACGAAGGCGCGCTGATGGGCATTGTTGTGTCGGTGATTGTTCCGCGCAGGATCGAAGACGAAGTGCCGTAGTCGTTAAACGATTGCGAAAGGAAGGTGGGAAGGTTGACGAGCCATTCATCAGATCTTATTGCACGTGGGATTCCAAAAAGTGTAGTCGAGCTTGCGGGTTCATTCAAATAGGGGCTCCAACAGCCAACAGAAGAGCCACTAATTTCAAATATCGTACAAATTGCGAGAATGACACCCGCAATGAGGTAGCGAAATCGGTAGATGTATCCTGATAGATGCTTCCACAGCTTGAAAAAGGCAAAAGAAACGGCAATCGAAATGAGAAAAAGCAAGCAGGTTCGTGCGGCTACTCCATATGTCATGGTAGAGGTAATAAGCCCAAGATACTCTCCCGAGTAATATCCTCTGCATATTTCATAGAACGACTCACCGTAAAGCGCGACAAAAGCTGAAGCGAATACAATGAAAACGTACGGGCTGCAGCGCTGAACCATGTCTTTTCCTGCACCCTGCTTACCTGTCGCTATCGATGACAAGGTTGTCTCCTCTTATGTCGGTAGCTCGAACGTTTCTGCTGCTTTGCGCGTTCGAACCAATCAATCATATCAAAGGTTTCGGTCGTTGAGCCGATAGTACATATTGCCAGGATAAAGATTCGGGTTCAAATACGGATCTCCTTTAACATAAAATTCAGGCCAACGGAGATTGAGCAGGGATGCCTCTCGATGAAACCTGATCTGCTTGCTCTCCGTCGTCTCATACCCTCTCGATAGCGATTCGTAATGGTACAGCTCAACTTCTGCGCAAAATACCACGAGTTTGCCACTACGTCTTACTTTGAGGCAATAATCTACATCGTTGAAAGCAACGACAAGATCTTCTTCAAACCCTCCTACCTCGAAGAACACCGAACGCTTGGTCATCATGCACGCAGCGGTGACGGCGCTGAGCTCGTGAGTTGTGATGGTTGTATTGAAATATCCCGACGCGCTTTTATCCAGATTAACGTTCAAGTGACCCGCGCCTTCGCCGCCAATGCCAACCCCGGCATGCTGAATGGTTCCATCTCGGAAGTAAAGCTTTGCACCCACGATACCAACCTGCGATTGTTGGCAAATTCCGAGCATGTCATCAATCCAGCGGGGGCTAATAACCTCGGTGTCGTTGTTCAGGAGGATAAGGTACTCACCCATTGCCTTCGATGCGCCGAAGTTTATGATTTTGGAGAAATTGAATTCGTGCTCCCATGTTATTATCGATACTCGGGAGTCTTGTTCGGCAATACTGGTGTAATAGTCAAACGTTTTGGGCTGGGTACTGTTGTTCTCGACAATTATAATCTCAAAATTTTCATAAGTGCTTTTCTCGAGGATAGAGTCAATGCAGACGGCGAGAACTTCGGCGTTGTCTTTATTGGGTATCACGATTGAGACGAGGGGTTGTTGCGCTGGCTCGTATGTTACGCGATAGCGGCACGGGGCTTCCGTGTTCCCAACGCGGGCTTTGATCCTCTGCTTCTCAAGATGATGCTCGATTGCGAGTTTTCCGGCAACGTCTGCGTACGGCTTGCTCGCTGTCCCAGCCGCCGTCGAGCCTTCACATATTCTCCAGTGATAAAGAACCGTGGGAACGTGATGGATGTGCGCTTCCTGATCAACCGCCTGCAAGACCATGTGATGATCTTGGGCGCCATCGTATTTCGGATCCGGGGGCTCCATTTTCGACACGACCGTTTTGCGGATCATTAGAAAGTGGCAGATGTAGTTGATTTCTCGCAAAAGGAAGAGACTGAAGTCCGGCTTAAAGTAAGCGTCGCCGTATGATCCGTCAGGGAAAAGTTTATCCTCGTCGCAGTAGAGAAGATCGATGCTGGGATCTTTGTTTATCGCGGAAACATATAGGAAAAGCGTATCTGGCTCCAGCAGGTCATCGTGATCAAGGAAGGCAAGATAGTCCCCCTGCGCGACTTTGATACCCTCCGCAGTATTCAGAGAGATTCCCCTGTTCTCAGGGCACTCTACTTCCCGGATTCTCCGATCGCGAGAGAGGGCCTCGTTGACTTCTGCGGATAGCTCGCTATTGCTCCTGTCGGCATTGACCAAGATGAGCTCAAATTTGCTGTATGTTTGGGCTAGCACGCTTTCCACCATATCGCGAAAAAAGGCAGGGGGGGTATGAAAGAGCGGAACGATGATGCTTATTAACGGTGCATGTTCGAATCTCGTTCGCTTCTGCTGTTTAGTAAAGGCGTCCGTGGGCTTTCTCTTTGAGGCCCAGGCTTGATACTTGGGATCATGGGCTGCATCGAGGGTGAGGTCGTGAAACCGCCTGAGGAGGTAAGCATAAAGACTTGTCTCCAAGCATGCGAAGTTTTGCCGGATGGTATCCGACGTATCGGTGAACTCAATAATGTACGTCTTTATATCATGGGGGATGCGCAACGAGATATCTATGAATCTCAGCTCGGATACTTCGTCGTATTCGAGCGACACAAGCGAGTCGTTCATTATGGTTGAGTTGAGGGGAAGTTGATTAAACTTTTCGTCGAGGAGCCTGAGCTTGTATGGAATATCGTTTCGGGTGGGAAGCGTCAAGGTGATCCGCAGGATCGTGTCGGTGGCGGTCGGTATACACTCTTTGAAATCTATGGTTGCATGTTTGAAGTAGTCCACTTCTTCAATATCTCGAATGGAGTGACATTGCTGCTTCTTGAATCGATAGTTGTAGCGCGATGCCCACTTCAAGATAAAAGGTCGAATGCTCTTTTTGCAGGAAGATAGCGTGTTGCCCTCCCTGTCGATTTCTGAGAGTGTGTAGTCAATCTTGCATGGAACGAGGGGAAACGCGATCACTACGGTCTTTTCTCGCGCCGACTCGGCTGTTACGTAGAGTTGCATAGGCACCTGTTTGCCTGCCGGAGCCACACCCGAAAGATTCATTCTGCTGTTTTGGTTTAATTGCGTAACTTTGAAGCTAATGTATCCTCTGCCGTCGCCGCGGCATGCGCAAAGGGTGCTGATTTTCATGCGATTTCCTCAAATGTCGATTGTGCTCATGCTTTCCTAGTATAAAAGAAAAAGCGCCGATTGGTTTTCTTGGTGGCTTTTGATCAAGCTGTTCCACATAACTTCTGGTGTACGCTAACATTTAAATCGAAATTGTAATGGTTGTGAGTCTATCTGAGGAGCGAAATGAAGGGCATTATTTTGGCTGGAGGCTCTGGCACTCGGCTTTACCCATTGACTTCGGTCACTAGCAAGCAGTTGCTTCCAGTGTACGATAAACCCATGATTTATTACCCCTTGTCGATACTCATGATGGCTGGGATTCGCGAGATCCTTATTATTTCGACACCCCAAGATCTCTCGAATTTCGAACGGTTGCTCAGGGATGGCTCGGATTACGGCGTGAGTCTTTCCTATGCGGAGCAGCCTAGTCCAGATGGCCTTGCTCAGGCTTTCATTATTGGCGAAGATTTTATTGCCGGTGATAGTTGCGCGCTCGTACTGGGCGACAACATCTTCTACGGCAACGGTTTGGGACGTCATTTACGGAATGCGGTTGCAAGCGCTGAACGAGAGGGCGGGGCTACGGTGTTTGGCTACCATGTAGATGACCCTGAGCGTTTTGGGGTAGTGGAATTCGACGAGGACTTCAATGCGGTGTCTATCGAGGAGAAGCCGGAGCATCCAAAGTCTAATTATGCAGTCACGGGCTTGTATTTTTATGATAACCGTGTTTGCGAACTGGCGAAGCGGGTCAAGCCCTCTGCGAGAGGGGAGCTCGAGATAACTACCCTCAACCAAATGTATTTAGAGGGCGGGTCTCTCAATGTCGTTACGTTGGGCCGCGGATATGCTTGGCTTGATACGGGAACCATGGAGTCGCTCTACGAGGCTTCCGAATTTGTGAGAGCAGTTGAGCGCAGCCAAGGACTTTCGGTGTCTGTAGTGGAAGAGATAGCGTTCCAGAATGGCTGGATTGACAAGGATCGCCTTCTTGATGCGGCTGCAAAATATGGAAAGTCGGTTTACGGTCAACACTTGAGGAAGGTTGCCGAAGGCAAGATCATTTCCCATAAGGAGCGTGATTAGGCTTGAATATTCTCGTTACGGGCGGGAAAGGGCAGTTAGGTAACGAGCTTCGAAGTTGTTTGGAATCCATGGCTGCAGAAATCGGTCCCATAGATCGGTTGTATGCCGATGCGCGGGTAGATTATGCAGATTACGACAATCTGGACATCTCCGATAGAGCAGCTGTGGCAGCTTGGTTCTCCGAAAAGGGTCCTTATGACCTTGTGATCAACTGCGCGGCCGTGACGAACGTTGACGGCTGTGAACGCGACGAGGCAGCAGCATTCCGAGTCAATGCATATGGAGCTGAGAATTTGGCGATTGCGTGCGAAACGTGCGGAGGTAAGTTCGTGCACGTTTCCACTGATTATGTATTTCCGGGAACTGACCCGGAACCGCGTAGCGAAAGCGATCCTGTTCGTCCTCTTTCCGCTTACGGGCGAACGAAGTGGGCGGGAGAGATTTTGGCACGTGCTGCTTGCGAACGGGCTTTCGTTGTGCGCACCGCTTGGCTTTATGGTTACGTTGGCAAGAATTTTGTAAAGACTATGATGCGCCTCGCTCATGAGAAGGGGAGGATAAGCGTCGTTTCCGATCAGTTCGGCAACCCCACGTCTGCCAATGATCTGGCGTATGAGATCCTCAAGATTGCAGCTACCGACGATTATGGTGTTTACCACTGCACCAACAAAGGTACATGCTCGTGGTTCGATTTCGCCTGCGCGGTGGTCGACGGCGCGGCGATCCCCTGTGAAAAGATACCGCTGACCAGCGTTGAATACAAAGAGCGTTTTCCTTTAAGTGCCGAGAGGCCTGCGTACTCGTCTTTATCTAACGATCATTTGGCGAAGACGATTGGCGATGAGATGCGTACGTGGCAAGATGCCTTGCGTTCGTATCTTGAGAATTTGAAAGAAGAAGAGGGTTAGTATTCAAGTTCGTAACAGAGCATCTGGAGTTCGGTTTCTCCAAGTGCCAGCTGGTTGCCTATCGAGACTATGGCCTGCAGATCGTCTTTGCGATCCCGTACGAATTGTAGGCATTGGGCTATGCTGTCCAAATTCGTATTGTCTTCAAGTAGTAATACGCTCGGTCGTTGTGAGGTGTAGCATCCGCAAGCAAGCAGCTCTGGCCATTGGGCAAGGGACAGAGTGGCGACGCAAAGTTCATCAACCCTGCCGCGTGCCCTTTTCATGCGGTCATAGACCCAAGCAGTAATGGCGAAGCATGATGCTGCTTGATTGCCGGCAGCGATACGTTCGATAGCTATTCCCTGCGAGACTATCTTGCTGTCCAACGTATCAAATGGCTCTGCACCGAATGCCACAAGGTGCGTTATCGATCCTCGAGCGAGCGTTTCTTTAAAGTCCTTGACATCGATATCCATGTTGTTCGATGCGACAAAAAGCGGACATTTAGAATCATAGAGAAACGGTGAGGCGACAAGCGATTCGGGATTGTTGTCGAGTCGAATCAAAGAGGCCTCATTGGACCAAAGCCCTCGCTTCAGGCCATACTCATACAGCTTCATTGACATATCCCAAGTGTTGCCGTCGTTGTTTTCGATCGCAGTGATGGCTGGATGCCATGGCAAGCGATGTAACACCTCGAAGGCTTTCGAAGCGCAGCGCCCGCAGTCGATTGTGATAATCTGTTCTGGCTTGTAGTCGTACAGTAGGCGTTCAGCTGCTTCTGAGAGTTCATCGGGCTTTGTTGTGATGATTGGAGCTCCAAGAGCTCCTCCCAGAGGGTTCGCCATAACTGCGTTAACATGCGTGGTTCCGCAAGCGATGATGACCGTATGGGTATCGGTATCTTTTCTTCCGCGAAGCGCCATCTTTACATTTGTTCCGTCGGCACTTTCCCCATGTATTTTGATAAGCGTATTGTCGGGTATTTCGAAATGATCAGACTCTCTAAGAGCGTCAAATACCATCTTTTCGGCTTTTGAGCTGCCGGACCTACCTCCAAGGCCGCCGTAGACGCGACAGATTGATTCTGAATCTCCCAGCATGCGTGTATGGCCCTTTTCGATCCAGATTGCTTTGTTGCATAATCGGGCTATTTGCTCGTTGCTGTGCGAGACGATGAGAACTGTAACGCCGTGCTTTTCGATAAGCTCGCTGATGCGGTCCTCGCATTTTTTCTGGAACATGAAATCGCCTACAGAGAGCACTTCGTCTACCACAAGGATTTCGGGAACGATCACGGTGGCAATGGCGAATGCAATGCGCGCCACCATTCCCGACGAATAGTTTTTAAGTGGCATGTCAAGAAACTTTTCCACTTCTGCAAAAGAGACGATTTCTTCGAAGTGCTCATCGATGAAATCTTTTGAATAGCCGAGTAACGCACCGTTAAGATAGATATTCTCTCTCGCGGATAATTCCGTATCGAATCCGGCGCCAAGCTCGATAAGGGGCGCAATGTTGCCGTTGATCTCGCAATGCCCTTTCGTAGGCTCCAAAACACCCGCGATTATTTTTAGCATTGTGGACTTACCAGATCCATTGGTGCCAATTATGCCGAAAACATCCCCCTTTTTCACAACGAACGATATGTCATCGAGCGCTGTGAACCCCTCAAAGAACAATTCCCGTCGCGCAATTTTGATGAGGTATTCCTTCAAGCTGTTCAATTGCTCGGACGCCATGTTGAAAACCATGGAAACATGGTCTACCCTGACCATGTCTGGGCGGTTATCAACGGGTTTGGAGGTCTCAGAGCTGTCGAGCGAAAGAGCCGATGTGTTAACGTTTTCAGGCATAATGATCTCTCGTCTCTAAACGTACAATATGAATTTCTTTTGCTGCTTGCGAAATACAAGTAGCCCTAAAGCGAGCGCAACGGCTCCACATCCGAAGCAGATGAGGTTTTCTGTAAGACCCGGTGTTGTTCCCCACATGGCAATCTCGCGGAAGTAAGTGACGTAATAATACATAGGGTTGAACTGTATCACGGAGACCATCCAATCGGGAAGGATCTCGATAGAGTAGAAAAGAGGTGTCGCATAGGTCCATGCCGTGAGAATGACACCCCACAAATGCATGATGTCGCGAAAAAAAACCGACAGTGCTGCGAGTAGTAAACCGAGCCCCAAGCTAAACATAAAAAGGTATGCCAAAAGCACGGGCAATAGCAAGATATTGAAAGTTGGGACAACTTGAAAGAAAACCATGACTATGGCTACCGCAATAAGAGAGATGGCGAAGTTAAGAAGGGCAAACATCACCTTCTCCAGCGGGAAGAGCATCTTGTTGATTCGTATCTTTTTTATGAGCGGAGCGGACTCGATGATGGAACCCATGGCGCCTGACGTGGCATCTGACATGAAGGTAAACAGCGTTTGTCCGAGAATCAGATAGACGGGAAACGGTTCGATGGTTCCTCGGAAAACGACCGAGAAGACTGCGGCAAGCACAATCATCATGAGCAGTGGGTTTAAAACCGACCAGGCAACGCCCAAGACGCTGCGACGATACTTGAGCTTGAAGTCCTTTGAGACAAGGGACGTGAGAATGAACCAATTGCGCTTCAACGACGTTTTCGAAAAGCTCATGTAGCTCGAAGCCCTCCCTCTTCTCCTTTTCTTATTGCGCTTGAAAAGCCGCAATTGCAGTATGATAGCATGCAATATTCGCTTTGCAGGCGTTTACATTACTTTCGCGTATCGCAACGAGAAGGGGTCGGGTTGGGGTTGGGGCGGCGGTCGGGCTGACCCCGGTAGTCGGGCTAGCAGGAGGTCCGCTCACTCATATGCCCGTTGGAGCACTTTGCGTGGAAAGTGCCATGGGTTTTGCATATTGAGTTAAAATCAGGCAAGCGTAAAACTACTATGTGCTAAGGACAGATATGAAAACATACCTTGTCACCGGCGGAGCCGGTTTCATTGGCAGCAATTTCGTACATTGGGTGATAGACAACAAGCCCGAGGTTCATGTGGTTGTGCTAGATGCATTAACCTATGCCGGTAACTTGGCGAATCTGTCCGGAATTTCCGAAGATCGCATGGCGTTCGTCCATGGGGATATTTGCGATGAGACATTAGTGGATCGCCTTGTTGGTGAAGCCGATGCGATAGTGCATTTTGCCGCGGAATCCCATAATGATAATTCCATAGCTGATCCTGCTCCGTTCGTCCGTACCAACGTCCAAGGCACGTTTACCCTCTTGGAGGCCGCTCGCAGGCATGACGTGAGGTTTCACCATATTTCAACCGATGAGGTGTACGGGGATCTTGCGCTCGACGATCCGCTGCGCTTTACCGAGGATACGCCGTATCGCCCTTCGTCTCCTTATAGCTCGACGAAGGCGGCTTCTGATATGCTCGTGCGAGCGTGGCATCGCACCTATGGGGTACGGGCAACCATATCGAATTGCTCGAATAACTATGGGCCGCGTCAGCATGTTGAAAAGTTCATTCCTCGCCAGATAACGAATGTCCTCACGGGAGTGCGTCCTAAACTTTACGGTGACGGCTTGAATGTCCGCGATTGGATTCATACGGAGGATCATTCAAGCGCCGTATGGGCCATCTTGGAGCAAGGTCGTTTGGGCGAGACGTACCTTATCGGTGCCGATGGGGAAAAAAGCAACATTGATGTTCTTCGTGCTATTCTTGAAAACATGGGAAAAGATGCGGATGATTTCGATTGGGTTAAAGACCGGCCCGGCCATGATCGTCGCTATGCCATCGACTCGACGAAGTTGCGCGAGGAATTGGGCTGGACGCCTATACATACTGATTTTGCCGAAGGCCTGAAGGCTACGATTGGGTGGTATCGCGATAACGAGGCATGGTGGCGTGACGCGAAGGATGCTGTCGAGGCCAAGTATGCCGAGCGAGGACAATAGGGAGGATAGAATGGCAGCGGGCGATACGGTTCGATCCGGCAATTTCACGTTTACCGAGACCTCTATCGAAGGTGTCATTGTTGTTGATGTCGAGTCTTTTGGCGACTCGCGCGGTTACTTTATGGAAACCTACAAGCATGCAGATTTCGTTGCCGGCGGTATCGATGCTGTGTTTGTGCAAGACAACCAATCGTCATCAGTCAAGGGCGTGCTGCGAGGCCTTCATTTCCAGAAAGAGCATCCTCAGTCCAAGTTGGTGCGTGTCGTATCGGGCGAGGTCTTCGACGTCGCTGTCGATCTTAGGCCTAATAGTCCCACTTACGGTAGATGGGAAGGGGTCTTGATCTCGGCTGAGAACCGGCGGCAGTTCTTTATCCCGCGTGGATTCGCGCATGGTTTTCTCGTGCTGTCCGACATAGCCGAGTTCTGCTATAAATGCGACGATGTCTATCATCCTAATGACGAAGGCGGTCTAATTTGGAACGATCCGGATATTGGTATCACATGGCCCGCCTTGCAAGGAGATTCCGTTTTTGATCCCACCAAGGTTGTGCTAAGCGATAAAGATAAGGTCAACGAGGGCTTCGCATCGTTGAAGCGCTAACGAGAGTGCATGAAGCGCTATCTGGGAGACAAAATGGGGATGCTGTCAAAATTGAAAGAGCGATGTTACGCCTTTGTCCATGCGGATGTGCATCCGGAGTTCTTTCCTATTGACGCATGGACCGATGCTCGCTATGCCGACTGGTTTGAGCGCCATCGAGCAAAAGGCGTGGATCTTGCGAACCAGAGAGGCTCACGCTTTTCTTGGGAGCCTACGTTTAGCTTCATAGTTCCCTTGTACAAAACTCCTCTGCCATATCTTCGTGATATGGCAGATTCGGTGTTGGGGCAGACTTACGGCAATCTCGAGCTGGTGCTGATTAACGCCTCACCGGAGGATCCCGAATTGAAAGCGGCTTTGCAGGCATATGCTAAGCTCGATGATCGAGTGAAGCTCGTTGAGCTTGAGGGCAACCGCGGCATTACCGAAAATACCAACTGTGGGTTAGCGGCCGCAGAAGGCGACTTCGTTTGTTTTTTGGATCATGACGACTTTATCGAGTCCGACACCCTGTTCGAGTATGCTTCCGCGCTAAATCGTGATAGTAGCATAGACGTTTTGTACTGCGACGAAGACATGGTTATGGAAGACAGAGGGGGTTTTCGCCATCTGAGCCCTTTGTTCAAACCATCGTTTTCTCCGGAATTGCTGCTTTCGAAAAACTATATTATGCATCTCATGACCATTCGCAGGAGCATTGTAAACGGCATGCCCGCTCCTGATGCTCGTTATGACGGATCGCAAGACTACAATATGCTGTTATATGCAACCAGTCAGGCGCGCAAGGTTTACGGTGTGCAGAAAGTGCTCTACCATTGGCGCATCAGCGACGCCTCAACGGCAACGAACCCCGATTCGAAACCTTACAGCAGAAGGTCGGCTCGACTGGCCATACAAAACCAGCTGAAGAGAGGTTCGCTCGATGCGGACATCATTGCATCTGGGGTTGCGAGCCTTTACAATCTCTGGTTTGGCGTTTCAGGCGATCAAAAGATATCGGTCGTGGTAAGGTGCGGCTGCGAAAGACTTGCTGTCGCTCGCTTCGTCGAGTGGTTTGAGCAGACGAACAGCTTCGACCGATGCGAGCTGATTATGGTTGTTCCGAATAGAGGCGTTTTGCCAGAGGAGTTCGTTGCTCAAGGGAGCTATGTTATCGCAAGCGAAGATCAAAGATTGTTTGAGTGCTTTAACAGAGGAGCGCGTTCGGCGACAGGCGATTACCTCTTGTTCATGGACGATAGTTGCTCTTTTTTAACTCCTGAGCCACTCGAGCAGCTTATCGGCATGTGCTCGCTGCGGGGCATTGGCGCAGTTGCGCCGAAAACCCTCTATGCGGACGGTATGACTAAGTGTTTTGGTATTGCGATCACTTCAAAGCGGATTATGCCGCTCTATCGTGGCTATCCTGATGACTTCCCCGGATACCAGTGTAACATGCGCGCTTTCCAGAATTGCAGCGCAGTCGGTTACCAAGGCTTGGTCACCCCTGCCAAGGCATTCTTCGAGGCAGGAGGATTCGACGAGCGGTTCGAAGGAGATGTCGGGACGGCCGACTACTGCTTGCGCCTTCGTAATTTGGGCTACCGTATCGTCCAAACGCCCACTGTCAAGGTGGAATGCGAGGAGAAGAGCCCACGAGAGCGTTATGACAACAGCCTGAACGCTCTCGATTTTTCAGAGGCAGATATTGCTTACTTCGACGAGAAATGGCCGGGTCTTCGCAGCAAGGGCGACCCGTATTTCAACAAGAACCTCGACCAGGGGTCAGGCTACTTCCAAGTTGCGTCTTTTTAGGGCTCGGGGCAAAACAAGAGCTGGGAAAAGCGTTGAGATCGTGCGAGAGTGAGATTGCTATGCAGAAGGTTCCTTTGGCTAATGTATTGGTTCGTACCGATGATTTTGCGAGCGGATATCCCGAGTTGTATTACCGCGCCGAAAGCGCTGATTACGATAAGGATACAGGTGCTCTTTCTTTTTCGGGAACGGTGGATTTTTCCACGTACTTCAATGCGCTCTCCATGGAAAAGTGGAAACGCTATACCAATGTCGGCGTGATTAAGCTTGAGCTCGAAGTTGCGGGAGATGCATGCGATATTTTTTTTGCAGAGCTTCGCGAGGGTGTCGATATCGCTTCGGTAGATTCGATGCCGCTTTTAGCGTGCGGGCAGAGTGAGGATTTTTGCTCCTATGTGTTAGAACTGCCAGAAAGCGACGCTCCGCTTGTCTCGTTCGTCATCAAATCAGGTGGAACCTCATTCGTTCGCAGTGCGAGGTTCTTCACTGAGGTTGAAGAATCTGCCGTTCGCGCGGTGCGGCTGGCGCTCTGCACCACGACTTTTCGAAAAGAAGAATTCGTCATTCCCAACATTAAGGCTATTAAGCGGGAAGTGCTCGGGAGCGATGAGCCGATTTCGAAATCTTTTCACATGTATGTTGTCGACAACGGGCGCACTCTTGATGCGGAAGATCTGAGCGATGAGGGGGTGACGGTTATCCCCAACGCCAATACCGGCGGCGCGGGCGGTTTTGCCCGTGGCATGCTGGCCGCTCTTGGAAGCAATGCTACGCATGTGTTGCTTATGGACGATGATGTTTGTGTTTCTCCTGAAAGCTTTAAACGCGCTTTTAACTTGCTATCGCTCGCTAATGAAAAGTACAGAGACGCTTTTCTGAATGGCGCCATGCTTTCGATCGATCAGCCCGCCTTGCAATACGAAGATGTCGCTTTTGTGCGAAAAGACGGTATCTATGACAAGATCAAACCTGATCTCCATGTTGATCGAATTCATGATTTGGTTAAAAACGAAACTATCGACGTAGAGGTTGCAAATGCCTATGGAGCTTGGTGGTTTTGCTGCATTCCTGTGACAGCTATTCGCAGACACGGTTTACCGCTGCCCCTGTTTATTCGCTGCGATGATGTTGAGTATGGAATGCGTTGCCAACCGACCA
Source organism: Gordonibacter sp. RACS_AR49 (assembly GCF_030418435.1). Taxonomy (NCBI): domain Bacteria; kingdom Bacillati; phylum Actinomycetota; class Coriobacteriia; order Eggerthellales; family Eggerthellaceae; genus Gordonibacter; species Gordonibacter sp. RACS_AR49. The sequence continues at coordinate 266,159 of NZ_JAIUDM010000005.1, read as the reverse complement.
TGATGTGCATGAGCGGGATTAGTGTTTGGCACGATAGCTTTGAAGGGCGTTTTCGCGCTTCGGTCGATTGCTATCAGTACGTACGGAACTTCTTGATCATGATTGCCGTAGATGACAAGAGCTCAGAACATATGTTTATGCTGAGGCTTTCGCGTACTTTCAACATCTACTTGCGATCCATGAATTATGAAAGCGCCGAGCTCTTGCTTGACGGATTGGAAGACTATCTTAAAGGTCCCGACTACTTGGCAAAGATCAATGGTGAAGCGCTTATGAAGCGAAACGGTGCCAAAAACGAATGCCTTGTGTCGATTACGGAGCTTGATAAGAACATAATGAGCCAAGTCGATATCGATCATGCCTATCTGGGAACCCCTGATAGACGCAACATGTTCTTGAAGTTGCTTGAAGCGATCCCCCATGACCGGCATATGCTGCCCGATGTACTTCTGTCCAGCAAGCCGGCCTCGGTTTATTACAGCCGCGGTGCTTATCCCGGCTGGAAAACCATGCGTCGAAACACACTCGTCGCCTTTGACGCTGAAGGGAAAAAGGGGCATATTCGTACCATGGATCGTGAACGGTATCTTGGCTTGAGGAAACGCTATCGCTCTTTAAAACGCGAGTATGCAGTGCGCAAAAAAGAGGTGGCATTGGAGTATCGCAACGCCTTGCCTTATCTTACTTCCGAAGAATTCTGGCATTCTTACCTCGGCCTTGAGGATGAAAGCCGATGATGGTCTCTCCCGGTCATCCGGGCTTTCAGCGCATTCTCCTGCTTTGGGCGGGACAAGATTAGCATTATAGAATAGAATACCAGAGTTGGAGAGCTGGCAAGGAGGCATGGGGTGGTTATCCTTTCTATCGCTAAGGCGATGTGGTTCGGTGCGTACTTTAGCGGGCGCAGTTTCGTATGAGAGCGCACTTCAAGGCTTGGCTGGAGGCATTTGAAGGAACGACCAGCAAGCGATCGTACTTCGCTGCATATACCATCGTATTTTTGATTTTGTTCTTCGCTATGTCTTTCAGCTTCCTTTTTGCAGGCAAGGGTTTCATCTGGAATGTTGACGGGCTTGAGCAGCAGTATGTCTTCTTCGCCTACGAAGGTGAGTGGTTGCGTGAGCTTTTATACAATATCTTCGTGGCAAGGACCGGTGTCGTTCCTGTTTGGTCTTTGGAGATAGGCTACGGCGCAGATGTCATCATGACGCTTCTTCCAAGCCTGGGCGACCCATTGAACCTGCTGTCGGTGCTCGTTCCCATGGAATACGCAGATCTTGCCTTGAATGCCTCCGTTCCGCTGCACTTGTATCTTGCTGGTCTTGCCTTTTCGGGTTTCTGCTTTTACCGTGCCAAGGATCGCTTTTCGGTACTCGTATCTTCGATGGTGTATGTTTTTAGCGGGTATACGCTGCTGGCGTTTTCGCAGATATTCATGCTCTATCCACTTCTCTTGGGCCCTTTGGTGGTGTGGGGCATCGAGAAGGTGCTTGCTCGGGAGAGTCCTCTGCTATTTATAGGGGCAATGGCCCTCTGCTTCTTGAAATCAGTTACTACAGCCTATGCCGTTTGCCTTCTGCTTGTAGTGTACTGCCTTGTCCGCTACGCTTTCTTGCCCGAAAGGAAGCATGTGGGAGGGTTTTTGAAATGGCTCATGAAAATTTGCGGATTGATTCTCGTTGCAGCGATGATTGGTGCCGTCCTATTTGTACCCGGTGTTTTGACGATCCTGGGGGAGGGTCGCCTTGGGCTAGATCGTCCGGAGGCCCTGCTATACCCCATTGGCTACTATGTCAAGCTGGTGCTCGGGTTTGGGAGCCTGTCAGATGTCGGCGCCGATTGCTCGTACGGATTCGCCGCAGTTGCGCTTTTGGCGGTGTTTCTTTTGTTCGGAAAGGGCGCGGCAAAGACCCGTGGGAGTTCTGTCGCTGAGCGCAGGTTTTTGCGGGTGATCTTCATCGTGCTCACCGTGTTTCTCTGCTTGCCGCTGATTGGCAAGGTCTTCAACGGCTTTGCCTATCCAAACAACCGGTGGGTGTGGGCATACGTTCTGTGCGTTGCCTACATCGTTGCTGCGATGCTTCCTGATTGTTTGAACATGGAAAAGGGGAGAAGTGCGGCCGCCGTAAAGGGCTCCGTTGCTTATGCCTTCGTGGTAGCCTTCGTGCTCTTTCCCTTCACGACGAAAGAGGCTTTGTTCGGCGTTGCGATGTTGCTCGTATTGCTCGTTGCTCTTGCGGGAACTTTCTGCACCCTGACTGGCAAAAAGGCGGCAGTGCTTCTGTCGCTGCTGGCTTGCGTCTGTTTCTTCTACAACGGCTATGGGTCGCAGTTTGTCGCTTCCGGCGGCAATCGGGTTGCAGGTCAGGTTGGACTTGGTCGTTCTCACGATGTTCTTGTCGAGAATAATCCTACGACACTTGTTTCTCGTACAGGGGACGATTCTTTCTGGCGGTATGACTCTGCCGAAGTCGTGCAGTACCTCAACAGCAACATGGTTCAGCGACTGAAATCGCCCCTGTTTTACGACAGCTATTACAACGATCTTGTCGATGAATACCATACAGGTTTGGGTCTAGCAGCAAGTTCCATTAACTTTATGTACGCCGGACTTGATTCGCGTACGCCGCTTGAGGCTCTCGCCGGCGTAAAATACTTTGTGACTCCCGATGAATCTGATGATCTTATTCCTCCGTTGTTCGACACTACGGTATTTGAAGGGGAAGCCGAGGGATCGATATTTCGAGTTTCCCAGACGGACTCCTATCTGCCTCTGGTATTTACGTACGATAAAGTTATCGATCGGACGGTCTATGACGAATTGGATCCGTCCCGAAAACAGCAAGCTTTGCTCCAGGGGGCGGTGGTGGAATCTTCTTCTTCGCCGCTCGAAGATGCGAACTTGGTTTTCACTGAAGAACGGTTGGGTTTCAAACTGGAGAGCCTTGACGGAACTCCAATTGTCGCGGGTGGGGGGAAAGAAGATGAAACCGGCTTCTCTTATGATGGGGAAAGATTCACCGTTTACCGTGCGGATACGCGTATAGTGCTTGATGTGCAGGTGCCACCTGACGTTGATGCGTATGTCGCTATAGCGGGCCTTTCGTATCGCGACTTGCTTCCGTCCGAACGATTGACAGGGAGCGAGCGTGCTGAGACTCCCCTATATCGCAAGCAGCAGCTCGCCTTCCAAGATATAGTCTATGGCGTGGGTACGGTGGATGCAAAAGTGAGGTTGAGTTTGGCTGGCGTCGAAAAAACAATCTGGAATCCTACGAACGCGAGCCATTTATACGGAGGTAAAGACGAGTGGCTCGTCAACATGGGCTATTCCAATGAGCCGCGCCAGCGGATCGAGCTTATTTTCCAAGATCCCGGTGTTTACTCATTCGACGATCTTCAAGTACTTGCCCAGCCAGTTGATTGCTACGAATCCCAGATCCAGCAGCTTAAAGACGCTGGCGCAGACAAGGTGGCCGATGTGCGGTTCGACGGCTCGACGCTCTCGTGCAGGGTATCGATTGAGAACGATCCACGGCTGGTATATTTTATGGTCCCCTTCTCAAAAGGGTGGACCGCACAGGTTGATGGACGGCCCGCTGAATTGTTACAAGCTAACGTAGCTTTCATGGGTATCGAACTTGGCGAAGGAGTCCATGAGGTTGTTTTGCACTATGAAACGCCTGGTTTGAAGGCAGGTGTCGTACTCACTGCATTGGGTATAGTGGTTTGTGCTGTCGCTATGCTTGCTCGGAGAAGGCTGTTTTCAAGTCATACCAAAAGGCATATGGACTTATCCGCGACCGATAAGGGAGCGCAACAGTGATCAACTTCAACGAGCCCCCGTTCGTGGGGACTGAGTTTGTCTATCTCGAGCAGGCGATCAGGAACAAGAAGATATGCGGTGACGGAGTTTTTACGAAGCGATGCAACGCGTGGCTGGAAGACTGCACCGGAGCCCAAAAGGCCCTTTTGACCACCAGCGGGACGGCTGCGCTTGAAATGGCTGCTCTATTGTGCGATATCGAGCCGGGAGACGAGGTTATTCTTCCCAGCTACACGTTCTCGTCTACGGCGACAGCGTTCGTTTTGGCTGGCGCACGCCTCGTATTCGTTGACATACGTCCCGACACGATGAATATTGATGAACGCATGATCGAGGCGGCTGTCTCCGACAAGACAAAGGCAATCGTCGTGGTGCATTACGCCGGCGTTTCTTGCGAAATGGATGCGATCATGGATTTGGCATCTGAGTATAACCTTCGGATTGTCGAAGATGCTGCGCAGGGTATCATGAGTTTATACAAAGGAAGACCTCTCGGCAGCATTGGTGATTTCGGATGTTACTCTTTCCACGAGACGAAAAACTACTCGATGGGCGAAGGCGGAGCTCTGCTGATTGCTGACGAGAAGCACAATGAGCCCGCAGAGGTGCTGCGCGAAAAAGGCACCAACCGTTCCCGTTTTTTCCGTGGGCAGGTAGACAAGTATACTTGGGTTGGCTACGGCAGCAGTTATCTGCCGAGCGATTTAAATGCGGCATACCTATGGGCTCAGCTGGAACGCGCCGATGATATCAATGAGAATAGGCTCGCAATATGGAATCGTTATTATCATGCGTTTGTCGACTTGGCCGACCAAGAAATAATTTCTCTACCCGTCGTACCTAAGGAATGTGTTCACAATGCCCATATGTTTTACATGAAATGTAGGGGATTGAGCGAACGTACTGCGCTTATCGCCTATCTGAGAGATAGGGATGTCCAGTCTACGTTCCACTACATCCCGCTGCATTCGGCACCGGCTGGGCGAAAGTTCGGACGTTTTGCGGGAGACGATGTCTATACGACGGCCGAGAGCGAACGAATTGTCAGATTGCCGATGTATTACGGGCTGGCGGAAGAAGATCAGGACCGGGTGATAGAGGCGGTTCGAGCATTCTTCGCTTCTTCTTTGACTAGCAAAAGAAAGGAATAGGGGAGATCGTGCTCATTTCTGTTGTAGTGCCGGTATACGGATGTCGAGCCGCTTTGCCTGAGCTCTGCCGGCGTCTTGCCGTCACATTCGTAGGCATGGGCGCTCGTTACGAGATCATCTTGGTCGACGATCGTTGCCCGCAGAACTCATGGGAGGAGATCGAGGGGCTGTGCGCCGAAGATGAGCATGTGGTAGGCGTAAGGCTTTCTCGCAACTTCGGTCAAATCAGAGCTATCACGGCTGGACTCGATCTGTGCAAGGGCGACTGGGTCGTTGTGATGGACTGCGATTTGCAGGACAGACCGGAGGCGATACCTCAGCTTTTTGAAAAAGCTCAAGAAGGATACGATGTGGTCTTTGCGCGCCGCGTGGAACGTAAAGACACAGGACTGACGAAGTTGTTATCCAAGGCGTTCTACAAGGCGTACGAGTATTTCACCGACGGCGCATACGATAGCTCATTGTGCAATTTCAGCGTATCGCGCCGTATCGTCATCGACAACTATCTTCGTATGCGGGAGCACAACCGCGGATACACCATGTTCATCAAGTGGCTAGGTTTCAGGCAGGCCGCTATTGAGATTGAAGGGGATGAGCGCTTCGAAGGTAAGTCTTCCTATAATTTCTCAAAGAAAATGCGTATGGCTTTCGAGTTGATTACCGCTCAATCGAACAAGCCCCTTCGGTTTGCGGTTAACGTTGGCTTCGCCATAGCCCTGCTTTCATTCGCCTATCTGCTCTACAATGTAATCAGGTATTTTATAGATGGATCGGCTCCTGTCGGCTGGACGAGCACTATCGCCTCCATATACCTTATGGGCGGACTCACGCTCTCCGCTATTGGCGTAGTCGGCATTTACATAGGCAATATCTTCACCGAAGTGAAGAATCGGCCCCTGTACGTCGTAGCGGAAATATTGAATGGAAAGGAGCGACCATGATCGTGGTAATCGGAGCAACGGGCTTCATCGGCATGTACACCGTCGACGAGTTGATTAAGGCAGGAAAAGATGTCGTTGCGACGGGACGGAACGAGCGACTGGGCGCGAAGCTGGAAGATATGGGAGCTCGGTTCGTTCGCTTGGATATGACCAAGCCTGAAGATTTCGACCTGCTTCCGACCGAAGGTGTCGAGGGAGTTCTGCTGCCGGCGGGATTGCTGCCAGCCAATGCGACGGCTGACTTGGAGGACGAGGAGAACGCTGCCGATTATTTTGAGGTCAATGTTATCGGCACGATCAATGTTCTTGAATACTGTCGTAAAAATGGCATCAAGAAGATCATATCGACGTGCAGTTATTCTGACGTATCCGGCGCTTGGGGCAAGGGCTATGCTATCACCGAAGACGAGCCACGTGATTTCAAGTTCACTGGCGACCATTCTGTGTACGTCATCAGCAAGAATGCTGCCAACGACGTGATCGAATACTACAACCAGCAGCACGGTCTGCAGGGGTCGGTGTTCCGTTTGCCGCCCGTGTACGGCGTCGGGCCCCATGGGACTATCCTTGTCAACGGTAAGCCGTACAAATCGGGCATCGCCACGTTCATCGACAATGCGGAGGCGGGGCTCGACATCGAGCTCTGGGGCGATCCCCACATAACGCGCGATATCGTTTACGTGAAAGACGTGGCCCGGGCTTTTCGGTTGGCACTCGAAAGCGATGCTGCCCGAGGGTTGTACAACATGACGAGTGGAACCAGTCTCGATCTTGAGGATCAAGCTAAAGCCGTGATAGAGGTGTTCGGCAAAGGCAAGGGGTCGCGAATAGTATACCGGCCCGACAAACCCAACAACACACCCTCGTTTCTCTACGACATGTCGAAGGCGAAGCGCGATTTCGGCTTCGAGCCCCGCTTCACGAACTATGTCGAGATGATGAGGGATTACAAAGCTGAATTGGAGAGCGGGCGCTGGGAGCTGCTCGAGGAATCCGGCAAAGCGAAGGGTTAGGTGTGGATACCATGGGCAAGCAGCTTGCCATCATAGGAGCGTCCCATTTTCAGAATCCTTTGATCGAGAAGGCGAAGGAAATGGGCTGCGAGACTCACGTATTCGCATGGCGGGCAGGCGATGTCGGTGAACGTACGGCGGACCACTTCTATCCAGTGAGCATTACGGAAAGAGATGCCATTTTGGAACAGTGTCGACAGATTGGCATCGATGGCATTTGCAGTATTGGCTCAGATTTGGCGAATATCACGGTGGGTTATGTCGCTGAGGCTCTAGGTCTTACGGGCAACCCGACCGCTGTCGTCGCGCGATCGACCGACAAGCACCTCATGCGGAAAACGTTCGCTTCCTGCGGAGACCCTTCGCCGAAGAGCGTGTTGGTTGAGGGTGACTCGCGCGACGGACTGTCCGAGCTTGCGTATCCCCTTATTGTCAAGCCTGTTGATCGCTCGGGAAGCCGGGGCATTACCAAGCTTGAGTCTGCGGAAGGTCTCGAAGCCGCTTTAGAGGCGGCGTTTTCCGAGGGATTCTCGAAACGCGCTGTTGTCGAGGAGTTCGTTGCAGGGGAGGAGTTCAGTGTCGAGTTCGTGTCATGGGAGGGCGAGCATAGCTTCTTGGCGTTGACCAAGAAATTTACAACGGGCGCCCCCCATTTTATCGAGACTGGCCATTTGGAGCCCGCTTCCATCGACGAGGCGCTTCTCGTTCGTGTCGTTCAAGTTGTGAAGCGTGCGCTCGATCATCTCGGTGTGCGTTGTGGGGCCTCGCACGCCGAGGTCATGGTGGACGCCGATGGCGACGTGTGGCTCATCGAGATCGGTAGCCGCATGGGTGGCGACTGCATCGGAAGCGATCTTGTCCGCTTGTCGACGGGTATCGATTACACCGGCGCCGTCGTCGATATCGCTTTGGGCAACAAGCCCGACCTGGAGCCAAAAGATCCTTCCGGATGCGCCTTGGTTCGTTTCGTTGTCGGTCAGGAGGATATCGATGTGCTCCATCGTCTTCAGGTTAAAGCCCCTGAGCTGATCGAGTATGTCAGCCCAATCGAGGAGCCGTCATGTAAAGTGCGTGACAGTTCGACCCGGTTCGGCTACTACATCATGAGAGCTGCGACGATCGAGCGATTGCGGCCTTACCTGCCTCGCGCGATGTGATGCTTGTGAAACATTCGAAACTCAAGACGCTCCTCGTGCTGCACGTCCTGCTCATGGTGTACTCGGTGAGCGGCATCTTCAGCAAGCTCGCTTCGCAGCAAAATGTTTTCAGCTGGCAGTTCGTGGCATGCTATGCGGCCATCTTGGGTTTGCTCGGCTTGTATGCCATTGGGTGGCAACAAATCATCAAGAGGCTCCCTTTGACCACAGCGTTCGCCAATCGGGCGGTTGCGGTTGTCTGGGGCATCATCTGGGGCGTGGTGTTTTTTGGAGAGACCGTTACGGTTAGCAAGATAGCGGGAGCCGCCCTTGTCATTTGCGGAGTGGCCTTGTTCGCTAAAGCCGACGGCGAGGACGCTGGAGGGAAAGGCGAGCTTGTCGATGGATAGCACGGTCCTGCTGTATTCTTGCGTTCTGCTTCTAGGTGTTTTCATCAGCTCGATATCGCAAGTTATGCTGAAAAAGGCTGCTTTAAAAGAATACGACAGCCCAATTAAAGAGTACCTGAACCCTTTGGTCGTATTCGCCTACGTGCTCTTCATAGGCACGACGTTCCTCTCGATACTGGCGTACCGAGGTATTCCTTTGTCTATGGGACCCATACTCGAGGCAACAAGCTACGTTTACGTTACCGTTTTCGGAGTCACCATATTCAAGGAGAAGATGACTAGAAAAAAGCTCGTGGCGCTCGGACTTATTCTTGCTGGCATTTGCGTGTATTCTTTCGGGCGATGAACCTCGCTCCGCTGCTAGTTTATGGCGGAAGGCGAGAAGCCTATCATTCTCCATCCTCCACGAACACGCCCTCCTGCTTGAACACCGTGGAGAATGTCTTGAAGAAAATCTTCACGTCGAGCGGGAAGCTCATGGTGCGCACGTATTCCACGTCCATCTTCAGCCGGTCGTGCCAGGGGAGCGAGTTGCGGCCGTAGACGGCGGCGTAGCCGGTGATGCCGGGCTTTACGGTGAGCTTCAGCCCTTCGTCGCCCTCGTAGAGCTCGGTCTCGCGGCGCAGGTCGGGGCGGGGGCCCACCACGCTCATGTCGCCCTTCAGCACGTTCAGGAACTGGGGCATCTCATCCAGGCTCGTCTTGCGCATGAAGGCGCCCACGCGGGTCATGCGGGGGTCGTCGGCGCCGTTGTAGGTGGAGCCGTCCTCCATGACCAGGTCGGGGGCGTTCACGCGCATGGAGCGCAGCTTGTACATCTTGAAGTCGCGGCCGCCAAGCCCCACGCGTGGGGCGTTGTAGAAGACCGGGCCCTTGTCCTCGAAGTGGATGAACGGTGCCAGCACCGCTATGATCAGCAGCACGAACGGCAGCGCCACCACGCCGATCACCAGGTCGCACACGCGCTTTCCGAACTTCGCGTACATCAGCGGACACCCTCCGCCTCAAGCGCGTCCCAGGCGCGGTGGAAGGCCCCCACGACGTAGTCCACGTCGTCATCCGAGAGCAGCGTGTGAAGGGGCAGCGTGACCTCGTTCTCGAACTGTGCGCGGGCGTTCGGGAAGTCGTCGATGTCGAAGCCGAGATCGCGGTAGGCGGTGAGCATGGGCAGCGGCTTGTAGTGAACGTTCGCCGATACGCCGGCGTCGGCAAGCCGCTCGATGAGCGCGTTGCGGAACTCCGCGCTTTTGCCAGGTAGGCGCACGAGCATCAGGTGCCCGCTCGAGGCGAAGTCCTCGCCGTAATGCTGCAGCATGTCGACGCCCAGGTCGGCCAAACCGTTCTCGTAGCGCCCCACGAGCTCGCGCCGGCGCGCGAGCAGGGTGGGGTAGCGGCGCATTTGCGCCAGCCCCAAGGCCGCTTGGATGTCGGTCATGTTGCATTTCCAGCCGGGATAGGCGACGTCGTACTCCCAGGCGCCGGCGCGCGTCTTCGACAGCGCGTCCTTCGTCTGGCCGTGAAGCGACATGAGCATGAACTGGTTGTAGAGCTCGTCGGAGTCGAAGGCGCCCGCGCGCCATGCCAGCGCGCCGCCCTCGGCGGTGGTGAGGTTCTTCACGGCATGGAACGAGAACGCGGTGAAGTCGGCGACGGAGCCCGAGGGGCGCCCGTCCTGCACGGCGCCGAGCGAGTGCGCCCCGTCGGCCAGCACCGCCACGCGCCCGATCGCCCGCTGCAGGTCGGTGGCGGGCGTCCAGCGGCTGCCCACGCTCTCGAGGGCGGCGAAGAGCCGGCCGTAGTCGACCATGCAGCCGGCAATGTCCACGGGGATGACCGCTCGCGTGCGCTCGGTCACGAGCGACGCCAGCGTGTCGTAGTCCATCTCGTAGGAGTCCGGGGCCACGTCGCACAAAACCGGCGTCGCACCCACGTGGCAGATGACCGAGCACGAGGCCGTGTAGGTGTAGGCGCTCGTGATGACCTCGTCGCCCGGCCCTACGCCCAGGGCACGCAGCGCGCACTCGAGGGCGGCCGTGGCCGAGGAGAACGAGGCCACGCGATCGGCGCCCGTGAAGGCCGCCAGCTCGCGCTCGAACTCCTTCGTCTTGGGTCCGGTGGTTATCCAGCCGCTTGTCAGCGTGTCTACAACCTCGTCGATCTCGGCCTGCGTGATGTCAGGCGGGGAGAACGAAACGCGTCTCTGCTCGGTCAAGATATCGCTCCTTGCTTCATGGCACGGCAAGCGCGCCCTTGCCTGCGGCGCGCCGAAACTCATATTCTCGCGCGCCGCCACCGTTTTGGCGAGGCGCTCAACCAAAATCACAGCAGTGTGCGCAGCAAATCCACGATCGCGCGGTACGAGCGCGGCTGGTCGAACTCGCGCTCGGCCACGGCGCGTCCTTTCGCCCCCATGATCTTGCGCAGCGACGCGTGCCCGGCGAGCTTCGCTATCTCGTCGGCGAGCGCGCGCGGATCCTCCGCCTCTACGTTCATGCCGAAGCCGTCGGCGGAGACCTTCGAGCGGAACTCGGGGCTCGAGCCCGTGTTGACCATGGGCTTGCCGCTGGCCAGGTAGTCGCCGATCTTCGTGACGATGCTCTGCGCGGCGGACTTCACCAGCGAGTTCACCACGATATCGGACGCGCACAGGTAGGCTGCCATGTGCTCGTAGTCCTGGTAGCCGAGGAAGTCGGCGGGGGCGTCCAGCTCGGCGGCCAGCGCCTGGAGCTTCTCGCGGTCGGGCCCGTCGCCGAGCACCTTCACGCGCACGGGCGGGATCGCCTGCCCTGCCGGGCCGGCCGGCGCGCCCGTGCGCACGAGCCGTTCCTGCTCGAGCAGTGCGGCGGCCCTCACGAGCGTGGCCACGTCGTAGCTCGCGCCGAGCGTCCCCGCGTACGTGACCCAGATCTCGTCGGCGGGCTTCTCTATCGCGTCGGCGAAGCGGCTCGCGCCTGCGTCGAAAGCGGCCAGGTCGTTGCCCACGTAGACGGTCACGTGGGGGTAGGGGCGCTGCCGGTCCTTCCCGGGGCGGGCAGCGTACTCGTCGGAGGTGCCCACGGCGCCGGAGAGCAGCTGGTAGACGCGCTTCGCGTCGCGCGCGAACGGGTAGAACGCCACATCGCTCACCACGGGGATGTCCACCACCATGCGCATGGCCTCGGGCCACAGGTCGTTGATGTCGGCCACGAAGGGGATGCCCTGCGCCTCGGCCGCCTCGGCGCAGACGCGCGCGACGTCGTTGGGCGGGATCTCCGCGTACACAAGATCGTAGGCGCCGGCGTTCTTTGCGAAGTGCTCGCGCAGGTTCTTGGCGGCAACGCGGTGGCTGCGGATGCGCCCGAGGTCGAGGTTCTTCGTGTAGCCCGGCTCCTCGATGAACACGATGCGGTAGGGAAGGCCCTGGTAGCAGGGCTTCGAGCAATCGCGCTGCGCCTTCTCCCAATGCTGGAACGTGGACGTGACGAGGTCGACGGCGAAGCCCTCGCGCGCGAGCAGCTCCGAGAGGAAGCGGAAGCGCGTGTAGCCGCGCATCTCGTCGCCCAGCTTCACGCCCATCGTCACGACGGCGATGCGCTTGGGTGCGCGCGCGGCGCTCTCCGCCGGTTTCTTCTGCTGGGTCAAGGTATCCATAACCGGGCCATTATACCAAGGGAGGGCGAAAGGCCGGCCGAGAACCCGCAAGGCAGCCGGCTGCTCCACAAGAACAGAAGGCCCGGGCAGCCCGCGCTACTCCTTCTCCGCTTCCTTCGCTATCAGCACCGGCACGTCCGCCGAGCGCAGGACGCCGTAGCTCACGCTGCCCAGCATGCCGCGCAGCACGCCCAGGCCGCGGGAGCCCATGACGATGAGGTCGCAGCCGTGGTCGTGGGCGTAGTCGTTGATGCCGTCCACGACGGACGGGGCGTTCACGGCAAGCACCTGCACGGGGTTCGGCAGCCCGTCGAGCAGGGTGCCGATCGCCGCGCCCATGTCCTCCTTCTCGCGGGCGAGCGCCGCCTCGACGAGCTGCTTGTACAGGTCGGGGTCGACCGTGAGCGGCGGGACGCTCTGGTAGGGGTTCGCCTCCAGGCCGAGGGAAGGCGGCATCTCCGAGAGGAAGATGATGCCGACGACGTGCAGCTGGATGGCCGGGTCCTCCTCGGCGAGGCCCTTGGCGATCTCGAGCGCGTGGACGGCGTGCGCGGACTTGTCGAACGGTACGAGGATGTTGGAGAACTTCATCGGTGCCACCTTTCGTGGAATCGCAGGTCAGCGCGCGTCGCGCAGCGAGCTCAAAGCGGAGACGACGGCCGCGTGCGCGCTGCGGACGGGATCCATGAGCGCCGTCGCCCCTGCGAGGTCGCCCTCGCGCAAGGCTGCGTTCACCTTGCTCGCCGCCTCGTACAACGCGGCGAACGAAAGATTTCCTGCAACGCCCTTGAGCGTATGGGCCTCGCGGACCGCCGTGTCCACGTCGCCGCCAGCCAATGCCTGCTCGAGCGCGGCGAAGTGCGTGTCGTCGAGGAACTTCAGGGCAAGGCGCTCGTAAAGCTCCGCGTTGCCGCCGAAGCGCTCCATCGCCCCGTCGTAGTCGATGCCGTTTCTTTTCAACGCTTCCGCGTATTCTGCCATCATGGTTGCCTTGCCTCTCGTTTCGCGTGCCTCGTCCGTCCAGGGCGCTCGGCCGCAGGCGGATTCTAAAGTATAACCTTCCGGCGTGGCGAATGGGGCGCGCCTCCCATCCGTCACGCGCGCGTTACCGACCGGTTCGCGAAAGGCAGGCAAGGGGGCGAAGGGCCTTCCCGCCACCTCGCCGCATGGCCGGGGCGTTGCGTAACGAGACCGAAACATCGCGGGTTATAATGGTAGCTTGAGAGAAAGGATGCGCCCATGACCGCGAACCCCGACCAGGACTTCGTCCTTAAGACCATCAAGAGCCGCGACGTTCACTTCGTGCGCTTCTGGTTCACCGACGTGCTGGGCGCCATGAAGTCGTTCGCCGTCGTGCCGGGCGAGCTCGAGGACGCGCTCGCCGACGGCATGGGCTTCGACGGCAGCTGCATCGAGGGATTCTGCCGCACGCAGGAGTCCGACATGCTCGCGTACCCCGACGCCTCCACGTTCCAGGTGCTGCCCTGGCGCCCCGAGTCCAACGCGGTCGCCCGCATGTTCTGCGACGTGCGCACGCCCGACGGCCTGCCGTTCGAGGGCGACCCGCGCCACGTGCTCGCGCGTACGGTGGGGAAGGCCCGGGAGATGGGCTATGTGTTCAACGTGGGCCCGGAGCTGGAGTTCTACTACTTCAAGGGGCCCGAGGGCACCGAGGTGCTCGACCGCGGCGGCTACTTCGACCTCACGAGCCTCGACTACGCCTCCGACCTGCGCCGCGACACGGTGCTCACACTGGAGAAGATGGGCATCCCCGTGGAGTACAGCCACCACGAGAACGGGCCCTCGCAGCACGAGATAGACCTGCGCTTCGCCGATGCGCTGTCCATGGCCGACGCGGTGATGACGTACAAGCTGGTGGTGAAGGAGATAGCGCTTAAGCACGGCGTGTACGCCTCGTTCATGCCCAAGCCCATAGCGGGCGAGCCGGGCAGCGGCATGCACGTGCACCAGAGCCTGTTCGACCTCGACGGCAACAACGCGTTCTTCGACGCGTGCGACCCCCAGGGCTACCGCCTGTCGGACGTGGCGAAGCGCTATATCGCGGGCATCTTGAAGTACGCGCCCGAGTTCTGCCTGGTCACGAACCAATTCGTGAACTCTTACAAGCGCCTCGTCTGCGGGGGCGAGGCCCCCACGTACCTGTCGTGGGCGAGCCGCAACCGCTCCACGCTCGTGCGCATACCCGGCTACCGGCCCGACCGCGAGGACGCCTGCCGCATCGAGCTGCGCAGCCCCGACCCCGCCGCGAACCCCTACCTGGCCTTCGCCGCCATGCTGGCGGCGGGGCTCGCGGGCATCGAGGAGGGGCTGGAGCTGCAGCCCCCCACCGAGGACCAGGACCTGTTCGCGCTCTCGCGCCAGGATCTGCGCCGCCAGGGCATCCAGACGCTTCCCGAGAGCTTGGGCGAGGCCGTGGAGCTGTTCGCTGGGTCCGCGCTCATGCGCGAGACGCTGGGCGACCACATCCACTCCTACCTCGTGGCCGCCAAGCGCGCCGAGTGGAACGAGTACCAGGGCAACGTGAGCGCGTGGGAGCGCGACCGCTACCTGGCGGTGCTGTAGCCGTGGCCATGACGGACGGTCGGAGGCCTTGATATGAGGAAATCAGTCATATTCGTAGCGGACAGCCTGGACAACGCCCACAAGTTTCAGCAGGTGCTCTCGGGCCTCGACGTGGAGGTGGCCGCCGGATCGTCGGCGCAGCTGAAGAACCTGCTGGTGCAGCATCCCGGCTACGACCTGGTAGTCTACGAGGCGCGCGGCGAGGCGCTGGGGAGGGTAGCCCAGGCCGAGTCGCTGCTCCTGGAGGACGGCTCCGCGGCGCTCCTCGTGATCGTGGGCGAGGACCAGCTGGGCGAGTTCCGCCTGCCCGTGCAGGTGAAGAGCGACTTCGTGGTGCACGGCGCGTCCCCGGACGAGTGCGCGGCGCGCATCCGCCAGCTGCTGTGGCCCGGCAACGAGAGCTCCGCGTCGGACTTCGTCGCCGTGGACTCCCTGACCATCAACCTGGCCACCTACCAGGTGAACGTGGCCGGCGAGCCCCTGGACCTCACGTACCTGGAATACGCCCTGCTCGCCTTCCTCGTGACCCACCCCGGTCGCACGTACTCCCGCGACGCCCTGCTGCGCCGCGTGTGGGGCTTCGACTACTACGGCGGCAGCCGCACCGTGGACGTCCACGTCCGCCGCGTCCGCGCCAAGCTCGGCCCCGACCTCGCCCAACATCTGGAAACCGTCCGCGGCGTGGGCTATCTATGGAGCGCGTAGGGGCCGCTGGTTGAAGCAGCGGCGGTATCGTAGGGCAAAGCACCCTCGCAGCTACCCGACCCTCGCAGGTTGAACCTCTCACCAAGGTACCGAGCGAGTTGCCCCTCCCTGGTTGATTTCTGCCAGAAGCCAGGCCCTCGCTTCTCGTGTGAATCTTTCGAGGAGATCAAAGTAGCTTCGGGGTCGGGCCGTGCCCACCAAGCGAGTTCCGCACGAGCCGAACAGCCCGGTGGGCTGTTCGTGCGAGCAGGACTGCCCGAGCGACTGGGCACGGCCCGACCCCGAAGCGGACAACGCCCCTCTGTTATACTTGTCAACCTAACATCCAAGCCGACGGAGGACCTCGCCCCATGCCGAAGAAGATCGCCGTCATCGACGGCAACTCGCTCATGCACCGCGCCTACCATGCCGTGCCGCAGACGATGAACGCTCCCGACGGCACGCCCACGAACGCCGTGTTCGGCTTTCTTGCCATGCTGCTCAAGTTCATCGACATGGCCAGCCCCGACGCCATCATCTGCGCGTTCGACGCGGGCCGCCCCGCCTTCCGCATGAAGGCGCTCGAGCAGTACAAGGCGCAGCGCCCGCCCATGGACGACGACCTGAAGGTGCAGTTCCCCATCATCGAGGAGCTGCTCGAGGCCATGGACGTGCCCGTCGTGCGCATCAAGGGCTGGGAGGGCGACGACATCCTGGGCACGGTGGCCGCGCGCGACGAGGAGCTGGGCTTCGAGACGCTGCTCGTGACGGGCGACAAGGACGCCTACCAGCTGGCCAGCGACAAGACGCGCATCGTCACCACGAAGAAGGGCATCACCGACGTGGCTATCTACGGGCCCGCCGAGGTGGAGGAGCGCTACGGCGTGCGCCCCGACCAGTTCATCGACTTCCTGGGCCTCAAGGGCGACTCGTCCGACAACATCCCCGGCGTGCCCGGCATCGGCGACAAGACGGCAGCGAAGCTCTTGCAGGCCTACGGGAACCTGGAGGGCATCTACGAGCACGTGGACGACCTCAAGGGCAAGCAGAAGGAGAGGATGGTCGACAACAAGGATATGGCGTTCCTCTCCCGCGAGGTGGCCACCATCGTGTGCGACCTGGACTTCCCTCTCGATCTCGAGGAGTGCTGCTTCCCGTCGTTCGACCCGGAGCGCGTGACGGAGGCGTTCAAGAAGGTGCAGTTCAACGCCCACCTGAGCCGCGTGCTCAAGCTGGTGGGGCGCGAGCTGGAGAAGAAGGCGGCCCCGCTTGCCTGGGAGCCCGTCGCCACCGGGCCCGAGGCCGACGCGCTCGTGGACGCGGCCATCGCGCGCGGCGAGACGGTGGGCGTGGCGTTCGTGGAGCCCGAGCAGGCGTCGCTCTTCAACGTGGACCTGACGTGCGCCGTTTCCACCACGCAGGGCACGGCGCTCTACGAGGACGAGGGAGGCCCGGCAGCGTTCGCGCGCATCGTGGCCGCGGGTTCGTTCGCGGCGCTCGACGTGAAGCACGCCGTGCACCGCGTCTACCCGCCCGACACGTCCGAGCCTGCGCTCGCATCCGACGACGACCTCATGGGCATGCGCGCGTTCGACCTGGGGCTGGCCGGCTACGTGCTGAACTCGTCGGTGACGGAGTACTCCTACGATGCGCTGCTCGACGCCTACTGCGGCGGCGTGCTGCCCGAGACGAAGGCCGAGGCCGACCTGGCTTGCGCGCAGGCCGCCGCGGCGCGCGCGCTCGTGGGCCCGCTCACCGAGGCGCTCGAGCGCGATGGCAGCACCCGCGCCTATTTCGACATCGACCTGCCGCTCGTGGGCGTGCTCGCCATCATGGAGCGCACGGGCGCGGTGGTCGACTGCGAACGCCTGGCGGAGCTCGGCGCCAGCACGCAGGCCGAGCTCGACGAGCTCTCGGCGCGCATCTTCGACATGGCGGGGGAGACGTTCAACCTCGACAGCCCCAAGCAGCTCTCGCGCATCCTGTTCGAGGTGCTGGGGCTCACGCCCCTCAAGAAGAACCAGCGCGGCTACTCCACCGACGCCGCGGTGCTCAAGGAGCTGTGCGCCGTGCACGAGCTGCCCGCCCTCGTGCTGCGCTACCGGGAGCTTGCGAAGATCAAGTCCACCTACATCGACGCGCTGCCCCGCATGCGCGCCGGCGACGGGCGCGTGCACACCTGCTTCAACGAGACGGTCACCACCACGGGCCGTCTGTCCTCGTCCGACCCTAACCTGCAGAACATCCCCGTGCGCACCGAGTTCGGCCGCCAGATACGTGAGAGCTTCGTGCCGCTCGCGCCCGGCGAGCGGTTCCTGTCGGCCGACTACTCGCAGATCGAGCTGCGCCTGCTCGCGCACCTCTCGGGCGACGAGCATCTCGTGGCCGCATTCTGCTCGGGCGCGGACTTCCACGCCGCCACGGCTGCGCGCGTGTTCGACGTGCCGGTGGAGGAGGTGACGCCGGAGCTGCGCAGCCGCGCGAAGGCCGTGAACTTCGGCATCGTGTACGGCCAGCAGGCGTTCGGCCTGTCGCAGAGCCTGAGCATCCCGTTCGGCGAGGCGAAGGAGATGATCGAGCGCTACTTCGCGGCGTATCCCGGCGTGCGCTCCTACCTGGACGCCACGATCGAGGAGGCGAAGGCGAAGGGCTATGCGGAGACGATGTTCGGCCGCAAGCGCCATATCCCCGAGCTCAAGGCGTCGAACGCCGCCACGCGCGGCTTCGGCGAGCGCACGGCCATGAACCACCCCATGCAGGGCAGCGCCGCCGACATCATCAAGCTGGCCATGGCCGAGGTGCAGCGCCGCCTCATGGCCGAGGGCTTCAAGGCCCGGCTGCTCTTGCAGGTGCACGACGAGCTGGACTTCAGCGTGCCCGAAGGCGAGATCGAGGCGCTGTCCGCGATGGTGAGGGAAGTGATGGAGGGCGTCGCGGAGCTCCGCGTCCCTCTCGTGGCCGACGTGTCCTGGGGGGCAAGCTGGGCGGAGTCGCACTGAGGTTCCGACCCCCTGTCACACCGGCGCTTCTCGCTGACTTTGTCGGACCTGTGAGATTCTGAAAAAACATGCCACGCCACCGCGTGTGGCTATGATTTTCTGCTATCATATGAACGTTGTGCTTTGTGGAGGCACAGCATCGGAAAGAGTGCGATGATACGCGGAGATTGTGCATAAGATCACCTTGACTTGCTACGATCCCGCTGGTAAGCTATCGCCTTGCGTTTTATTTCATACAAGGAGACACTCATGTACGCAATCGTAAAGACGGGCGGCAAGCAGTATAAGGTTGCCCCCGGAGACAAGCTGAACATCGAGAAGCTCGATGCCGAGGTCGGCGCGAAGGTCGAACTCGAGGCCATCTGCATCGTCGACGGCGAGAAGGTCGAGGCCGATCCCGCCAAGGCCGCTGCCACGAAGGTCACGGCCATCGTGCTCGAGCAGTTCAAGGGCGAGAAGCAGCTCGTGTTCAAGTTCAAGAAGCGCAAGAACTACAAGAAGCTGCGCGGTCATCGCCAGCAGCTGACGCGCGTCGAGATCGAGTCCGTCGGCTCGGCCAAGGCCGAGAAGAAGGCTGCCAAGAAGGCCGCTCCGAAGAAGGCCGAGAAGGCCGAAGAGCCCGCGTCCGTCGACGCCGAATAAAGCAAGGGAGGGAATACCATGGCACACAAGAAGGGTCTCGGTTCCAGCCGTAACGGCCGCGATTCCCACGCGCAGCGTCTCGGCGTGAAGTTGTTCGGCGGCCAGGAGGTGCACACGGGCAACGTCATCGTTCGCCAGCGCGGCACGCACATCCATCCGGGCGAGAACGTCGGCCGCGGCAAGGACGACACGCTGTTCGCCCTGTGCGACGGCAAGATCGAGTTCACGAAGGGCGCGAAGCACAAGGTGCACGTCCGTCCCGAAGCTTAGGGGCAAAGCCACCTGCTCCACGACTGCGTAACGTTATCTGTTTTCGCGTGCCCCCTGCTCGTCAGGGGGCATTTTTCATATACAATCCGAGTTGCGAGATCAGGGAATCCGTCCCCCGGTTCCCCTCGATGCGGAGCTGGAACGGAGATAGAGGTACCCAGGTGTTCATAGACAAAGTGCGCATACACGTGAAGGGCGGCGACGGCGGCGCGGGCTGCATGTCGTTCCGACGCGAGGCCCACGTGCCGAAGGGCGGGCCCGACGGCGGCGACGGCGGCCACGGCGGCAACGTGGTGGTGGAGGCCGACGCCAGCCTGTCCTCGCTCATCGAGTACCGCTTCAAGCACCACTTCAAGGCCGACCGCGGCACGCACGGCAAGGGCAGCCGCATGCATGGCGCCACGGGCGAGGACCTCGTGCTCAAGGTTCCCGTGGGCACGGTGGTGCGCGAGTACTTCGAGGAGTCCAAGGAGACGGGCGAGCTCATTGCCGACCTCACGCACGACGGCGAGCGCGTCACCGTGGCCGAGGGCGGCATGGGCGGCCGCGGCAACATCCACTTCGTGACGCCGACCCGGCGCGCGCCCGCGTTCGCCGAGCTGGGCGAGCCTTCGCAGGAGGGCTGGATCGAGCTGGAGATGAAGCTCATGGCCGACGCGGCCCTCGTGGGCATGCCGTCGGCGGGCAAGTCGTCGCTCATCGCGAAGATGAGCGCGGCGCGCCCGAAGATCGCCGACTACCCGTTCACCACGCTCGTGCCGAACCTGGGCGTGGCTCGCTCGGGCGACTACAGCTTCGTCGTGGCCGACATCCCCGGCCTCATCGAGGGCGCGCACGAGGGGCGCGGCCTGGGACATGAGTTCCTGCGCCACATCGAGCGCACGGCGCTCATCGTGCACGTGGTGGACCTGACGGGCGACTACGAGGGACGCGACCCGCTGGAAGACTACGACATCATCAACCGCGAGCTCGCGCTCTACGCCGACGAGCTGGCAGCGCGCCCGCGCATCGTGGTGGCGAACAAGATAGACGTGCCCGGCACCGAGGAGGCGGCCGAGAGGCTGGCGGCGCGCGTGCGCGAGGACTCCATCGCGGCCGCGGGCGGCGACGAGTTCGCCCCGAGCCCCGTCGACCCGAAGCTCTACCGCATCAGCGCGCTCACCGGCGAGGGGGTCGACGGCCTCAAGGCCGCCATCGCCACGAAGGTGCACGAGCTGCGCGAGGCCGCGCGGGCCGACCTGGGCGCCGACGTGCAGTACGACCACGTGTGGGAGCACAAGCGCGAGATGCGCGACAAGCGCTTCGAGGTGTTGAACCTGGGCGGCGGCGTGTTCCGCGTCACAGGCCCGCAGGTTGAGCGCATGGTGGTGCAGACCGACTGGGAGAACGAGGAGGCCATCGCCTTCCTGCAGCACCGCTTGAAGCGCCTCGGCGTGGAGACGGCGCTCGAGCGCGCCGGCGCGGTGGACGGCGACGAGATTCGCATCGTCGGGCGCGCGTTCGGCTTCGAGTCGGCGCGCACGGCGGAGGATATGTTCAAGGAGCTCGACCTGTGATGAGGGCTGAAGAGGGCGGGCGCGGAAAGCGCCTGGTCATCAAGATAGGCTCGTCGACGCTCACCACGTCGGAGAGCAAGATCGACTACGGCTACCTGGCCGCGGTGGCCGCGCAGATAGGCGAGGCCAAGGAGGCGGGATGGCATCCGGTCGTGGTCACGTCGGCGGCCATCGCCTGCGGCCTCGAGCGCCTCGGCATAGAGAAGCGGCCGCATGACATGCCGAGCCTGCAGGCGGCCGCGTCGGTGGGGCAGAGCGCGCTCTCGACCGCCTACGCCGAGGCGTTCGCAGCCCACGGCATCGTGACCTCCACGGTGCTGCTCACGCGCCGCGACACGGCCGATCGCCAGGCGTACCTGCATGCGCGCGACACGTTCGACCGGCTGCTCGATTTGGGCGTCGTGCCCATTGTGAACGAGAACGACACCGTGTCGGTGGAGCAGATCCGCTTCGGCGACAACGACACGCTCGCGGCGCTCGTCGCGTGCCTGGTGGAGGCCGACCTCATGGTCATCCTCTCGGACATCGAAGGGCTTTTCGACGCGAACCCGCACTTCGATCCCGAGGCGAAGCTGATCGGTCGCGTGGAGGCCATCGGCCCGGAGATCATGGCCGTGGCGGGCGGGGCGGGCACCACCGTGGGCTCGGGCGGCATGATAACGAAGATCAAGGCCGCGCGCGTGCTCATGGTGGCGGGCATCCCCATGGTCGTGTGCAACGGGCGCCGTGCAGGTGCTATCGTGGCCGCCGCGCGCGGCGAGGACGTGGGCACCCGCTTCGTCGCCGCGAAGAAGCCCCACGAGATCACGCCGAAGAAGCTCTGGATCGCCCTCGGCGACGCGGCACGCGGCGCGCTCGTGGTCGACGACGGCGCGAAGGCGGCGCTCGTCGGCCGGGGGAGCTCGCTTCTGTCGGTGGGCGTGAGCGCGGTGGAAGGACGTTTCGAGGCGGGCGATGTCGTGGACATCAAGGACGCCTCGGGGCACCTGTTCGCCCGCGGCAAGGCGGCGTTCTCGTGCGACGAGGCCGCGCTCGCCATCGGCCGCACGCGCGCCGAGCTGCAGGGCAACCGGCTGCTCGCAAGCCTGGCCGACAAGCCGCTCGTCCACCGCGACGAGCTGATCGTGTTCGAGTGATGGTTCCGCCAGCCTGACGGCCGGTGGAACGTGCCGACGCTGCGGAACGTCCCGGCACCCGATCTTCGCGCGAATGCGAAGGCTCGCGTACTGAAGTACGCTTCGCCTCCGCCTTCCCGTGAATCTCGGGCACCGGAACGTCCCTCGCTGACGTTGGCGGACCGGCAAGGTGTTTTTCGCGCTGCGCGTGAAGCGCGGGAGCGCAAGGGAAAGGAGATCGCATGGGCGACGAAACCATGCGCGAGGAGGTGCGGCGCATCGCCGAGTCGGCGAGGGCCGCGAGCGGGGCGCTGGCGCAGACGAGCGCCGGGGAGCGCAACGCGGCGCTGGCGGCCATGGCGGCGGCCTTGCGCGCGCATGCGGCGGAGATCGTCGCGGCGAACGCGGAGGATGTGGCGGCCGCGCGCGCGGCGGGCACGAAGGAGAGCCTGGTGGACCGCCTTATGCTCGACGAGGGACGCATCGAGGGCATGGCGGCCGCGCTCGAGGACCTGGCCGTGCTGCCCGACCCGCTCGGCCGGGTGCAGGACGCGCGCACGCTCGAGAGCGGCATCGGGCTCGAGCGCGTGAGCGTGCCGCTCGGCGTGGTGGCCGTGGTGTACGAGGCGCGCCCCAACGTGACGGCCGACGCGGCGGGCATCTGCCTGAAGTCCGGCAATGCGGCGGTGCTGCGCGGCGGGAGCATGGCGGCCCGCTCGAACGAGGCGGTGGCCCGCGTGCTCGCCGACGCCGCCGAGGGAGCCGGCATGCCGCAGGGGTGCATCGGCCTCGTTGCCTCCACCGACCGCGCGGCGGCCGACGAGCTCATGGGGCTGCATGGGACGGTGGACGTGCTCATCCCGCGCGGCGGCGCGGGGCTCATCCGCCACTGCGTGGAGACGTCGAAGGTGCCGGTCATCGAAACGGGCACGGGCAACTGCCACGTGTACCTGCACGGGAGCGCCGACCTCGAGCGGGCCCGCGCCATCGTGGTGAACGCGAAGTGCCGCCGCTACGGGGTGTGCAACGCGGCCGAGACGCTGCTCGTGGACGAGGCGGCGGCCGGGGCGCTCCTTCCTGCGGTGCTGGTTGACCTGCGCGAGCAGGGCGTGGTCCTGCACGCCGACGAGCGCGCCCGCGCCGTGGCGGCGGCGCACGGCATCGAGGCCGTGCCGGCGACCGAGGACGACTGGGCGACCGAGTACCTGGCACCCGAGCTGGCCGTGAGGTGCGTTTCCGGCGTGGACGAGGCCGTGGACCATGTGAACCGCTACGGCACGAAGCATTCCGAGGCCATCGTTGCCGACCCGGCCGATCCGGCGGGCGCCGCGGCCATCGAGGCGTTCCTCGCGCGCGTCGATGCGGCCGCCGTGTACGCGAACGCCTCCACGGCGTTCACCGACGGCGGCCAGTTCGGCCTGGGCGCCGAGATCGGCATCTCCACGCAGAAGCTCCACGCCCGCGGGCCGTTTGCGCTCGAGGCGCTCACGTCGTACAAGTACGTGCTGCGCGGCGACGGGCAGGTGCGCGCGTAGTGGCAGTTGTCTGCGAGCGGTTCGACGACCTGGGGGAGGACGGCGCCCCGGCCCGCCTCGGCATCATGGGCGGCACGTTCGACCCCATCCATATCGGGCATTTGGCCACGGCCGAGCAGGCGCGCGAGGCCTTCGGGCTGGACGCCGTCGTGTTCGTGCCGGCCGGCAACCCCGTGTTCAAGAAGGACCGCGCCGTCACGCCGGCGGCCGACCGCCTGGCCATGTGCCGCCTCGCCGTGGCGAGCAACCCGGCTTTCTGCGTGAGCGCGATGGAGATCGAGCGCGGCGGCGACACGTACACGGTGGACACGCTGCGCGAGCTGCGCGGCCACTACCCGGGAAACGTGGAGCTGTTCTTCATCACGGGGGCCGATGCCGTGGCGCACATCGTGCAGTGGCGGGAGAGCGCCGCCATCGCCGACTTGGCGCGCCTCATCGCCGTCACGCGGCCGGGCTACGCGCTCACGGCCGAGCGGAAGCGCGAGATCGAGGAGCACGGCCGCTTCGACGTGACGTACCTCGAGGTAACGGCGCTGGCCGTGTCGTCGAGCGATCTGCGCGCGCGGGTGCGCGCCGGGCGCTCCATCCGCTACCTCGTGATGCAGCGCGTATTGGACTACATCGCCGCGCACGGCCTGTACGCCCTGGAGGCCGAGGAGGGGGTGTGCCGATGAGCGGGGAGGACGAGGCAGCCTGCTGCGCCGATGCGCTGTCGGACGCGTTCCTCGAGGCGCGCGAGCGCGACCTGCGCGAGCGCTTGGGGCGCCGCCGGTTCGAGCACACGCTCGGCGTGGCGGGCACGGCCGCGCGCCTGGCACGCACCTACGGCGTGGACGAGCGCAAGGCGCGGCTGGCGGGGCTTTTGCACGACTGGGACAAGGCTTACGACGATGCTGGCATCCGCGTCCGCGTGGAGGAGCTGGGCCTGGCGGTGGATCCCTACGTGTTCGAGGAGATGCCCTGGCTGCTGCACGGCCCCACGGCCGCGGCGGCGCTCGCCCGCGCATTCCCATGCCTTCCGCGCGATGTGGTGCAGGCCATCGCGCGGCACACGGCCGGCGCGGTGGGGATGACCGGCCTCGACATGGTGGTCTACGTGGCCGATGCCCTCGAGCCGGGGCGCGACTACGCGGGGCTCGACGATATCCGCGCGCTTGTAGGTCGGGTGCCGCTCGAGGAGTTGTACCTGGCAACGTTCAGGCACGTGTTCCTGAGCCTGGTGGAGCGGCGCAAGCGGATCCATCCGCAGAGCATCGAGATATGGAACTACTACCTCGCCCGCTCGCACGACGCGGCGGACGAACGAAAAGGGAGGAAAGGAACAGCGTGAGCGAACCGAAGAAGATGGAAGAGAAGACCTCGCGGGAGCGCGCCCTCATCGCGGCGCGCGCGGCCGACGAGAAGAAGGCCACCGACATCATGGTGCAGGAGGTGCGCGACCTCATCGGCGTGACGGACTACTTCGTCATCGCCACGGCGGCGAACAACCGCCAGGTGGAGGCCATCGTCGACGAGATCGAGGAGGCCGAGCGCGTGCAGGGCGGCTGCAAGCCGCTGCACCGCGAGGGCACGCAGGACGGCACGTGGTCGCTTCTGGACTACGGCGACATCGTCGTGCACGTGTTCCAGCCGGAGACCCGCGAGTACTACCGCCTGGAGGCCCTGTGGAACGACGCCCCGGTCGTCGACCTGGCCGAGGAGGCGGGGCTCACCGAGCTCGAATACTCCGACCGCATCGCCAAGCTCCTGGGCAGGGAGTAGCGGGGCTGGTACCTTAAGCCCCGGACCGCGCCTCGCCGAGGCTGCGGGGCCTTCCCCCTCCTGGAAGGAAGGCCCCGCAGCCTCTTAGGCGCTGCGGCGGGATGCTTCCTCGTCGAGGCGCTCGGCGATCCATGTCTTTATGACGGCCTGGCGGCCGATGCCGATGCGCCGCGCCTCGCGGTCGAGCGCCTCCACCACCCAGGCGGGGAAGTCCACGTTCACGCGCCGGGTCTCGGTTCCAGCTATCCGGGGATGCTCGGTATCGAAATACTGGAGGATGTCCTCTTTCCCCTCGTCGAACAGACGGTCGAGCTCTTCAGCGTCGATTCGCTTCGTCATAGCACGCAGCCTCCTTCTTCCTTGAGCGGCGGACCGAGATGATGCGCACCGCAGCCGACCGGTACGTCACGATCGCGGTTCAATGTTTGTCGCCGATCATTCCGATCACCAAGTAGCGGTCTTCCGAGCTGAACGGTGAGGCCAGCTCGATGCAGCGTTCGTCATCCCACAACCTCTGCGCCTCGCCGAAGCCTATTCCGTGCTTCGCGAGATTCCGTGCGCTTTTCTGCGGGTCGTATTCGAATTCCATTATAACCCCTTAACGATATAATTTCTATACCATGAAAGCACCTTTCAATCCTTGTAACCATCCTGTTGTACAAGGGCGGTGCCGCGCGCGCATCAGTCCAGCGGCTCCTCCGTCTCGATGATGCTGCGGTAGAGCTCCATGGTGGCCAGCGACGGGTCGATACCCAACTCGGTGGTCAGGAAGCGGCGGCACTCGAAGTACGTCTCGAGGGCGGCCGTGCGCTGCCCGGCCGCGATCTGGGCGCGCATGAGGGCCGTGTACGCGTCCTCGCGAGTACGGTCGCGGCGCAGCGCGGCGCGGGCGAACCACAGCCCCTCCTGAGCGTCGTCCGCCGCGACGAGGCGCTCGGCGGCTGCCACCAGCGCGTCCACGAGCTGCATGCGGCGGTCCTTGCGCGCCTGCATGACGAACTCGTTGTCCTGCTCGCTCGGCATGAGGTCGTCGGCGAACGCCTCGTCGATCTCCGCATAGAGCTGGGCCCATCCGTCGGCTCCGGGCTGGCCGAACAGCAGCATGCGGCATACGGCGTCGAACCGCGCGACATCCGTGACGATCAGGCGCTCGTCCAACCGGCAGCCGTTCTGCTGGCGCACGAGGTAGGGGCAAGCGCCCGACGGTCCCGAGAGCGCGCGGCGCAGATGCGACCATACCGAGTAGAAGTTCTTGCGAGCCGAGTCCACCTCGCTCTCGGGCCACATGATGCCCACGAGGCGGTCGCGCGGGAACTCGCGGCCCCGGTTCAGCACGAGCAGCGCCAGCAGCGTCTTCACCTTCTGGCGGCGAAAGCGGCCCGGATCGACCGGGGTGTCGCCGATGCGCACGTCCAACCCGCCGAACAGGTTGACGGTGAGCAGGGGCACCAAGGTGGGCGCGCGGCCCTCCTCGGGCAGGTAGCGCCCGTCGAGGTACGCATCGGGATGCGTGGCCGCACGCTCCGCCCGGCGCTCGGCGCTCTCGCGGGCAGAGCGCTCGAAGGCGCGGCGCTGGGAGAACAGCTCCATCTCGGCGCGGTGCAGCGCGAGGGCCTCGGCGGCGCGCAGCGGTGGGGAGGAGGGGAGAAGGCCCCTCTCGCGGACGCGTTCGAGAGCGAGGCCGGCCGCAGCGGCGAAGAGGTCGCCCCCGGGCTCTTCCAGTTCGGCGAGGCGCATGCGGACGTACCGGTCGATGCGGCCCAAGGCCGCGGCACCCTGCTCGGCCCCCTCGGCGCCCGCGCCCTCGCGGCCCTCGGCCACCTCCGCAAGCGCCCAGGCCGCCGCGATGGCGAGGGCGTCCCCATCCGCCTCGAGAGCCCCGCCCCCGTCGACCGCGGCGGCACCGTGCACGAGCCAGGCGGGGTCGTCGAGCAGGGCAAGTTGCGCCTGCGCGAGCGGGCGCCAGAAAGCGGGGTCGGGTCGCGCCGCGCCGCCTCCGCCCGCCGCCGCCACGACGTCGGGCGCATCGCCGGGGCCGGCGAGCCGCGCGAGCTCCTCGCGGGCCCGCTTGCGCACGGGCCCCTTTCCCTCCCGCACGACCACGAGCGCCGCAAGGGCGCGGACGCCGGCGGGCGCCCCCAGGTCGAAGGCGATGCGCCGCGCAGGGGCAAGGGCTGCAGCACGGTCTCCGAGCACGACGAGCCGCAGGACCTCCCCCAGCTCGAGCAGGGAGTTCCCGGAGGGGGCCGACGGGCCGAGCGAAGCGTACAGCCGATGGGCCGGCAGCATGCACGCCTGCCGCGCGAGCGCGCGCGATCGTTCCGCGAGCCACGCCGCCCGCGCACCGCGCGAGCACAGCGCCCCCACAAGGCCGCAGGCACGCTCTCCCTGGGCGCGGGACAGCAGCACGTCGGCCCAGCGCCCGGCGAGCGCATCGCGGTTGGCAAGGTGCGAGCGCGCGGCCAGGACGTCCAACCTGCTCCCGACCGCCCCCGCCACGGCCTCCACGGGGAAGCAAGGCGTCTCGAAACGATCGCATCGCCGATCGATGCCCAGGTAGGGGTAGCCCGTCGCCATAAGCGCCGCCAGGTCCTCGCCGCACGGGCCGAACGCCTCGACGTCGGGCAGGGAGCCCCGCCCCAGCACGAGCATGGTGGCCATGGCCAGCAGCATGTCGGCCGGCAGCTCCTCGCGCAAGGCGCCCTCCAGGAAGGAGCCCTCCCCGCCGAGAGGCCCCCACACCAAACCGGGCACGCGCTCGGCCGGCGGGACGGCTGCTGCCGGGCGGGAAGCCCGATCGTCGGCGGGGCGGGCGGCGTCCAGCTCGGCGTCGGAGAGCAGCAGGTCGGCGGCGGAGAGCTTCAAGCGGTCGTGCTGCAACGGCCCGTAGGCGTCGCACGAGGGCGCGCACGTGGCCAGCACCTCGCATCCGCGCCCCAACAGCTCGTCGAACACGCCGGAGAGCGCGGCGGCCCGGGTCGCATCGAGGGGCGGCACGTCCTCCACCACCGCGAGGAACGATGAGACGTCCGCCGCCGTCAGCGAGGACGAGATAATGCCCCGGTCGAGGTCGCGTAGGAAGCAGGGGCTCTTCCCGTTGATCCAGAACACGTGGTCGAACGAGAACACCACGTCGGCGTACTCCATGGCGAGCCCCGTCTTGCCGAAGCCCTCGGGCGCCACCAGGAAGCGTGCCACATGGCGCTCGCGCAGCAGGCGAGCGATGAGGTCGGGGCGCGGGTAATGGCGGCGCGATGCCAGATGGTTGGGCCGATGGCCCTTGCAGGACGATTGCTTCAGGAATCCGGTCATAGGGAAACGCTCCTCTCGCGGAGGCAGCGCATCGGCCCGGTTGGATTCGATCATCATAGCGGCGAGGTCAGCATTTAGCAAGACCGGACATTCGTTCGCCGCGTTACGCAAACGGCCTTTCGGGATGCGAACAACGCCCGACCGACCGTCCGCCGGGCGCGGCGGGCGGTGTACAATGGCTACAGCCTGCCCCTGCCGCCCGATCCGAGCAAGGAGAGAACCATGTTCCGAACCGCCTCCCTCGCCGACCTGCCCGCCTTCCTCTGCGGGCACGCCCAAAACCCCGAAGCCGCCACCGGATGCACGGTGGTCGTGGCGCCCGAGGGGGCGGTATGCGGCGTGGACGTGCGCGGCGGCGGCCCTGCCACCCGCGAGACCGACCTGTTGCGCCCCGAGAACATGATCGAGGCCGTGCACGCCGTGGTGCTCGCCGGCGGCAGCGCCTTCGGGCTGGCCGCCTCCACCGGCGTCATGGACGAGCTCGCGGCGCGCGGCATCGGCTTTCCCGTCGAGGGCGCGCGCGTGCCCATCGTGGTGGGGGCCTGCCTGTTCGACCTGCTAGTGGGGGAGAGCGCCCACCCGGATGCCGCCATGGGCGCCGAGGCCTGCGCCGCGGCGTTCGCGCGCACGGCGGAAGAGCCGCTGGCCGAGGGAAACGTGGGCGCCGGCTGCGGCGCCACGGTGGGGAAGCTCCTGGGCGGCGAGCGCGCCATGAAGTCGGGCCTGGGGACCTGCGGGCTCGCCCTCGGCGAGCTGGCGGTGGTGGCCATCGTGGCCGTGAACGCGCTCGGCAACGTGCGCGACGGGGACGGCACGTGGATCGCCGGCTGCCGCGACGACGAGGGACGCGTCATGGACCCGCTCGCCGCGTTCGGGGCGATGGCGGCGAGCGGCGACGGGACGGCTCCCGCCGCCGGCGGGCCCTGCGCCAACACCACCATCGGCGTCGTGCTCACGAACGCGCGGCTCACGAAGGCCCAGGCGAGCAAGACCGCCTCGACCGTGCACGACGCCTACGCCCGCGCCATCAAGCCCGTGCACACCCTGAACGACGGCGATACCGTGTTCGCGTTCGCGTCCGGCGAGGTGAAGGCGCTGCCCGACGCGGTATCGGTGCTGGCCTGCGAGGCCATGCAGGGCGCCATCGTGAACGCCGTGCGCCAAGCCGAGGGCGCATGCGGCCTGCCGGCGGCCCGCGACCTGATCGCCGGCCGGTAGGGGGCGCGCATGAGGCTCGCCAAGCTCGCGAACCGCACGTTGTTCGTCCTCTCGGTCGTGGTGACCGGATCCGTGGCCGGCGCGTTCGTCTGGGCGCTCCTGTTCGCCATGAACCTGGGCATCTCGTTTGTCTGGGACAGCGTGGGGGCCCGCTTCGGCATCTACTTCCCCTTGGCCGCCTGCCTCGTAGGCGGCCTCGTCGTCGGCCTCTTCGCCAAGCGCTTCGGGCCCTACCCCGAGGACCTGGACACTGTCATGGCGAAGGTGAAGCGCGACGGACGCTACGACTACGACAAGCTGGGGG
Organism: Gordonibacter sp. RACS_AR49; assembly: GCF_030418435.1. Lineage (NCBI taxonomy): Bacteria > Bacillati > Actinomycetota > Coriobacteriia > Eggerthellales > Eggerthellaceae > Gordonibacter > Gordonibacter sp. RACS_AR49. Next base: position 236,073 of record NZ_JAIUDM010000005.1, on the reverse strand, counting down.
TCATGTCCATCGCCGCGCTGCTGCCGTTGTTCTTCGGCGGCTCCATCGGCCCCGAGGCGGGCCTCACCGGCGCCGTCGCGGGCATCTGCACCTGGGTGGGCGACCGCATGAAACGCTTCGGCGCCGACTTCCAGCAGCTCACGTCCGTGGGCACCATGGCGGCGCTCTCGGCCATCTTCACCGCCCCCCTGTTCGGGTTCGCGGCGCCGCTCTACGGCGACGGGAAGGACGGCGGCGAGAACGGGGACGGTCCCAAGGGGGCGGCCACCATCACGCTGCCGAAGAACTCGAAGATCGTCGTGTACTTCTGCGCCATCGCGGGCGCGCTCGCCGCGTTCATGGGGCTGGGAGCGCTGTTCGGCGGCGGCATGTCGCTGCCGCGCTTCACCGACATCCACGTCGGCACGGCGGAGCTCGCCTGGCTTTTGCCGCTCGCGTTCGTGGGCGCGGCGGCGGGATGGCTCTTCTGCGTGTTCGACGGCCTGTTCGAGCGCGCGGCGGGAAAGGTGGGCGACCGTCCCGTGGCGAAGGCGCTCATCGCCGGGCTCGTGCTGGCCGTGCTCGGCATCCTGCTGCCGTTCACCATGTTCGCCGGCGAGGTGCAGGCCGAGCAGCTGGGCGAGGTATGGGCCTCCATGGGCGCGCTCGCGCTTCTGGCCACCGGCTTCGCGAAGGTCATGGTCACGCCGCTGTGCATCCGCTTCGGTTGGCGCGGCGGGCATTTCTTCCCCGTCATCTTCGCGGGCGTGTCGATAGGCTACGGCATGGCCGCCCTCACCGGCGCCGACCCGGTGTTCTGCCTCTGCGCCTGCACGGCCGCCCTCGTGGGCGCCGTCATGCGCCAGCCCCTCATGGCCGTGCTGCTGCTGTTCCTGTGCTTCCCCGTCAAGGGCGTCGTGGTCATGTTCCTGGCCGCCGCCCTGGGCGCCGCCATCCCGCTCCCGAGGTCCCTGCGGAAGGACAAGGGCGGAAACGGCGTCGGCCAGGCGGAAGACGCTGCGCCCGATTCAAGGCAGGGGGCCGAGGGCTAGGGAGTGCCGATGCTTGCGGGGTCCGTGCCGCTTCTCTTCGAGGCGGCAGGCCGCACGGGAGGCGTCGCCCGTGCGGCCGCCGCTTAGGCGGTCGACCGCCGGCAGCGCCTTGCGGCCACTGTGGATTTCCTTTGAGGCCAGGCGCGTTATGCTAGAGTAGCAGGTACTGTTCAAAGCCAAGAAAAGGACGGCGCATCACATGGCAGGATTCCTATCCAGGCTGCTGACGCTCGGCGAGGGCAAGCAGTTGAAGAACTACGAGGCGCTCGCGCAGAAGGTCAACGCCCTCGAAGGCGGGATGCAGGCGAAGTCCGACGCCGAGCTTGCCGCCCTCACCGCCGCCTTCCGCGAGCGCGCCGACAACGGCGAGGACCTGAAGAGCCTGCTGCCCGAGGCGTTCGCCGCCGTGCGCGAGGCGTCCGTGCGCACGCTCGGCCTGCGCCACTTCGACGTGCAGCTCATCGGCGGCATGGCGCTCAACGACGGGCAGATCGCCGAGATGAAGACCGGCGAGGGCAAGACGCTCGTGTCCACGCTGGCCGGCTACCTGAACGCGCTCAACGGCACCAACGTGCACATCGTCACCGTGAACGACTACCTGGCCCGCCGCGACAGCGAGTGGATGGGCCAGATCTACCGCTTCCTGGGCATGGACGTGGGCCTCATCCAGAACGGCATGCGCCCCGACAAGAAGATCCCCGCCTACCGGGCCGAGGTCACCTACGGCACGAACTCCGAGTTCGGCTTCGACTACCTGCGCGACAACATGGTCACGCGTGCGGAGGCCCGCGTGCAGCGCGGCCACCACTTCGCCATCGTCGACGAGGTGGACTCCATCCTCATCGATGAGGCCCGCACCCCGCTCATCATCTCGGGCGCCGGCACGCAGGCGGCCGAGACGTACAACAAGTTCGCGCGCGTCATGCCCGGCCTCGTCCCCGAGGTGGACTTCGACATGGACGAGGCGAAGAAGACCATCAACGCCACCGAGGGCGGCCTGGAGAAGATCGAGGCCATGCTCGGCATCGACGACATCTACGCCGACCCGTCGGGCCAGCTGGCGAACCATCTGCAGCAGGCGCTCAAGGCGCAGTTCCTGTTCCACCGCGACGTGGACTACGTGGTGGTGGACGGCGAGGTGAAGATCGTCGACGAGTTCACCGGCCGCATCATGGAGGGCCGCCGCTGGTCGGAGGGCCTGCACCAGGCCGTGGAGGCCAAGGAGCGCGTGCTCGTGCGCGAGGAGAACCAGACGCTGGCCACCATCACGCTGCAGAACTACTTCCGCCTCTACGAGAAGCTCTCCGGCATGACCGGCACGGCCATGACCGAGGACGCCGAGTTCCGCGAGATCTACAAGCTGCCGGTCGTGGCCATCCCGCCGAACCGCCCCGTCGCGCGAAAGGACGAGGACGACCTCATCTACCGCACGGTGGAGGCCAAGTTCAACGCCGTGGCCGACGACGTGGCCGCGCGCAACGCCAAGGGCCAGCCCTGCCTCATCGGCACGGTGTCCATCGAGAGCTCCGAGAAGCTCTCGCGTCTCTTGGACAAGCGCGGCATCAAGCACGAGACGCTCAACGCGAAGAACCACGAGCGCGAGGCGCACATCATCGCGCAGGCCGGCCGCGTGGGCGCCGTGACCATCGCCACGAACATGGCCGGCCGCGGCACCGACATCCTGCTCGGCGGCAACCCCGACGTCATGGCCGAGGACGCCCTGCGCGCGCAGGGGCTCGACCCCGACCGCAGCCCGGAGGACGTGGCGGCCGAGGGCGACGAGGCTGCGGCCCCCGCGCCCACCGAGGAGCAGCGCGCCGCGGCGCTCGCCGAGGCGAAGCGCGTGTGCGCCGCCGAGCACGACCAGGTCATAGCCGCCGGCGGCCTCACCGTCATCGGCACCGAGCGCCACGAGTCGCGCCGTATCGACAACCAGCTGCGCGGCCGCGCCGGCCGCCAGGGAGACCCGGGCACCACGCAGTTCTACCTGTCGCTCGAGGACGACCTCATGCGCCTGTTCGGCGGCAACCGCATGGACTCCATCGGGCGCATGATGGAGAAGACCGACATGCCCGACGACATGCCCATCCAGGCCGGCATGGTGTCGAAGGCCATCGAGAGCGCGCAGCGCCAGGTGGAGAGCATGCACTTCTCCGCCCGCAAGAACGTGCTCGAGTACGACGACGTCATGAACCTGCAGCGCGCCGCCATCTACGGCGAGCGCAACGCCATCTTGGACGGCAAGGACCTCTCCGAGCGCATCCCCGAGATCGTGCGCGACGCGGCCGAGGCCGTGGTCGCGGAGAACTGCCCCGACAAGGCGCCTTCCGACGACTGGGATGTGAGGCCCGTGGAGACGTGGGCCGCCAACATGACGGGCCGCGACGACTTCAAGGTGGCCGACGTCGACCACGAGGACGATCCCGGCCTTCTGGCCGACGCGCTCGTGGGGTACCTGGACGGCGTGTACGCCGAGAAGGCCGAGCAGCTGGGCGAGCCGGTCATGAAGATGCTGGAGAGCCAGGTCATGCTCCGCATCATCGACACGCGCTGGATGGCCCACCTCCAGGAGATGGACTACCTCAAGTCCGGCATCGGGCTGCGCGCGTTCGGCCAGCGCGATCCGCTCGTCGAGTACAAGAACGAGGCCTACAACGCCTTCCAGAACCTCACGTCGTCCATGTACGAGGACTACCTGCGCACGCTGCTGCGCCTGCAGGTTGCCGTGCAGCAGGCCCCGCAGCTCGCCGAGGAGAAGAGCCCGCTCGACGGCAAGGTGAGCTACTCGTCGCCCGAGCAGGCGCTCGAGCAGACGGGCGTGGCCGCCGCACGCCGCCAGGCGCCCGCCGCCGCGCCTGGCGGCCAGTCCGCGCCGCCACCGAAGCCGGCGGCCGCGAAGCCGCAGACGTTCGAGAAGGACAAGGACGACCCCTTCGCGAACGTGGGCCGCAACGACCCGTGCCCCTGCGGCTCGGGCAAGAAGTTCAAGAAGTGCCACGGCGCGAACCAGTAGGACGAACATGGCAGACAGCGAACACGATATCGAGCAGATGGCGGCGCGCGTGGCCGACGCGCGCGGCTTCCTGCACATCGACGACAAGACGGCCGAGCTGGCAAGGCTCGACGAGGAGATAGCCGCGCCCGGGTTCTGGGACGATGCGGCGCATGCGCAGGGCGTCTCGAAGCAGGCCTCGAACCTGCGCGAGACCATCCGCGAGTACGACGAGGCCGCGGCGCTGCTGGACGACGCCCGCGCGGCGCTCGAGCTGGCGGGGGAGGACGAGGCCTTCGCCGCGGAGGCCGGCGACGCCCTCGCGCGCCTGTCCGGCCTGCTCGACGCGCTTGAGATCACCTCGTGGTTCTCGGAGCGCTTCGACGGCGGCGACGCCATCCTCACGGTGAACCCCGGATCCGGCGGCCTCGAGGCGCAGGACTGGACCGACATGCTCTACCGCATGTACGTGCGCTATGCCGAGAAGAAGGACTGGAAGGTCACGATCCTCGACGTGGTGCCCGGCGAGGGCATAGGCCTCGACAAGGCCACCATCCAGATCGAGGGCCGCAACGCGTTCGGTATGCTGAAGAGCGAGAACGGCGTGCACCGCCTCGTGCGCATCAGCCCCACCGACGACAAGAAGCGCCGCCACACCACGTTCGCGGGAGTGGAGGTGCTGCCGGTGCTGCCCGACGACATCGAGGTGGACCTCAACCCCGCCGACGTGCGCGTGGACGTGTACCGCTCGAGCGGCCCCGGCGGCCAGTGCGTGAACACCACCGACTCGGCCGTGCGCCTCACGCACCTCCCCACGAACATCGTGGTGACGTGCCAGAACGAGAAGTCCCAGCTCCAGAACAAGGAGGCGGCGTTCCGCGTGCTCAAGGCGAAGCTCTACGAGCGCGAGGAGCAGAAGCGCCAGGAAGAGCTGGCCGAGCTGCGCGGCGACCGCATGGACAACACGTTCGGCAGCCAGATCCGCAACTACGTGCTCTATCCCTACCAGATGGTGAAGGACGTGCGCAGCGGCGTGGAGACCGGCAACGTGGATGCCGTCCTCGACGGCGACCTGGAGGAGTTCGTGATAGGCTACCATAAATGGAGGGTGTCCCAATAATGGAAGGAACCGGTATGACCGAGCTTGAACGGCGTGCTAACGACATGCGCGCCGACATCGTGCGCATGATCGCGGAGGCGGGGAGCGGGCATCCCGGCGGGTCGTTATCATGCGCCGACATACTTGCGGCGCTGTACTTCGGCGGCGTGCTGGAGCACGACCCGCGCAACCCGCAGTGGGAGGGGCGCGACCGCTTCATCCTGGCCAAGGGGCACGCGGCGCCGGCGCTTTACGCCGTGCTCGCCCAGGCGGGCTACTTCCCGCGCGAGGAGCTGGCCACGCTGCGCAAGCTGGGCAGCCGGCTGCAAGGGCATCCGGACTCGAACCAGGTGCCCGGCGTGGAGGTGTCCACGGGCTCGCTCGGACAGGGGCTGTCCGTCGCGGCGGGGGCCGCGGCCGGCCTGAAGCTGGACGGCGCCCCCCAGACGGTGTTCGCGCTGCTGGGCGACGGCGAGTGCCAGGAGGGCCAGGTGTGGGAGGCCGCCATGTTCGCGGCGCACCGGCAGCTGGACAACCTCGTGGCCGTCGTCGACCGCAACGGCCTGCAGATCGACGGGCGCACCTGCGACGTGTGCGACCCCGGCGACCTGGGCGCGAAGTTCGCGGCGTTCGGCTGGGACGTGGCGGAGGTCGACGGCCACGACCTGGACGCCCTCGTAGCGGTGCTCGGGGCTGCGAAGGCCGGTCGTGACGGCAGGCCGCATGCGGTCATCGCCCGCACCGTCAAGGGCAAGGGCGTGCCGTTCATGGAAAACGAGGCGGGTTGGCACGGGAAGGCCCCGAATGCCGAACAGGCCGCCGAGGCGCTCGCCGCGCTCGAGGGCGGCGCGGGGAAGGAGTCGATCCGTGGTTAAGCTTGCAGACGGGGCCCAGGCCCAGCAGAAGAAGGCCACGCGCGCGGCCTACGGGGCGACGCTCGCCGAGCTCGCGTCCGAGGGCGTGCCCGTCGTGGCGGTGGACGCCGACCTCACGGGGTCCACGACCACGAAGAAGCTGGCCGACGCCGGTTTCGCCGACCGCCTGTTCAACTGCGGCATCGCCGAGCAGAACATGGTGGACGTGGCGGCGGGCCTGGCCATCACGGGGCACGTGGCCTTCACCGGCTCCTTCGCCGTGTTCGGCACGGGGCGCGCCTACGACCAGATCCGCAACACGGTGTGCTACAGCAACCTGGACGTGAAGATTGCCCCCACGCACGCCGGCATCTCGGTGGGCCCCGACGGCGGCAGCCACCAGATGCTCGAGGACGTGTCGCTCATGCGGGGCCTGCCGAACATGCGCGTGCTCGTGCCGGCCGACTACGCCGCCGCCCGCGCCGCGCTGCGCCTGGCCGCCGCCACGCCCGGCCCGGTGTACGTGCGCATGGGCCGCGCGAGCGTGCCGTGCGTCTACGCCGACGACGTGGAGCTGGAGCTCGGCCGCGCCTACGTGCTGCGCGAGGGCGCCGACGCGACGATCGTCGCCTGCGGCGTGGAGGTGGAGCAGGCGCTCAAGGCGGCGGAGCTGCTGGCCGCGGAGGGCGTCGAGGCCGAGGTCATCGACGCGTTCTCCGTGAAGCCGCTCGACGAGGAGACGATCCTCGCCTCCGTGGGCAAGACGGGCTGCGCCGTGGTTGCCGAGGAGCACAGCGTGATGGGGGGCCTCGGCTCGGCCGTGGCCGAGACGCTGGCGCGCACCCGCCCGGCACCGGCGGAGTTCGTGGGCATGCGCGACGCCTTCGGCAAATCGGGCGAGTTCGACGAGCTGATGGCGTACTTCAACCTGGACGCGAGGGCGATTGTCGAAGCTGTGAAGAAGGTTATGGCCCGAAAGCAAGTCTGATAGAATCGAGCCGTCTCAGTACATCACTATTCGAACGGAGCATTCTGTGACGAACGATACCAGCCAAGGGGTTCCTGCGCGCCAAGCCCGGCGCGGCGGCGCCCATGCGGCGCCGGCGCCTGCGCGCCAGACGGCATCGCAGCTCTCGGCGTCGCTGCCCGTCTTGGAGGTCGACGACATTCCCCAGCAGACGGGCACGCCGGTCATCACCTTCGACCACGTGACGAAAGTCTACCCCGCGCAGCCCAACAAGCCGGCGCTCAACGACATATCCCTGCAGATCTACGCGGGCGAGTTCATCTTCCTCGTGGGCCATTCCGGCTCCGGCAAGTCCACGTTCATCCGCATGCTCATCCGCGAGGTGAAGCCGACGCAGGGCCATATCTACGTGGCCGACGAGGACCTGACCACCATGCGCAACTGGCGCGTGCCGTATTTGCGCCGCAACATCGGGTGCGTGTTCCAGGACTTCAAGCTCCTGCCGAACAAGACCGTGTTCGAGAACGTGGCGTTCGCGCTCGAGGTCATCGGCAAGAGCCGCCACGTCATCAAGACGCAGGTGCCCGAGGTGCTGCGCCTGGTGGGTTTGCAGGACAAGCTCAACAAGCGCCCCGACCAGCTCTCCGGCGGCGAGCAGCAGCGCGTGTCCATCGCGCGTGCCATCGTGAACCGCCCGCCGCTGCTCGTGTGCGACGAGCCCACCGGCAACCTCGACCCGCAGACGTCGCGCGGCATCATGGACCTGCTCGAGCGCATCAACCGCACGGGCACCACGGTGCTCGTGGCCACGCACGACCGCGAGATGGTGGACAACATGCGCCGGCGCGTCATCGCGCTCGACCGCGGGCACCTCACCCGCGACCAGGACCGGGGGGTGTACGGCTTCGATGTCTAGTTTCGCTTACTTCATACGCGAGTCGCTCAAGGGCTTCACGCGCAACCTCTCGACGACGCTCGGCTCCATCGTCACCATCTTCCTGTCGCTTATGATCATCGGCGTGTTCCTCGTGGGCGGCCTCGTCATAGAGAACGTCGTGTCGGGCGTGGAGAACGAGGTGTCCATCGCGGCGTACGTTGCCGACGACGCCTCGCAGGCCGACATCGACAAGGTGGAGGACTACGTCCGCGGCCTCGAGGGCGTGGCGTCGGTGACCTTCACGGACAAGGAGCAGGCGCTCGAGAACTTCCGCTCCTCGAACACCACCGACATCATCGATGCGCTCGACGGCCAGAACCCGCTGCCCGCGTCCATCGACGTGGAGCTGTCCGACCCGCAGCTGGTCGAGCAGGTGGCCGGCGCGATTTGGGACAACCCCACCTACCAGCAGATCCGGGACGGCGAGACGAAGTCCGAGTCGCTCAAGTACGGCCAGCAGACGGTGGAGAAGCTGTTCACGCTCACCAACTACGTGCGCTACATCGGCATCGCGCTCATTGCCCTGCTCATCTTCATCGCCATGGTGTTCATCAACAACACCATCCGCCTGGCTATCCTGGCGCGCCGCAAGGAGATCGCCATCATGCGGCTCGTGGGCGCGTCGAACGGGTTCATCCGCGGGCCCTTCCTCATGGAGGGCGCGCTGCATGCGCTCATCGGCTCGCTTCTGGCAGTGGGCGTGCTGGAGCTCTTGCGCAACACGGCGCTGCCGAAGCTGCAAGGCGCGCTGCCGTTCCTGTCGTTCGACGTGAGCCTTAACATGTTCCTGCTCATCTATGCCGCGCTCGTCGTCGCGGGCCTGCTCATAGGCCTGCTGGGCTCGGCTCTGGCCATGCGCCGCTACCTGAAGGTGTAGCGGGCGCTCGGGGCGGCCCCTTATGGCCAAGCATGGCGACAACAAGCAGGTTGCGGCGTCCGCGCGCAAGGCGCGGCTCCGCAACCTGCGCCTCATGCGGGCGTTCGCGTTCGTCGTGATACTGTGCACGGCCTTCGTGGCCGGCTTCGCCGTGCGCAGCAACGACGCGCTGCTCGAGTCGCTCGGCTTCACGGCGCTGCTCGAGAGCGGCGATTCCACGACTGGCACGGCGGCCTCGAAGGACAAGAACACCTACAATGCGCTGTCGGCGCGCGTTGCCGAGGTGGAGGACGCGCTCGCCAACGACTCGTTGGACTCCTACGACTTGGACGCGGCCACCATGAGCGTGCTCGATGCGTTCGCCGACACGACCGAGGACGCCTACCTGCGCTACTACGATCCGGCGCGCTACTCCTCGCTCATGCACGACAGCTCGGGCAGCTATGCGGGCGTGGGCGTGCTGTTCTCGGAGTACAACGGGCTGGCGTACGTCGTGGACGTGTTCGACGGCTCCGTGGCCCAGGCGGCAGGCGTGCGCCAGGGCGACTTCGTGGTGGCCATCGACGGCGACCGCGGCCAGGAGTGGTCGATGAACGAGGTCACGGCCTCGCTCGACCGTGCCGAGGGCGACACCGTCGTGGTCACGTGGCGGCGTCCGGCCACGCTCGAGGCCGAGGGCGGAGAGGAGTTCACCACGACGCTGGCCTGTTCGAAGTACGACGTGAAGAACGTCACGACGAGCCTCGAGGGCACCGTGGGCTACCTCAAGGTGCGGCAGCTGACGCAGACGTCGGCCGACCTCGTGAAGCAGGCGCTCGCGGACCTGGGCTCCCAAGGGGCGCTCTCGTTCGTGCTCGACATCCGCGACAACCCGGGCGGCTACCTCACGCAGGCCGTGGACCTGGCCAGTCTGTTCGTGAAGAGCGGCTCCATCGTGCAAATCGAGACGAAGGACGGCAAGAGCGTGAAGTCCGCCACGGGCAACGTGGCGACGGACAAGCCGCTCGTGGTGCTGGTGAACGAGAACACGGCTGCCGCGGCCGAGGTGCTGGCGGCGGCGCTGCAGGAGAACCAGCGCGCCACGCTCGTGGGCGCTTCCACGCTGGGCAAAGGTTCCGTGCAGGTGGTGCGCGACCTGAGCTTCGGCGGCGCGCTGCGCTACACGGCGGCCTACTACCTCACCCCCCAGGGGCGGACCATCAACGACGTGGGCGTGACGCCCGACGTGTCGGTGGGCCTCGGCGGCGAGGCCGGCAGCGACAACCAGAGAAGCCTGGCCCTGGAAACCGCCCAGTCGCTCGCGCGGGAGTAGCGCCATGGCGCGCAAACGGTCGCATACGCGACGCAGCCCCCGCAGCAACCCGCGCGGCGTGCTGACCGTCCACGGCGGCGGCTTCGGCTTCGTGCAGACGGCCGAGGGCGCCTACTTCATTCCCGCGTCGAAGATGGCCGGCGCCTTCGACGGCGACCTGGTGGAGGTGGCGCCGCTGCCGCCCACGGGCGGCAAGGGCGTCGCGCGCCAGCCGCATCAGGGTGCTGCCCGCCCTGGCGACCAGCCGGCCGCGCGGGTGCTGCGCGTCGTCGACCGCGCGCACGACACGCTTGTGGGCCGCTACGAGGTGGCCGAGCCCTTCGGCGTGGTGGTGCCCGAGGATGCGCGCATACCCTACGACATCTTCACCATGCGCTCCGACCATCCGGACGTGCCGGACGGCTCGCTCGTGCGCGTTCGCATCACCGCGTTCCCTACGCGCCACACCGCTGCCACCGGCGTGGTGGAGGAGGTCATCGGGCGGGCGGGCGACGAGGGGGTGGGCGTGGACCTCATCGTGGCGCGCCACAAGCTGGAGACGGCGTTCTCGGACGGTGCGCTCGCCGAGGCGCGTGCCGCCGTGCTGGACGAGGCGGGCGCGCTCGCCGAGGGCTACCGCGACCTGCGGGAGCGCTTCACGCTCACCATCGACCCCGCCGACGCCCGCGACTTCGACGACGCCTTGTCGTTGGATCCCGTCGTTCTGGCGAACGACGGGATGCCCCGCAGCGTGCGGGTTGCGGATGGGCGCGGGCTTGCGGCGGCGCGCTGGCGGCTGGGGGTTCATATCGCGGACGTGTCGCATTACGTGCCGTGGAACTCGTCGATCGACTTGGATGCGCGACGGCGGGCGACGAGCGTGTACTTGGCCGACCGCGTGATACCCATGCTGCCCGAAGAGCTGTCGGGCGACCTGTGCTCGCTCAAGCCCGGCGAGGTGCGCCGCACGATGACGGCCGACCTGTACCTGGACGACGACGCGCGCCTCGTGGGCTACGAGCTGTATCCGGCGCTCATCCGCTCGGATGCACGGTTGACCTACGACGAGGCGCAGGCCTTGCTGGAGGAGGCGGCGGGCCGCGACGTCGACGCGCCGGGGGACGATGCCCTCACAGGCCGGCTCGCGAGGCTCTCGTGCTTGGCGAGGAGGCGCGCGACGGCGCGCGAGGCGGCCGGCGGGTTGGACTTCGCCACGGTGGAGGCGAAGGTGCGCTTGGATGCGGAAGGGCAGCCTGTGGGCATCGACCTGCGCCGCAAGACGGATGCGACGTCGCTTGTGGAGGAGGCCATGATCCTGGCGAACGAGACGGTGGCGCGCCACCTGCGCGATGCCCGGTTCCCCGGCATCTTCCGCGTGCACGACAAGCCCTCTCCCGACAGCCTGGCCGCGCTCGTGCCGGTGTTCCAGGAGTTCGCCTGGTTCGGCGGCATCGACCAGAACCGGCTCGTGGCCGGCGACCCGCATGTGCTCGGCCAGGTGCTCGAGGCGAGCGCGGGACGCCCCGAGGGCGAGCTCGTGTCAACGCTCGTGCTGCGCTCCATGAAGCGCGCCGTGTACCGCCCCGCCTGCGAGCCGCACTACGGGCTGGCCAGCGGGGCGTACACACACTTCACGAGCCCCATCAGGCGCTATCCCGATCTCGTGGTGCATCGCATGCTCAAGGCGCAGCTGACGCGCCGCCCCGAGCGCTTCGACCAGGAGGTGGCGGCGCTGCCGTGGATAGCCGAGCACTCCTCGAACATGGAGCGCGTGGCCGAGAAGGCGGCGAGCGAGTCGCAGGAGCTCAAGATCGTGGAGTATATGGAACGTTCGGTGGGTCAGGCGTTCCCGGCCGTCGTGTCGGGCGTGACGAGCTACGGCGTGTACGTGCGGCTGGAGAACACGGCGGAGGGCCTTGTGCCGATGAAGAGCCTGGGCCGCGAGTACTTCGCGTTCGACCCGGTGCTGCACCGCCTGACGGGGGAGGATACGGGCACGGTCTACCGGCTGGGGCAGCGCCTGCCCGTCATCCTCGCGGCGGCCGACCCGCGCGCCGGCCGGCTCGACTTCCGTCCGGCGCGCGAAGGCGGGCGCTGAGCGCGGCGCCAGGGGGCGAAGGGGGGACATGGGGCGAATACGCGAGAAGGCGCAGGCCATGGGGCGCATCATGCGCCGCAGCAAGAAGGCGCTCGCGCTCTTCGTCGTGCTGCGCCTCGTCGTGCTGGCCTGCGCGGTGGGCGCGCTCGTGTTCGGCAACTACGAGGCGTTCTTCCTGTGCCTGCTCACGCTCGTGCTGTTCTTGGTGCCCCCGTTCATCGAGGCGAGCTTCAGCATCACCATCCCCGAGACGCTCGAGGTGGTCATCGCGTTGTTCATCTTCGCAGCCGAGATACTGGGCGAGCTGTTCCACTTCTACACCCTCTTCCCCTTTTGGGACACGCTGTTGCACACGTTCAACGGATTTCTGGCGGCGGCCATCGGGCTGGCGCTCGTGTCCATCTTGAACCGCTCCGACCGCATCGCGTTCTCGTTGTCGCCGTTCTTCTGCGCCGTGGTGGCGTTCTGCTTCTCCATGACCATCGGCGTGCTGTGGGAGTTCTTCGAGTTCGGCATGGACTGGGTGTTCGGGCTGGACATGCAGAAGGACACCGTGCTGGACGGGATCGCGAGCGTGCTGCTGGACCCCGAGGGGCTGCAAAGGCCGTTTAGCATCGACGGTATCCAGACCGTGGTGGTGAACGGGCAGGACCTGGGCTTGGGCGGGTACCTGGACGTGGGGCTGGTCGACACGATGGAGGACCTGCTGGTGAACTTCGTCGGCGCGTTGTCGTTCTCCGTCATCGGGTACCGCTACCTGAAGAGCAAGGGCGCCGGAACGTTCGCACGTCGCTTCGTGCCGGTGCTGGACGCGCCGGGGAAGGGCGGCTGGACCGACGACGCCGGCGGTCCGGCCGACGTGGCAGGATGCGGTGATGCTTTGGGCGGCGAAGCGGATGACGCAGGGGCGGCATGAGGCAGACGCGTGGGCGGCGAGGCCTGGAGGCGCCTCGGCTTCCGGTGGCGGGCACGAATACTTTGATCATCTAACCAATTGCGGTATGATGCTGGGAACGGAAACGACAATTGGGAAGGAAGGAGGGGAAATGGACGGTTCCTCCGGGCATGCCGATGCCGTGTCCAAGCGGCGCGAGGAGATCGACGATCTGCTGTCCGGCACGTTCAACTCCATCCTGCGGATCGAGGAGCAGTCGCTCGACAACCGCCTGACGCACGGGCTCACCATCACCGAGGTGCACACCATCGTGGCTATCGGCCTGCACGAGCGCAATCCGATGAACGTGGTCGCTGCTCGCCTGAACGTGACGCTGGCCACGCTGACCACGGCGGTGGGCAAGCTGGCGAGCAAGGGCTTCGTGGAGCGCACGCGTGCCGAGGACGACCGGCGCAAGGTGCTCGTGTCGCTCACCAAGAAGGGCCGGCAGGTGCTGCGCGCCCACAACCTGTTCCACCACCAGATGATCGACGAGGCGCTGGCCGATCTTTCCGAGGAGGAGGAACGCGTGTTCGCCGAGGCGCTTTGCAAGGTGAAGGCGTTTTTCGACTCCCAGGCGTAGGGCAGGGGCGGTGAGGCGTGCGGGCATCGGGCGAGGGCGGGCCGGTGCGGACGCATGCGGTGCGCGAGCAATGAAGGGTCCATCGCGGAAAAGAGCCCCGAGGTCACCGTCTTGGCCGCTGTGAAGCGTTTTCGCGGCCGCGGGAGGTGCGTTCGCGGTTCGGGGGGTCTCGGTAGCTGCGTTTGCGCAGGTCGGTGATCGCGCCGCGTTCCGACAATCTGTCGTAGGGCTTCACCGGGGCCAAAACGGTGACCTCGAGCCCGTCGTTTCGCGAACCTCCCGTTTTCCGAGCGGGGACGTCGGCCGGACGACGCCTGCGACGCGCAGAAATCGTGGAGGGCTTGCCGAAGGGCTTGCCGCGGGGCGAGCGGGTCCGTATCATTACCTTTGCGGAAATACTTTGATTATCAAACTAATTTGAACGCGAAAGGACACCCCATGGCTACCATCGACACCGTCAAGGAAGTGCTCGTGGAGAACCTCGATCTCGAGGCCGACAAGATCACCGAGGAGGCCACGCTCGAGTCGCTCGGCATCGACTCCCTCGACATGGTCGAGCTCATCTGCGACCTCGAGGAGAAGTGCGACATCGAGTTCGGAGAGCCCGAGGGCATCGAGACGGTGGGCCAGCTGGTAGCGCACATCGACTCGCTGTAAAGGCGTGTTGACCGGGCCCCGTCACGGGGCCCGCTTGCTTGACGGGCCCTGCGCAATGCGGCTCGTTCGCAATGTTCGCCCGGCGGGCTCGGGCGCGGTTCGAGGAAAAGGGAGCATGGGCATGAAAACGAGGATTACGGAACTGCTGGGCATCGAGGTGCCCGTCGTGCAGGGCGCGATGGCGCGCATCGCCGACGCGAGCCTGGCCGGCGCGGTGAGCGAGGCCGGCGGCCTCGGCATCATCGCGTGCGGCGGCGCGCCGCTTGAGTGGGTGGAAGAGCAGGTGCGCATCGCCCGCTCGATGACCGACAAGCCCATCGGCGCGAACGTCATGCTCATGGATCCGAACGCGGGCGAGACGGCCGAGCTTCTGGCGAAGCTGCGCGTCGACGTCATCACGACGGGCGCGGGCAGCCCGGCGAACTACCTGCCGATGTGGAAGGACGCCGGCATCAAGGTGGTGCCCGTGGTTGCCTCGAGCGCGCTGGCCGCGCGCATGGAGCGCCTCGGCGCCGACGCCGTGGTGGCTGAGGGAACCGAGGCCGGCGGCCACATTGGCGAGCTCACCACGATGGCGCTCATCCCTGCAGTGTGCGACGCCGTGTCCATCCCCGTGATCGCCGCCGGCGGCATCGCCGACGGGCGCGGCATGGCCGCCGCCTTCGCGCTGGGCGCCGAGGGCGTGCAGGTGGGCACCCGCTTCCTTACGGTGGACGAGTGCACCATCGCCGACGCGTACAAGGAGCGCGTGATCGCGGCGAAGGACGCAGACACCATCGTCACGGGTCGCGGCAGCGGGCACCCCGTGCGCTGCCTCAAGAACAAGTTCGCCCGCACCGTCCGCAAGCTCGAGGGCGACGTGGCGGCCAACGGCGACGAGCTGGAGGCGATGTACGCGGGCTCGCTCAAGCGCGCGGTTGAGGGCGACGTGGACAACGGCACGATGATGGCAGGGCAGTCGGCGGCGCTCGTGCGCGAGCGCGCGACGGCGGCCGAAGCGATCGCTCGGATGATCGATGAGGCCGAGGCCCTCGGCAGACTCGACCTGGAGGCCCTGGCGGAATCGAATGCTCGCCGTGGGCGCGTTCGCTAAGGGGGCAACGTGACCGGACTTCAACCTGCGGGAGGGCCGATCGGCGGCGCCCAGTCGCTCGGACAGTCCTCGCTTCGCACGGGTGCGGCGACGCGAAGCGAAGCGAAGCTAGTCCCCGAAGGGGGAACTCGCTTGGTGGACGCCGCCGATCGGCCCGGCTCCACGTCGAATGCGCAACCGATTTCCGCTATCGCTTCCGGGGCTCCTGTGTTCATGTTCTCGGGTCAGGGCTCGCAGAAACCGGGTATGGGAGCCGATCTCTTCGCTGTGGAAGAGGTGCGTGCGACGTTCGAGTGCGCCTCCGACGTGCTGGGCTTCGACGTGGCCGACCTCGTGCTCAACGCAGAACCCGAAAAGCTCAACGACACGCGCAACGCCCAGCCGGCGCTGTGCGCGCTGTCGGTGGCCGTCGCCCGCGCGCTCATGGCGCGCGGCGTGGAGCCGGCGGCGGTGCTGGGCTTCTCGCTCGGCCAGGTGAGCGCGCTCGCCGTGTCGGGCATGCTCGCCGACGAGGCCACGTTCGTGCTCGTGAAGGCGCGCTCGGAGCTCATGGCCGAGGCCGCTGCGGCGCATCCCGGCGCGATGAGCGCGCTGCTGAAGGCCGACGAGGATGCCGTGCAGGCGCTCTGCGACGAGTGCGCCGAAGGCGACGTGCTCGTGCCGGCGAACTTCAACTGCCCGGGGCAGATCGTCGTGGCGGGCACGCCGGAGGCCGTCGAGCGCGCCGAGGCGGCGTGGGCCGCGGCGGGGAAGCGCTCGTCGCGCCTGGCCACGTCGGGCGCGTTCCACAGCCCGCTCATGGCCTCGGCTGCCGAGGGGATGGCCGCCTATCTGGAGAACGTCGAGTTCTCGGAGCCGCGCGTGCCCCTCATCTGCAACGTCACCGCCGCGCCGCTGTCCGCCGCCGACGCGCGCGAGAGCCTCGTGCGCCATCTCACGAGCCCCGTGCGCTTCGACGCGAGCGTGGCCGCGCTCGCAGCAGCCGGCGCCGACACGTTCGTCGAAGTGGGCTTCGGCGGCGTGCTGGCCAACCTCGTGAAGCGCATCGACAAAACCGCGACGCGCGCCTGCGTCCAGGACCGCGCGAGCTTCGACGCGCTCCTCGCCGCCCAGGCCGCGCCCGATTCCGAATAGGAGCCCCTTCTCCCATGACCAACGAAACCGAAACCCCGCGCCGAAGCGCGGTCGTCACCGGCTCGAACCGCGGCATCGGCCGCGCCGTGGCCGAGGAGCTCGCGCGCGCGGGCTTCGACGTGTGCGTGAACTGCTCGAGCGAGCGCGGCCTCGACGAGGCCCGCGCCTTCGCCGCCGCCCTCGAGGCCGACTGCGGCGTGCGCGCCATCGCGGTGGCCGCCAATGTGGCCGATGCCGCGGAAGCCGCCGCGCTCGTCGACGCCGCCCACGAAGCGTTCGGCCGCGTCGACGTGCTCGTGAACAACGCGGGCATCACGCGTGACGGCCTTCTGGCCCGCATGAAGGAAGAGGATTTCGACGCGGTGATCGACGTGAACCTCAAGGGCACGTTCAACTGCTGCAAGGCCGCGGCGCAACGCATGATGAAGCAGCGCTACGGGCGCATCGTCAACCTGTCGAGCGTCGTGGGCGTGGCGGGCAACGCGGGCCAGGCGAACTACGCCGCCTCGAAGGCCGGCGTGATCGGCCTCACGAAGTCCATCGCCCGCGAATTGGCCGCGCGCAACGTCACGGCGAACGCGGTGGCCCCCGGCTTCATCGCCACGGACATGACCGACGCGCTGTCGGAGAAGCAGCGCGAGGCCATCCTCGGCCGCATCGCCTCGAAGCGCCTCGGGGAGCCGGAGGACGTGGCGAAGCTCGTGCGCTTTTTGGCGAGCGAGGAGGCCGGCTACATCACCGGACAGGTTATCTGCATCGACGGAGGTATGTCGCTATGAGCGAGAACAGCATGAGCACGGGCGCCACGCGCCGTGCGGACGGCACGCATCGCGTGGTCATCACCGGCATGGGCGCGGTATCGCCGGCCGGCGTGGGCGTGGGGGCGCTGTGGGATGCGGTCATGGGCCGCGCGTGCTGCATCGGCCCGGTGACGCGCTTCGACACGGCCGACTTCGACGTGCACATCGCCGCCGAGGTGCGCGATTTCGACCCGTGCGAGCACGGTATCTCGAAGAAGGAGGCGCGCCGGTTCGAGCGCTTCGTGCAGTACGCCATCGTCGCGTCCGACGAGGCGCTGGCGCAGTCGGGCCTCGACCTCGAGGCCGAGGACACCACGCGCATCGCGTGCGTGTTCGGTACGGGCATCGGCGGCATCGACGAGCTGCAGAGCGGCTTCTTCACGCTGGCCGAGAAGGGGCCGAAGCGCGTGAGCCCGCTGTTCATCCCCACGATGATCGGCAACATCGCCGCCGGCAACCTCTCCATCCGCTACGGCTTGCGCGGCGAGTGCTTGAACGTCGTGACCGCGTGCGCCACCGGAGCGCACTCCATCGGCGCGGCCGTGCGCGATATCCGCCACGGCTACATCGACGCGGCGCTGGCCGGCGGCTCGGAGGAGTCCGTGTCGCCCATCTGCCTGGCCGGGTTCTCGAACCTCGGCGCGCTGTCGAAGGCCGACGACCCCTCCCAGGCCTCGCTGCCGTTCGACGCGCGCCGTGCCGGCTTCGTGGCGGGCGAGGGCGCGGGCGCCGTGGTCGTCGAGTCGCTCGAGCATGCGCTCGGCCGCGGTGCTGAGGTGCTTGCCGAGATCACGGGCTTCGGCTCAACCGGCGACGCCTACCACATGACGGCCCCCGAGCCCAGCGGCGAGGGCGTGGTGCGCGCCATGCGCCAGGCGCTCGAGGAGGGAGGCTTCTCGCCGGAGGATCTGGGACACCTGAACGCCCACGGCACCGGCACGCCCGCCAACGACGCCACCGAGTCCAAGGCGCTGCTGGCCCTCGTCGGCGAGGAGGCCGGGCGCGCCGTGCCGGTGACGTCCGTGAAGGGCACGACGGGCCACACGCTGGGCGCCGCCGGCGCCATCGAGGCCATCGTCTGCGCCCTGTCCGTGATGAACGACTGCGTGCCGCCCACGGCCGGCTTCGCCGAGGCCGACCCGGAGTGCCCGGTCAACGTCGTCACGGAGGCGAAGACGAACTACCCGCAGAAGGTGGCGCTGTCGAACAGCCTCGGCTTCGGCGGCCACAACGCGTCTCTGGCGCTATCGCCGTATCGCGGCTAGCGACCTGCGGGACGCGCGAGGAGGACGGTGCCGCCCAGTCGCTCGAACAGTCCTCGCTTCGCTGCGGAACTCGCTTGGTGGGCGGCACCGTCCTCCTCGCGCTCGTCGGGATTGCCGACATTACGGGAAAGCGCATCCGTTCGGTTGCAGGAGAAGCCGAGCGTGCGTCGATTGAAGAAGGAGTCAACATGGATATCGAATATCCTTGTGGGAGGGACGTCGTCGAGGCGGTGCTGCCTCATCGCGACCCGTTCTGCTGGGTGAGCCGCGTCGTCGCGTGCGAGCCGGGCGTCGAGGTGACCGCCGAGCTCGACGTCGATCCGGAGCTCGCGCTGTTCGCGGGCCACTTTCCGGGCCACCCCGTGCTGCCGGGCGTCATCATCATGGAGGCGCTCGCGCAGGCTGCCTCGTTCTGCATCCTCGTTGAGCGCGGCGCCGAGGGGTCCATCGGCTTTCTCACCGGCATCGATGGCGCGAAGTTCCGCCGCCAGGTGAGCCCGGGCGAGACGCTCACGCTCAAGGGGCGCATCGTGAAGTCCTCGTCGCGTTTGTGCGTGGCCGAGGTGGAGGCGAGCGTCGACGGCCAGCTGTGCGCGTCGGCCACGCAGAAGTACGTGCTGGCGAAAGCGGAAGCACAGGCATGAGGCGCAGGCGCCCCGAGGCAAGAGGCAAGGAGCATCCGATGAGGCAACGCAAGCAGAACTACATTACGCTCTCCTGCGATGGCGAGGTCGTCCCGCAGCGCGGTGCGGCAGCCCCCGCGCCGGAGTCGGCCGACGTCGCCTACCGCCTGTCGCGCATGGTGGAGGAGGCTGCGGCTGCGCTGCCGCTCGCCCCGAACGCGCTCGAGGTGGCCGATGCGTCCGAGTACACGGCGGTCGCCCCGGGCGAGGCCCAGGCCAGCTCGCGGTCGCGTGCGGCGGTCGACGCGCAGGTTGGTACGAGCGCCCCGGCCGCCAAGCCCGTGGCGCTCGTGATGGCGCGCTCCAAAGCGGCCAAGCGCCTGCTGCAGGCCGTGGCCGATGCGGGCTTCTGCGCTTGCGCCGTGTACACGCAGGACCGTCGCGGGGAAGGGTACCTCAAGGCGGCTCAGCGCACGGTGTGCTTGGGCGAGCGCTACTCCGACGCGCTCTTCGGCAACGGCCATGCCGTGCTGCAGGCGGCGGACGAATGCGGCGCCGCGGTGGTGCTGCTCTCCGACGAGGCGCTTCCCCTGGCCGAGGTGGACAGCTTCCTTGCCCGCGCCGCCGCGCGGGGCGTGCGCGTGTTCCGCGCGATGAGCCCGGACGCGCCGGCCCTCGGCTGGATACTCTGCTCCACCGACAAGCCGCCGCTCGACGACGGCACGTGGCGCACCTGCCCGCGCTGCGGCCTCTCGTTCGACGAGGCGAGCCTGGCGTCGGGACACTGCACGTGCCCGTCGTGCGGCGGCTACTTCCGCATGTCGTCTGCCGAGCGCATCGACGACACGCTCGACGCGGGCAGCTTCGCGGAGTGGAACCGCTCCGTGCCCGAGACCGACCCGCTGGGCTTCCCGGGCTACGGCGGCAAGTTGGCGGCGCAGCGCGCCAAGACGGGGCTCGAGGAAGCCGTGCGCACGGGCGAGGGCCGCATCGCGGGTTTGCGCGTGGCCGTGGGCATCATGGAGTCGCAGTTCTTCATGGGCTCCATGGGCTCGGTGGTGGGCGAGAAGCTGTGCCGGCTGGTGGAGCGCGCCACCGACGAGCGCCTGCCCGTCGTTATCTTCACGGCCTCGGGCGGCGCGCGCATGCAAGAGGGCCTTGTGTCGCTCATGCAGATGGCGAAGGTTTCGTGCGCGCTCGCACGCCATGCCGAGGCGGGGCTGCCGTACCTCTCGGTGCTCACCGACCCAACCACGGGCGGCGTGACCGCGTCGTTCGCCATGCAGGGCGACGTGATCCTGGCCGAGCCGGGCGCTCTCATCGGCTTCGCGGGCCAGCGCGTCATCAGGGATACCATCAAACAGGAGCTGCCCGAGGGCTTCCAGACGGCCGAGTTCGCGCTCGAGCACGGCCTGATCGACGCCATCGTGGAGCGCTCCGAGATGCGCGCGACCCTCGCGCACCTGCTGGCCATCCACCTGGCCACCGCGAGGTCGAACCGCGGCGCGCACGAGCCGGGCGACCGCGCCATCCTCGTGGACTTCCAGACGGTGCGCGACAACCTGGAGCATGGCACCGACACGTACAACACGGTGACGTACGGCCTGCTCGAACCCGAGGGCGGCCTGCCGTTCGGCGAGTCGTCTCCCTGGCGCCCGCGGCGCGCCCAGCAGCTGCTGGGCGGCCTGGCGGGGCGCCTGGAGCGGAAGGCCCCCGGCGCCGTGTCGCCGAAGCGCCTGGGGAAGGTCCTCGCCCGCGGCGGCTTCGACGCCGAGGGCGGCGCGTCGCTCGAGGTGAACGGGGTATCTGCCGACATCTCCGCCGCCGCGGCCGCCGACTCCGGCAACCGCGCCTGGCAGAGCGTGCAGCTGGCGCGCAACGTGCACCGGCCCACGGCGCGCACGTACATCGACGCGCTGGTGGACGGCTTCATCGAGCTGCACGGCGACCGCTCCTTCGGCGACGATGCGGCCGTGGTGGCGGGCGTCGGCTGGATCGGCGGGCGGGCCGTGACGGTGATAGCGCAGGAGAAGGGGGCCGACCTGAAGGAGCGCATCCGCCGCAACTTCGGCTGCCCGCAGCCGGAAGGGTACCGCAAGTCCCTGCGTCTCATGCGCCAGGCCGAGAAGTTCGGCCGCCCCGTCGTGTGCCTCGTTGACACGCAGGGCGCGTTCTGCGGCATGGAGGCCGAGGAGCGCGGGCAGGGTAACGCCATCGCCGACAACCTGCTGGCGCTCGCGGGCCTGCGCGTGCCCGTGGTGAGCGTGCTGGTGGGCGAGGGCGGAAGCGGAGGTGCGCTCGCGCTCGCCCTGGCCGATCGCGTGGCCATGCAGGAGCACGCCGTGTACTCGGTGCTGTCGCCGGAGGGCTTCGCGTCCATCCTCTGGAAGGACCGCACCCGCGCCCCCGAGGCGGCCGCGGTCATGAAGATGAGCGCGGCGGAGGCGTGCCAGATGGGCATTGTGGACGCCGTGCTCTCGGAGGGTCCCGCCCCCGCCCACGAGAATCCCGAGGCCGCCGCCGAGCAGGTGCGCGCCTACGTGAGCACCGCCCTGGCCGAGCTTGCCGAGCAGCCGACGGACGCCTTGCTGCAAGCCCGCTACGAGCGCTTCGCGAAGTTCTAGCGGCCGCCTGGCCGGGGGACGTGACAGGGGGACGGGGATGATGTCTCACGCTCTCGAACGTATCGCGTAGCCCTGTCGCACCGGAGAGCGTGAGACATCATCCCCGTCCCCCTGTCACGTCCCGGAGAGCGTGAGACATTATCCCCGTCCCCCTGTCACGTCCGGACGCGGCGAGATCCTCGCTATCCCTGCAGGAGGTCGATCAGGTCCTCGCGGGTGAGGCTGGCCAGCGAGACGCCGCCTGCGCCGACTATCTGCTCGGCCAGATCGCTCTTCGCCTCTTGGAGGCGCATGATGCGCTCCTCGATGGTGCCTTTGGCGATGACCTTCTGCACGCTCACCACCTTATCCTGCCCGATGCGATGCGCGCGGTCGGTGGCCTGGTTCTGCGCGGCGGCGTTCCACCAGGGGTCGGCATGCACGACCACGGAGGCGCCCGTGAGGTTGAGGCCGGTGCCGCCCGCCTTGAGCGATACGAGGAACACGGGCGTGTCGTCGGCGTTGAAGGCGTTCACCAGCGCGAGGCGGCGCTTCTTCGGCGTGGCCCCCGTGATGGTGAAGTAGCCCACCCCCGCGGCGTCGAGCCGTTCCGCAATGCGGTCGAGGAAGCTGGTGAACTGGGAGAACACGAGCGTTTTCTCGCCGGCGTCCCGTGCGGAGGACACGAGCTCCATGATGGCGTCGAGCTTGGCCGCGCCTCTCTCGTAGTTCTCGTAGAGCAGGCGAGGGTCGCAGCACAGCTGCCGCAGCTTCGTGAGCTCGGCGAGCACCTCAACCTTGCGTTGGTCGAAGCTGCGGTCGTTCCTGTTCTTGCGCTGTGCGGTCAGCTCCTCGCGCAGCCGCTGCTCGTGCGCGGCGTACAGGCGCAGCTGCTCGCCTTCGAGCGGCGCGTACACGATGGATTCAAGCTTGTCGGGCAGCTCGCGCAGCACGTCGGTCTTCAGGCGGCGCAGCATGAACGGCCCTGCGACGGCCTGCAGGCGCCGTGCCGCCTCCTCGTCGCCGCCCACGATGGGCAGCTCGAAGCGCTCGCGGAAGCGGTTGTACGGTCCCAGAAGGCCCGGCATGAGGAAGTCGAAGATGCTCCAGAGCTCGCTAAGGCGGTTCTCCACGGGCGTGCCGGTGAGCGCGAAGCGGTGTCGCGCCTGCACCCGCTTGACGGCGCGCGTGGTGAGGGTCGCCGGGTTCTTGATGTACTGCGCCTCGTCGAGCACGCAGCAGAACAGCCCGCGTTCCGCCCATGCGGCCGCATCGATGCGCAGGAGGTCGTACGAGGTCACGAGCGTCGCACCCGTCGCCCTCGAAGGCCTCGCGCCGCAACTGCACGCGTTCGCGTTTCGTGCCCGCCACGGCGCGCACGTCGAGCTCGGGCGCGAACCGCTCGAATTCCGCGAGCCAGTTGTACACGAGCGAGGCGGGGCATACGACAAGGGAGGGGCCGACCGTGCGCGCTTGCTCTCGCCGGGCGAGCAGCAGGGTTATGATCTGCACCGATTTGCCGAGGCCCATCTCGTCGGCCAGCACGCCGCCGAAACCCGCGTCGCAGCGCGCCGAGAGCCAGCGGAAACCCTCGGCCTGATAGGGACGCAGGACGTCCGCAAGCGCCGGTGGCACGTCGTAGGTGCGCTCGTCGGTTGCGCGGAAGCCTTCCACGTAACGCGTGAACGAGCGGTCGCGCGCAAGGTCGGCCTCCTCGTCGAGGTAGAACGCGCGGTAGGCGGGCAGCTCCGCCGAGCCCGCGGCCAGCTCCTTGGCCGTGAGCCCCAAGTCGGCTGCCAGGCGGTCGAGCTGCGAGAGGTCGAAGTCCTGCAAATCGAGGAACATGCCGTCTCGCAGCCGGTGGAACCGCTTGCGCTTGCGGTAGCTTGCCAGAAGCGACGCGAGCTCGCGGGCGGGCAGGTCGCCCGAATCCACCGTGAGGTTGATGAGGTTGCCGGCGAGCGACACGCCCAGCGACACGCGCGGCTTCTTGTCGCGGATGAGGCGGTCGAACGCAGGCGTAGTGAACACCGTGCCCAGCGCGCGGAACTCCGTGAGGCCGCCGAACAAAAGCGCGCCCACGGCCTCGTCGTCGGCGAGGGAGAGCGAGGCGTCCGCCGCATCGAGGTACCTTGCCGCCAGCTCGCCCGCACGCGCCTCCAGGCGCTCGTCGCGCAGCGGGCCGGAGGGCTTCGGCGGTGTTTCCGCCTTCTTCGCCGCCGCTTCCGTTTCCGAGGCTGCGTCCGGCGCGCCTTCCTCTTCCTGTACCTCGCCGCCGAACAACAGATGGCGTGCCTCGCCATAGGCCGCCCAGGCTTCGCAGGTCACGCGTGCGTTGTCGCGGTCGAAGAAGAATTCCAGCTGGCAGGGCACCGGCTTGTAGGCAGCGATCTGGGCGGGCATTTCCACGTGCAGGTGCTGCTCGATGGCCGGCAGCACCGTCGCGCAGAAGAGCGGCATGTCGGCCTCCGCCACGTAAAGGTCGCTCTCGCTGCTGTCGTAGACGTTGCGCAGGAAGTCGGCGCATTGGGCGAACTCGGGCGAGCAGTTGTGGAAGAGGCCGTCCTTCCACACGTAGAGGCGCTCTCCCTGCGCGGCCAGGGCCAGGAGGTCGGTGCGCTCGATACGGTAGCCGCCCCGATCGGCGGGGCGCAGGGCAACGGCTATGCGCGGGTCTTCTTCCACGACATGCGTGCGCACGGTCCGCCGTGCGCCGGCCTCGTCTTCCTCCATGGCGAACTCCCGTCCGGCCAGGAGGTCGAGCAGCTCGACGGCCTCGGCATCCGAGAGCTCCAGGTCGCGTCCCACCACGCTCGAGGAGCGGTAGCGCCAGTACGCCGCCGCGCTCGTCTGCTCGCGCAGGGCCACGGCGCGGTCGAGGAAGAGCGCGACGCGCCGGGCGTGCTCGGTGAGCTGGGCCGGCACATGGAGGAACGCGAGCTTCTTGCCGTAGGAGAAGAACTCGCCCGCGCGCATGCGCTCGACGAAGTCGGAGACGCCCTTCATCGCATAGGAGCCCTGCGGCCCCGAAAGGCGGAAGTGCGCCGACCACGAGCGGTAGCCGAAAACGAGCGTGGTCTCGATATCGACGTTTCCGGTCGCTTTCTGCGTGCCAGACGCCCGCGCCGCGCGCTTCATGTAGTCCTCGATGCAGGCCGAGGTCGTGCGCGTGCGCTGCGCCTGGTAGCCGAGGAACCGCTGGGGTGCGCGACG
Source organism: Gordonibacter sp. RACS_AR49 (assembly GCF_030418435.1). Taxonomy (NCBI): domain Bacteria; kingdom Bacillati; phylum Actinomycetota; class Coriobacteriia; order Eggerthellales; family Eggerthellaceae; genus Gordonibacter; species Gordonibacter sp. RACS_AR49. The sequence goes on along the minus strand of NZ_JAIUDM010000005.1, from coordinate 211,022 downwards.
GTAGGAGAGCATCAGCGCCGCGCAGTGCTTGCACATGCCGTCATGCTCGCGGTAGGCCGGGCAGGTGCAGGAATAGTCCAGCACGATGCCGCTGTCATCCTCGAAACACACCGACGTGCGGTAGCGGTCGTCCCAGCCGCTGCTCGATGCTACGAATGCCGAGAGCGTGACCTCGTCGCCATCGTAGCGCACCTGCTTTGTGAGGATGTTGCGGTCGGAGGCGGCTATCTGCTCCGCGCGTGCCAGGGTGCGCGCGGAGCAGATAGCCGCGAGGGCGTTCTCCGGGATCATCGGTGCTTTCCCCACCTTCCTCTCCGAACGGGTGTACTAGTTCATCATACTACAGCACCGCCTGCGCGGGGCCTGCGGCCGGAGCCCGACGCGAAAACGGCATCGGGCCCGTCGCGTCCGGGTTGGATCGCGCGGCTGCACCGCCGCACCGCTGCGCCACGCAGTTGTGCTGCCTTGGCTGCGTTTCGGGCGCGCTTCCCTCAAACCTTCATTGAATGCCCTGGGTCTGGGCCGGCCCGATGTGCGAAAGCGTCATACTTTTCTCCAGGAGGGAAGCGCGGGCAGTTTGCTTGCGCAAAGAACGAAGGAGAAGCGAGACGATGAAGATGATGAGAACCGCGAAGCTCATGCTCGGCGGCCTGGCCGCGGCGGTGATGCTGACGACGGCCGTGGCCGTGCCGTGCGCGTTCGCCGAGGAGGGCGTCACCACCATGGCCACTACGGCTCCGCTCAACCTGCGCGAGGGCGCCAACATCAACTCGAACATCATGGACACCATGCCCCAGGGCACGTCGGTGCAGGTGTTCGGCATGACGCAGGACGGCTGGTACGACGTTGGGTACAACGGTGTGCGCGGGCACTGCTGGTACCAGTACCTCGACTTCGAGGGTACGGCCGAGGGCACCGTACACGACGGGCACGTCACCGACATGTACGCCACTGCGCCGCTCAACGTGCGCGCGCAGCCTGACACGGGCACCTCGATCATCGGCTCGCTGGCCGAGGGCCAGTACGTGCCCGTGATCAGCAAGCACGACGGCTGGTTCAAGGTGAGCTTCAACGGCCAGGAGGCGTACTGCTACGGCGAGTACCTGGGCTTCGGCCAGACGGGCGCCGACAAGTGCCAGGCCGCCGCGCCCGAGGACATCTCGAACAGCCAGATGAACAAGCTCACCACGACGGCACCCCTGAACGTGCGCGCCGAGCCGGGCACCGACGCCCGCATCCTGGGCTCGTTCGCGGCTGGCGAGTCGGTGAGCACTATCTCGGTGGAGGGCGACTGGTACAAGGTGAAGTACGGCGACCAGACAGGCTACTGCTACGGCGACTACCTGAAGTGAGGGCTGGCTGAAACCCGAATCCCTGCATGGGGGAGGTGCTGCGCATGCGGCGCCTCCCTCCGTTTATCTGGAGGAACCCTCCATCCCCTTAAAGCGCGACGCCTGCCAGCTTCTCGATGAGCTTGCGGTAGATGCGGTCCGCGATCCACGGTTCGGTGGACACGGTGCAGACGTCGTCCAGATCGACCCACCGCACACCGCTGTTCTCGTCGGGCTTGACGCGCAGCGGCTCCTCCGGCGAGGCCACGGCCAGGTACGTGACGTTCAAATGGAGGTGCGAACCCACGTAGCGCCCGCGCTTCTCGTGGCCGTCCACGGTGAGCACCTCGAGCGAGAAGATGCCGCCCGGTCCGCACGGCACGAGCCGAGCGCCGGCCACGCCTGTCTCCTCCTCGAGCTCACGGAGGGCCACGCGTGCCAGGTCGCGCTCGCCGTCCGCATGCCCGCCGATCCAGCTCCACGAGTCGTAGAGGTTGTGGTACACCATGAGCGTGCGCTGCTTGTCGGGGTCGACCGTCCAAATCGAGCAGGCCATATGCGCCGGCGCCGAGCGGTCGAACACGTGCGGGTCGTCCGCTAGCGCGCGCAGGATGGCCAGCCGGTCGACGGCTTCCTGCTCGTTGAAGGGCTCGTAGGCGCGTATGTCGTCGATGAGGGCCATAGGGACATTGTACGCGTGCGATGCGGGCGGTGCAACGGAGCTGGGCATATATAGTTCCCAACGTGATCAACCCGGTTTCTCGTCGGGAGAGTATCCCAAGATGTCCCCTGGCTCGCATTCGAGTTCTCGGCAGAGCGCGTTCAGCGTCGAGAACCGGATCGACCTCACCCTGCCCGTCTTGATGCGGGAGAGGTTGACCGGGGTGATCCCGACCCTCGCCGCGAGCTCGACGGTGCCTGTGCCGCGCTCTTCCATCATGCGGCCGAGTTTGGAGATGACGGCCATGAGTCCCTCCTTTCCGATTCGGGACAACGGGTGCTCGACGATACCGCTCCGAGTGTCAAATAGACCTCCAAAGTGGACTATTGGAGCAGTAGCGATGCGCAAACATGGGCGAATGCGCACATCATCCGAAACGCAGAGGAGGCTCGGCCTCAGGATCAAGGACCTACGCGAGGAGCGGGGCCTGTCGCAGTACGCCTGCGCCCCCTTGCTCGGGGTGTCGCGGACCTATCTGGCCGACGTCGAATGCGGCAGGTGCAACGTGAGCCTGGCCACGCTCGATTCGATCGCCCGCGGGTTGGACGTCTCCCTGGAAGAGCTTCTGAGGGGCGTCTAGCGAGCAGGTCCGCCGCCTCTCCAAGGCGCGAGGCGGCCGATCCCGGAACCTCCTTTTCCACCGTGTTGACGCCGATAGCGTCGAACGTGTCGAGCCCCTCGTTCTCCAGCCCCTCGCCGTACAGCTTCAAGTGCACGGCGAGTTCCTCCAGCGCAGCCTTCGCCTCGTCGACGGCCCTTTCGGCATCTGCCGCCCCCTCCAGCTCGATCATGCCCCCCCTCCGCCGGACAGGGCGGAAACGATTTCGTCAAGGTCACTCACATGTGACTATGACGAATAGTCTAGCGCATACCCTTGGCGCATGGGAGTGACACAGGACAACAAATACGAGCGGCTTGGGAAGTCGATCCGCGAGCAGCGCTTGGCGCAGGGCCTCTCGCAGCGCAAGCTCGCGGGCATGATCGGCCAGCCCAACTCCCACACCTACATCACCCGCGTCGAGCAGGGAAAGATCAAGATCGGGCTCGAGCAGCTGGGAAGGATAGCGGACGCGCTCGGCGTGGAGGTGCGCGACCTCATCGATTTCTGACTGCGTTTCGGCTCGGTACCAGAAACTGCTCAGAAGCGTTGGGATGGAGAGCATCTCGCCTGCCTCCGGCGCTTCGGGCATGCATCGGGGCTATCCCGCCGCCTCGTAGGCAGGCTCATAGGCTAGGTTGCCGCGCTGATCTTCCAAGAGTCCGCGTCGATTCGACGTGATTCCTCCTCCATCTCGTGCGCGTACCGGTCAATCTTCGGCTTGAGCGATTCGAATCCCGCCGGGCTCGCCTTCACGCCGGCGAAGTCGTGTCTGACCTTCAGGCTCGGAAACCCCGCCATGCAGGTCATCTTAACGGCCGTCATCGCTGCCGCGACTTCGCCGGAAGGGGCGCTTTTCGGCATCAGATGCTCTTTCTGTCGGGTTTCGGTCTGAGGCTATGCAGTCCGTCGTGCGCTTTCGATGGGTCGTCGTAGCAAGGCGCTCGCCCTCATCGGCTCCGGGAGCCCCGTTCGCCGCACTGCCACGTGTTAGAATGGCGTTCGCAACCGTATCCCGCCGACGAAAGGCGCAGACGTTGAAGATAGCCATCAGTTCCTGCCTGCTGGGAGAGCCCTGCCGCTACGACGGGAGGTCGTGCCCGTCCGAGGCCGCCCGGCTCCTGCAGGGCTTGGACAGCGTCGAGCTCGTGCCCGTGTGCCCGGAGGTCCTCGGCGGCCTGCCGGTGCCGCGGCCGCCGAGCGAGATCGACGCCGCCGAGCGCGTCCTGCGCGTGACGAGCGCGGAGGGCGCGGACGTCACGGCCGCTTTCATGGCCGGCGCGCAGGCGGCGCTCGAGGCCGTGGGGGAGGGCGGCTGCAAGCTGGCCGTGCTGAAGGCGAAGAGCCCGTCGTGCGGATGCGGCCTGGTGTACGACGGCACGTTCTCCGGCACGCTCGTTCCCGGCTACGGCGCCACGGCGCGCCTGTTGCGGACGGAGGGCGTGCGCGTGGTCGATGAGGAGCAGCTGGCGGCCGTGCTCGCCTCCTCTGCCGCGCGGCATCCCGATGCCCTTCCGGCCCTGTTCGCCGAGACGTCTGCCGCCTGCCCCGTGCTCCAAACCGAGCGGCTCGTGCTGCGCGCCATCGGGCTGGAGGATGCCGAGGACGTGTTCGCCTACTGCTCCGATCCCGATGTGGGCGCCGACGCCGGCTGGCCCGTGCACCGCACGCTCGATGACTCGCGCGCGTTCATCGAGGCCGTGGCCTGCGAGCCGCACGTGTTCGGCGTGTTCGAGAAGCTTTTCGCTGCCGACGGGGCTGACGGTTCCGACGGCGCCGTATCGGAACCGCGCATGGGTCCCTGCATCGGCTCGGTCGGGCTCATCCCCGACCCGCAGCGGCGCAACGTCGATGCCCTCATGCTGGGGTACTCCCTGGCGAAGCCCGCCTGGGGCCGGGGCTACATGACGGAGGCGTCGCGCGAGGTTATCCGTTACGGTTTCGAGGAGCTGGCCCTCGGCCTGATCTCCTGCACGCATTACCTGTTCAACGATCGCTCTCGACGCGTCATCGAGAAGTGCGGCTTCGAACGCGAGGGCATCATCCACGCCGCCGAGCCCGCCCCCGACGGCACCATGCAGGACCTGGCGACGTACTATCTGACGCGCGTGTCATGGGAGGCGGCCTCGCGCGAGAGCGCGCCGCTCTGCGCGAACCCGAAGCTCTGGCAGTCCACTCAAGAGGTTCGCGCAGAATGACACGTCCAGAGGGGTAGCTTGCTGGTTGCGCAAGGTGCTACGCATCTTGAAAAATGAATACTATAAGTGAAAAATGCACTATCCTGCATAAACTGCCAGTCGCGCCCCATAGGGGCGCGTGGGTTGAAACCACATTTCGCACACCGGGCGGTGCTGACAATCGGTCGCGCCCCATAGGGGCGCGTGGGTTGAAACTGGTTGGGTGGATGGAGGAGGGAGGAAGTATTAGTCGCGCCCCATAGGGGCGCGTGGGTTGAAACCATGCCGTGTCGAACCTGACGATCCTCCATCGGCCGTCGCGCCCCATAGGGGCGCGTGGGTTGAAACCAGCCGTCTACGTGCGTCGGGCGGCCCATGGCGTCGTCGCGCCCCATAGGGGCGCGTGGGTTGAAACCGAGCAGCGCGACGAGCTGGCGGGTTTCCTCAATGTCGCGCCCCATAGGGGCGCGTGGGTTGAAACGCCGATGCGCTTGCGGGCGAGATACTCAAGCCGTTGTCGCGCCCCATAGGGGCGCGTGGGTTGAAACTACGTGGATACGATGCTCTACATCGTCAAGCATTAGTCGCGCCCCATAGGGGCGCGTGGGTTGAAACGTGTTTCCGAGGGAGGTGTCTAGCCATGATCGATGTCGCGCCCCATAGGGGCGCGTGGGTTGAAACACGGCGTACCGCCCCTCTTGCCCGGATCGCGCGCGTCGCGCCCCATAGGGGCGCGTGGGTTGAAACTTGATCTCCACGCTCACGACGCTGATGCCGTAGGGGGGTCGCGCCCCATAGGGGCGCGTGGGTTGAAACCGCTTCGTCGATACCGTCCACGAGGATAAGCGCAGTCGCGCCCCATAGGGGCGCGTGGGTTGAAACCAGCGCGTCGTGCTGATGGCCCCCGACGATGACGAGTCGCGCCCCATAGGGGCGCGTGGGTTGAAACCCATCGATGACGTGATCGAGGACGAGCAGGAAGAGTCGCGCCCCATAGGGGCGCGTGGGTTGAAACCGAAACACTCTCGTGCACGCACACGCGGTGCCCGGTCGCGCCCCATAGGGGCGCGTGGGTTGAAACTCCAGCTTTTTCTTCGTGGCGCGAATATCGTCGGGTCGCGCCCCATAGGGGCGCGTGGGTTGAAACCCTGGACGGACTCTTCCGGGGGCTACCCGAAGCAGAGTCGCGCCCCATAGGGGCGCGTGGGCTGAAACTCGAAGCTCGATATCGCGAACGACCTTTTGAGCGGGGTCGCGCCCCATAGGGGCGCGTGGGTTGAAACGAGCGGGTTTGCTTGAGCCGCCTCCTGGGCATGGTCGCGCCCCATAGGGGCGCGTGGGTTGAAACTGCGCCATCGTCGCTGTATACGGCTCTATCATCGTCGCGCCCCATAGGGGCGCGTGGGTTGAAACAAGTGTTTGCGGCAGGTCATCCGCTGGTGGGTCAAGTCGCGCCCCATAGGGGCGCGTGGGTTGAAACACAGCCTGCGAAGGCGAAAACGCCGTGGCGGTTGCCGTCGCGCCCCATAGGGGCGCGTGGGTTGAAACCCGGGTGGTGATCCCCGCGTCCTCACACGCCTTCGTCGCGTTCCGCAGGGGCGCGTGGGTTGAAACTTGGACGTCGCCGGTGGCGTGTGGGACGACCTCGCCGGTCGCGCCCTATAGATGCTCATGGGTTGAGACATCCGCTTCGTGCTCGCTAAGGCGGCTATTCATGCCGGGTGGTATCTCCGAGAGGGGTGACTGCTGTGGGCAGCTAAGCAGCCTAAGAGACGGCTCGTGCGAACGGGGTTGACGTCCCAGCTTGCCGCACTACTTAGCAGGCTCGCCCGATCCTGTCGTTCCGTGCGCCTTGTTCGTCCCATCCTTCTTCGTCGTGCTCGCCATCATGTCAGAAGGGCGATGCAGGAACGTGAAGCACTTCGGGCAGCTCACGGCGTTGTCGGGCACCGGCTCGCCGCATTCGGGGCAGCGGCCGTCGTCGATGCGCTCGCCGCTTCCGTCGGCCATGCATGCGCCGCACATTACGCAGGGGATGCACATGGGAAGCCTCCTTCCGCTTGCGGTTTCACTATCTCATCCGGCATGCCACCGATCTCCCTCGCGGCTTTCTCGACCTCCTGCCGTATGAGCGCGGCTAGGGAGTCGTGCACCACGTTCTCGAAGGGGAGGATGTCGCGCGCCGTGCGTCGCGCCGACGTGTAGTTCAGACGCTCCACGAAGCGCGACAGGAACGCGCCGGTGTAGAACTCGGCCAGGAAGTCGACGCCCGCGTTGCCGGTCAAGCGCTCGCGCACGGCCTGCCGAACGAGCGGGGCCTGCTCGTCCACCCCGCGGTCGATCAGGAACAGGATGTCCTCCCTGATGACGGGAATAAACAGCTGGTGCAGGTAGAAGTCGAGCGTACCCGGGCCGCGCGTGGAGAACATGCGGCGGTAGTACGTCCGCCGACGCTCCAGCGAGTAGGAGAGCGCGGCGAAGAAGGGGGCGTTGTAGATGCGTCCCGAGTCCTCGATCTTGCGCGCGTAGAACGGGAACGCAGCGAGCGTGCTTTCCGGGCTGCCTGTCTCCCACACCAGCAGGTCCTCGGGGAACTTGTCCAGCAGGCCGCACGCCAGGTCATAGCGGAAGAGCCACACGACAAGCTGCTCCTTGTCGCCGAAATGGTAGTAGAACGTCTTGCGGTGCTTGCCTGCCTGCTCGGCGATCATGTTGACGGTTATGCGCTCGGCGGGCATGGTTTCCACGAGGCGCACGAACGCCTCGGCCAGGCGGAGCTTCGCATCAGGACGCTTCGGGCTCATGGCTACCTCGTTGGGACGTGGCTGCGGCGTTGCCAGGCTGCAGCCACGTGGGTGGCTGCGGACTCCATGATAGCGCGGAAGTTCCCGCAGCGGTGCGGCATGCTGCGGGAACTTCCGCTCTTGCGGGGAAGGGCGCCCGGCTAGGCGCCCGGGCCCGGGGTTCCCGGCGCCTTCGGCGGCGCGGGGGATGTCGGCGCCCCGGGCGCGGCGTCGACAGGGGCGCCCGGCGGTGCCGCAGGTTTCGGCTTCCTCATCACCGCCCCGCACTCGGGGCAGGTTCCGTCGGGGTTCGGCTCGGCGACGATGTAGCAGCTGGGGCATACCACCTCGCCCGCCTCCGCCGTGGGTGGTCTGAAGCACACGGCTGGGCCTCCTTTACCATTCGCAGTTCGACATGAGTATGAAGTTGCCGGCGGTCGAGGACCATTCCTCCAGCTTGAAGGGGTCGACGCCGGTCTTCTCCGAGAGCTCCGCACGCGAGTTCGCGTACTTGGCCACGTCGTAGAACTCTTCGATGGTGGCTATGCCCAGCTCCTTGAGCTTTGCCACGGCGTCGGGGTCGATTCCGAAAAGCTTGTCGAGATCGGCAGCCATTGCGATCATCCGCCTTCCTGTTGGTTCGCGCGCCCCCTCGGCAGTGCTGCCGAGGGGGCGTCTCGTGTGCCGGGTCGCGCGCGTCGCAGCCCGGCGCCATCCGGTTTCCGCGGCGCTCGTGTGCCGGGCGCCGCGGGGCTTGGCGTGCGGGAAGCGGGCCTACCGGTCCTGCTCCTCGCACTTGTACACCTTTGCGGCCACGCCGGTTTGCTGCCAGGCTCCGATGAGCTGGTCGAGCGAGTCGGGGTCGTCGTCCAAGAGCACGTTCGCGTTCGATTCGAACGCACCGAACAGGCTCGGCAGGGCTTGGTCCTTCTCCGGGAACCACCAGTCGTGCTGCACGCTGATGACGCGCGGGTCCACGATGGACGTCTTGCGGGCGCGCTGCTTGATGCGGCCCATGTGCGTCTCGATCCAGCACCAGTCGCCGTCGCGGATGTCCAGGTCGATGGCCGTGTCGGGGTGGATGTCGAAAATCGGGTCGGGATGCAGGTCGCGGTAGGGTCCCGGCTGCCGGTGCTCGGAGTGGTAGAACGGCAGGAAGCGAGCGCCCGTGATCATGACGAGCGGGTAGACGCCCTCCCATTCGGGATGCTTCTCCACGCTCGACGCCGGGTACTCGAACGCCGGCAGCGGGTCGAAGGGCAGCCCGGTCTCGCGCGCCAGGTCCTCGATGACCGAGGAGTACAGCTCCACCTTGCCCGACGGCGTGAGGAACTTGTAGCCGGGCTCCTTGTACTTCTCGAACTTCTTCTGGCCGGCCATGTACTTCACGTCATGGTAGAACTTCTCGTGCGTGAGCCCCATGGGCGCCAGCTGGAAGTCCAGCATGTCCTCGGCCTTCGGGCCCCACCACTTGTCCTCCTGGCCCAGGCGGATGGCCAGGCCGTAGAAAAACTCGTAGTCGTCGCGGAAGTCCACGTCGGCTCCACCCTCGAAGCGTTCCAGCACGCGCGCCTGCGCACCGAAGTACATGGGGCGGTGGTTCATGACGGCGTAGCAGTTGTCCGGGCGCTCGAGCCACGTGGCGGCTGGAAGCGCGTAGTCGGCAAGCGCCGCGGTGGGCGTCATGAAGTAGTCGTGCACCACCAAGAGGTCCAGGTTCATGAGGGCCTCTACCACGAGCTTCGTGTTCGAGAACGCCATGACCGGGTTGTCGGCCTGCACGATGAGGGCCTTCACCGGATAGGGGTCGCCGTCGCGCATGGCGCGGAACAGCAGCGGCGCGTTGCTGTACGGGTAGAACGACGGGTAGGCCTGCGAGATGACGTCCCAGCCCTTGAACGTGAGGCCGGGGAAGCGGTCGTTGCCGATCATCTTGTCGCGCTGCTCCTGCGGGAGCGCGTAGTGCTCGTAGAACGCAGGGGGGAAGCGCGACGGGGGCGCCAGCTGGTCGCCGCCCTTCTTGTCGATGTTGCCCGTGATGGCGCGCAGGATGGCCTTGCCGCGGATGGCGCTGGAGGCGTTGATGCCGCTCGCGTCGCCGCCCTTCTGGCCCCACGGCAGGCAGGCCGGCTTCGTGGTGGCGTACATCCGGGCCGACTCGCGAATCTTGTCGGCGGGTATCCAGGTGATCTCGGCCACCTTCTCGGGCGGGTAGTCCTTGGCGCGCTCGCGCAGCTCGTCGAAGCCCACGCACCACTCGTCCACGAACTCGTGGTCGTAGAGATCCTCCTCGATGATGACGTTGATCCAGCCGAGCGCGAGCGCCGCGTCGGTGCCGGGGCGGATCTGCAGGAACAGGTCGGCCTGCTGGGCTACCTCGCTGAAGCGCGGGTCGATGACCATGAGCTTGGCGCCGTGCTCCTTGCGGTTCGTGTTCACCCAGTCCCACAGAAGCGGCTCCGACGCGATGGTGTTGCGGCCCCACAGCACCACGAGGTCGGCGTTCACCCAGTCCGACTTGTCGGAGCAGAATCCGCCGTAGGTGCAGGGCTCGAGCCACATGTCGCTGGAATAGCAGATGGTGCCGTTGCCGCCCGTGTTCGGGCTGCCGAACAGGTTCGTGAACTTGTAGTGCAGCCAGCTCCACGTGCGTGCCGTGCCCTCGGTGAAGGCGAGTGTCTCGGCCCCGTACTCATCGCGCAGCTCGGCCAGCTTCTCGGCTATCTCGTCGAAGGCCTGATCCCAGGAGATCTCCTCCCACTGGCCGCCGCCGCGCTCGCCCACGCGCTTGAGCGGCTTCTTCAGGCGGTTCGGGTTGTACACGAACCCCTCCAGGTAGCGCTGCTTGTCCAGGCGCGAGCACGTGTAGCCCTTGTTGTGTGGGCAGTCCGGGTCGCCCTCGATGTTCGTGATCCTGCCGTTCACCTTCGTCACCAGCACGCCGCAGCGCACGTGGCAGAAAAAGCAACCGGCGCGCAGTACCTCAACCTTGTCCTCAGCCATGAGCCCTCTTCCTCTCGTCTCTTCGATTGGCGGCCGTGCCCGGCCGTCGCAGCCCGATCCCGCTCCTTTCCGCAAACGAGGCCCGCCTTCATGTTGACCGCCCGCCTGCTGGCGCCTGCGAGCGCAAACCTTCGGAAACGCCGTGGAAGTGCAACTAGGAAGTGATGTTGAGTGCAGTATGGCCGGCGCGGTGCGGTGGCGCCATGTCCAAAAGGGCGCAGGAGGATAGGATTGGGAATACCGTGTTGATAGGGTAAGCGATGGGCAGGAGTGGCTTCCTTTTGGGTGATGCGAGCTCGTACGTTCTTGCTTGTTCTATAATGAACTTGAGTGAATTCGAGGGTAGCTATGAGTTCGGGCGCCCTCGATCCACTAGTGCGCGAACCCCAAGCTATGGGGATCCACACGTGAGGTTCGCGCATGAATCGAGTCATTTTGGGTCGATGGTTGCTGGGAGGGTTCTGAGGCAGCTTGAAAAATTGCATATATCATGCAATTTGATTCAGAATTATGCATGAAGTGACAGTCGCGCCCCTCGCGGGGCGCGTGGGTTGAAACTTAATCCTGCTGCTGGTGCATCGATTATCGGCGCGTCGCGCCCCTCGCGGGGCGCGTGGGTTGAAACGGTGGCAAAGCCACGAACATGTGGCGTACAGCAACGTCGCGCCCCTCGCGGGGCGCGTGGGTTGAAACTTTGTACGAAACGCCCCGTGTCGATTGCCGCGCGCGTCGCGCCCCTCGCGGGGCGCGTGGGTTGAAACCTCCAGAAGCGCGAGCGGCCAATCGTCTGCGAGCCGTCGCGCCCCTCGCGGGGCGCGTGGGTTGAAACGACATGATGGACGAGCCGCGCGTTCGCAAGGAGGTCGCGCCCCTCGCGGGGCGCGTGGGTTGAAACACGGGATGCACCAACTACGCCTACCAGTACGCGCCCGTCGCGCCCCTCGCGGGGCGCGTGGGTTGAAACTCCCTAATGGCGCTGATAATGTCTATACCGCTCGTCGCGCCCCTCGCGGGGCGCGTGGGTTGAAACGCAAGATGCCCCGCCTGCCGTTCGCATCGGGGAACCGTCGCGCCCCTCGCGGGGCGCGTGGGTTGAAACAGGAACACCGAGACGGCACGGCAACGCTTCGCATGTCGCGCCCTTCGCGGGGCGCGTGGGTTGAAACACGATGCCGTCCATGTGGTTGCCGAGGAACTTCGGTCGCGCCCCTCGCGGGGCGCGTGGGTTGAAACTCCGTCGCCGTCGATGTCCTGCCGTAGCCTTCGGTGTCGCGCCCCTCGCGGGGCGCGTGGGTTGAAACATGGCGGGCGCGCCCGCGCGGCTCGGCTCGGTCGGTCGCGCCCCTCGCGGGGCGCGTGGGTTGAAACGACCTGATAGCAGACCCGGACATACCGTAAGGAGAGTCGCGCCCCTCACGGGGCGCGTGGGTTGAAACATTGGACCTCCTACTTGTCGATCAGGTACTGCTCGTCGCGCCCCACACGGGGCGCGTGGGTTGAAGCACCGCATGCTGCACAACGAGAAGTACACCGGCGTGTTGCACCCTTCGGGGGCGCGTGGGTTGAAATGCCGCTGCGCTAGCTTCCGATAAAACGAGTGATAGGCCTCGGCCTCTGCGAAGCTACCTGATTTGTCACTGCTGCAGTTGCGAAAGGGCTGTGAATTGGGTGCGCATCGTAGCGGTATCGCGCTCTTAGCACCGGTTTCGACAGACATTTGCGTCCCCATGCTACAATGCGCTCATGATGCGCGAGAGCGACATATACGAGCTGCGGCTGTTCGATCGGATCCTGATCGTCTTTCGCATGTCGCGCGGCGAATACGGTGATCTTTCAGTTGAGGTTCTCTCGGCAGACTCGTCGGCAAGTAGCCTTCTTCCGTTGTCGTTCGATGGAGAGCCAACCGACGAGCGTCTCTTCGAATGGATTCGTCGACGGCGCATCCCGAAGAATCGCGCCTATGTTGACGAGATACTCAAGTCGTGCGGCATCGAGTCCGACGATGCGAAATCGATCATCGATGTGAGCAAGGGCCTTTCGCTCAACGATTCCTATTGGGTTGTTCCTCGAGGCTTCGAGGGTTCTTTTGCCGAATGGAACCTCTATGAGAATGAGATGAGCGCCGCTTTGCAGCTTGTCGCGTACACGGGTGTCGCTTCAAACGCGCTTGCCGACGGCGGCATCCCAAGCGAGCTCACCAACAGCGGCATGTTCCCCAAGGCATGGCGGGCGGAAGGACCTAAGCGCATCCTGTACAAGGCTGGTCATCTGTTCGAGGGTGCCAACGTTGGCAAGGAGCCCTACTCGGAATACCTTTCCTTCCAGATCGCGCACCGCGTGGGGATCGACGCGGTTCCGTATGACCTGGCCCTATGGAAGGGGAAGCTCTGCTCCACCTGCGAGCTGTTCTGCTCGAAGGGCGTCGCGTTCGTACCTTTCGGCTTTGCGGTGCCCACCGAGCGTTTCAAGAACATGAACTTGCGCGAGGCTCTCGCGTATTTTGCAAGCCTCGGCGAAGAGGCGCTCGAGAGGTTCAAGTCGATGCTCGTATTCGATGCTCTCATCTGCAACGAGGATCGCCATATGGGGAACTACGGCGTGCTGCGCGATAGCGCCACAGGCGCCGTAAAGGGGATGGCTCCGCTGTTCGACCATAACGTGGGACTGTTCGCGGGTGCGATGCCCGACGAGCTGAATGTGGATGCCATGATGCGGAAGGCATCGATCGGCCGCGGCGCGTTCGCCCCCTCGCTCGACGAGCAGGCGGCTCTTGTTATCGGTCCGGTGCAGAAAGCGCAATTGGAGCGGCTTGCCGGATTCGTTTTTGAGCGTCATCCAGTCATGGATGAGTTCGACGAAAGCGATGCTCGCAACTATTTCAGCGACGAGCGGTTGAGATGTTTGGATAACTATATTGCACGTCGCGCTGCAATGCTGCTTGTATTGCCGACTGTCGATCCTGGTAAGATTTTGAAGGACGTGGCAGAGAGGTAATTGCCGTGCAAGGTGGTATAAACTGGTTTTGTCGCACAAATGCGTGGATTGAAATATAGAATGGGTTAAGTGTTTTACGGTGGGAAGCGCGTCTTGTAGACGCGCTTCCCATTTTTGTATATACTACGAGTGCCATAGTGAATAATCACTTTACACATTCTATAAAGGAAATAAAATGAAGGGTAAGCTAAAAGTGCGATTCAGGTCATGGTTCTGCAAGATCGGGATATGTGTTTCCTTTCGTGCTACGCGCCAGAAAAAATAATGATTACGGTCAGGTTCTTGCCTGCGAGTCCCAGTATAGCGTTGTGTTAGACCACTTTGGATACTGGGACTTTTCCTATAATCTTTCTTGCTTAAATAGCAGGCGAAAGCGAAGGAGCTCCTATGGTCACCAAGGATGATGCGTGTTGGATAATCGGCCTTTCCGCAGGTGCGGGCATTGGCGTATATCTTGATGGCGGCTGGGGCGTCGATGCGCTTGTCGGGCGTGAGACCAGGGCTCATAACGACATCGACCTGTTCGTTCAGCGCGGGGATTACCAAAGGTTCGTGGATCTAATTGCTGATGAGGGGTTTTCCGAGGTGGCTGCATCTTTCACCACCGAAGATCACACGGTGTGGCAAGACGAGGCGGGGCGCATCGTCGACCTGCATTGCTTCGATTTCGCCGAGAATGGCGATATTCTGTATCAGGGAGATCGTTTTCCCGGGGAGGTCTTTTCGGGGAGGGGGCGCATCGGCGAGGTGGAGGTGTCGTGCATCGACCCCGAAAGCCAGCTGTTGTTTCACTTGGGCTATCAGCATGACGAGCACGACGTCCACGATGTCATGCTCCTATGCCGTGAGTACGGTTTCGACGTTCCCGAAGAATATCGCTAGCTGTTGCTTTTTGCATCGGGTCACGACTTCAGCGCTTGCCGCAGATGCGCTGCGCCAGACCGCCCTGGACATCACGCCACGCCGTATATGGCCCTCCGCGCACGCGAGTCCCATTTCGCCTGCTTGATCCAGTACTCGTAGAACGGATAGGGGGTCACCTTGTACTGGCGCCAGGTCTTCTCGTACGTGCCGCGGGCCGCCTGCCTCACTATGAGCTCGGCGAGCTCGTCCGCGCTCCTGCGGACCTTGAAGCACCACGTCCACTTGAACCAGGCGAGGTAGTTCTCGAGGCGTCTCGTGGAGACGCCCCGGAACCTGCCGATGAAGTGCCTCATCTGGGAGTGGAGGCTGTTCACCCTGTTGATGGCGTGCTCCTCCCTCTTGCTGGCGATGTGCTCGCCGACGCCGAGGGCGGGCAGGACGCGGCGGTACACGTGCGCACGGTCCGTCGAGATTATCGCGCCGACCGCGAGCTTGTCGGCGAGCAGCTCCCTGGCTGCCGCCTCGTCGAGGCCGCCCCTCCCCGCGATCTCGTAGAAGATGTCGCCGGCGTCGTTGATGCCGGTGAGCACGCATATCTTCTCGTGCCCGTCGGTTCCCTGCGACCTTGCGCGGGGCTTCCTGGGCACGCCGGACTCCGACCTGGAGCGGTTTCCCTTGAAGCTCTCCCTGAAGAAGCACTCGTCGAGCTCGGCCCCGCCGCCGGCCTCCACGCGGAAGGCGGGCATGCGCTTGGCCATGGCCTCGAGCAGCCTGTGGCGCATGAAGAACGCCGTCTTGAGGCACACGCCGCACTTTTCCGCCGACTCGCGCAGCGGGAGCATGTCCACGTGGCACTCCGCGAACCTCATCCAGGCCGACCTGTCGAGCTTGGTGGTGGAGAAGATGCGCATGGTGGCGTCGGTGAAGGTCCTGGCGCACCCTCGGCAGAGGAACCGCTGACGGCCGCGCCCGTCTCGCCCCCTCTTCACGTAATGCGGGGAGCCGCACCAGGGGCAGGCTCTGTCGGGATCGTCTTCCGCCCCCTCGCTTGCCGCGAGGTCGAACAACTCCGCGTCTATCAGCGCCTTGAGCGATCTCAGGGCCCTGCTCTTCTCGGCAGCCGTCATCTGCGGGAGGAACTGCCTCGTCAGCTGGGTGAGCACGTCTTCCATTGCAACCTCCATCTTTCCTGATGATGGAATTGTCGCAATTGGGGGTCCTGCTGCGTGTACTGTGCATAGGACACTTATCCAAAGCGGTCTAACACAACGCAGTATAGGGATAGCCGCCAAATAAAAGTAGGATACAATGCTGGTAACTATTACAATAACCGTCGGAAAAAGGACGGCATATGCCTGAATACTACGCTCATACTGGTTCCGACCTCGACGATGTTTCAACGTGGCAGACCCTTTCGGAGCATGCGAACGAGGTGGCGCGGCGGGCCGAGGCGTTTGCGGAGAAGTTCGGCATGGGGGTATGGGGGCGTACGCTCGGATTGCTGCACGATGCGGGCAAGGCGAGTGCTGGCTTCAGGAGGCGCTTGGAAGGCGGCAAGCCGGTCGATCATTCGACGGCGGGAGCGAAGGTCGCTGTCGATCGGTATGGAGTCTGCGGGCAATTCATGGCATACGCCCTTTGCGGACATCACGGCGGAATGCCCAACGGTAAAATTTGGTCAAATCCCCCCAGTTCAAATAGCAAATTGCTGCGAACGCCGCTCAAAGATCGCCTTGGTGGCGAAATAGAATCCTACGGTGCTTTCTTCGAGCTGGTCAAAGCGGAGCTAATCGTCCTCCCCGATGCTGCTCAGCTCGGAGCCCCGATGCGCCCCGGCCGAACGTTCGAAAGCACAGCGAGAAAAGCGTTCTCGATGTTCGTGCTCGAGCACTTCCTGTATTCCAGCTTAGTCGATGGCGATTACCTCGATACCGAACGCTTCATGACGCCTGAAGCCTCGGAAGCGCGCGAGGCGCGTGAGCTCGCCAACATGGAAGAGCTGCTCGCGAAGCTCGAGAGCCACATGGCCGATCTTATGGAAAAGGCGGGCGACACGTCAGTCAACCGTGCGCGGCGCTCGGTGTACGAAGATTGCCTCGCGACCGCCGTGCAACCTTCCGGTCTCTACACCATGACGGTGCCGACCGGCGGCGGCAAGACGCTCAGTTCGATGGCTTTTGGGTTGCGGCATGCGGTTGAACAGGGGATGGAGCGTGTCATCGTGGCTATCCCCTATACCAGCATCGTCGAACAGACGGCCGCCACGCTCAAGGCCATATTCGGTGCCGAGAACGTGGTGGAGCACCACTCCAATTACGACTTCCGTGATCTCGACGACGAGGAGAAGGCCAAGCAGCGCCTCGCCATCCAGAACTGGGACGCGCCCATCGTGGTGACGACGAACGTGCAGCTGTTCGAGTCACTTTTTTCGAACAAGCCGGGTAAAAGCCGCAAGGTGCACAACATGGCGCGAAGCGTCGTCATTCTCGACGAGGCGCAGACGCTCCCCGACAAGCTGCTCAGGCCCTCGCTCGCCATGCTCGAAGAGCTTGCGGCGGGCTACGGCTCGAGCATAGTGCTGTGCACGGCCACGCAGCCGGCGTTGGAGGGGCTGTGGCCCTTCGGCGCCGAGCCACGCGAGATCGTGCAGCGCCGCGACTCGTTCGACGAGGCGTTTGGCGAGCGGGTGGCCTACGAGTCGCTCGGCACGATCGAGCATGCAGATCTCGTCGAGTGCATCGCGGCTCATCATGAGGTGCTCTGCGTGGTGGGCACGCGCGGCCTCGCTCGCGCGGTCTACGACGACGTGGTGGCGCGAGCGGCGGAACGCGGCGACCCATCGGACGCCAAGCGCGCGTTCGACGAGGGGTACTTCCATCTGAGCGCCTTCATGATCCCGGCTCGCCGCAGCGCCATGCTGGAGCGCATTCGCAAACGCCTTGACCGCAAAGAGCGCTGCGTCGTGGTGTCGACGCAGCTCGTAGAGGCGGGCGTGGACGTCGATTTCCCCGAGGTGTACCGCGAGCTCGCGGGGCTCGACTCCGTCGTGCAGGCCGCCGGCCGTTGCAACCGCGAGGGGCGCTTGCCGGGAGCGGGCACGGTGCGCGTGTTCGAACTATCCATCGACGGCGAGCGGCAGAAAACGGAAACGTGGCTCGAGAAGATGAAGGGCATTGCTCGCGACGTGATCCGTGAAAACGGTGGGAAGGTCGAGGAGGGGCTGATACCGGCGTTCTTCAAAACGCGCTACGACTCCGAATGTCTCGACACCAAAGGCATCTTCCAGAAAACGGCCACGAGAGACCTGATCTTTGACAGGTTCGAAACCATGCCGTTCGAGCAGTGCGCTTTGGACTACCGAATCATCGAGGATGACTCCGTCCCTGTGTTCGTCCCCTGGGGCGCCGAAGGCCGCGCGCTTCTCAAGGAGCTGCTCGCAAGCAAGAACCCGGCGGGCATGGCCATGCGCTTGCAGCGGTTCAGCGTGGGGGTGCCTGTCTGGAGCGTCGAGGGCTACAAGCAGGCGGACGCCGTTGAAGAGCTTGAGCCGTTCCTCATATTGAAAGAGGACGGTTGCCGGTCCTTCTACCGGGAGGATGTGGGGTTGGTTGCGGTGGGAGAGGAGGTTCTCGAGCTGCTGAGCTGCTGATACGGAGGCTGCGCTTGCGAGCGCGGTTACGACGAGAGGGAAAGGAGGTTCGACATGGGGTACGGCATCAAAGTGCTTGCGAGAGGCCCTCGGGCGTGTTTCACGAGACCCGAGATGAAGGCCGAGCGCGTCAGCTACGACGTCATCACGCCGTCGGCGGCGCGCGGGCTCATCGAGGCCGTGTACTGGAAGCCGGCCATCCGATGGCACATCGACCGCATCGAGGTGCTCAACGAGATCCGCTTCGACACGTTCAGGCGCAACGAGCTGGGCGGCAAGTTGAGCTACCGCAACGCCAAGGCCGCCATGGAGCGCGGCGAGGAGGTATGGACGGCGGCCAACGACGACCGCCAGCAGCGCGCGACGATGTATTTGAAGGACGTCGCGTACCTGATCGACGCCCATTTCACGTTGACGGAGCAGGCGGGGGAGGACGACACGGTGGAGAAGCACTACAACATCGCCCTGCGCCGCCTGCGCAAGGGGCAGTGCTTCAACCAGCCCTACTTCGGCTGCCGCGAGTTCCCCGCCGACGTATCGATCGTGGAGGAGCCTGGCGATAGGCCCAAGTCGTTCTACGCCGGTTCCGGCGAGCAGGATCTGGGGTTCATGCTCTTCGATATCGACTTCGACCATGACATGGAGCCGCAGTTCTTCCGCGCCTCGATGCGCGACGGCGTGATCGACGTCGCCCGCGCGCGCGAGGCGGTGGTCAGATGATCCTGCAAGAGCTCAACAGGTATTACGAGCGCCTTTTGGCCGATCCCGAGCGCGACGTTCCCGCCCGTCATTGGAGCGTGGAGAAGGCAGCGTGGGAGCTCAAGCTCTCCCGCGACGGCAGGCTGTTGGGCGCGTATCAACTCACAACGGGCACGGGCAAGGAGCTGCGGAGGTTCGTCTCGCTGCGCGTGCCCGAGCATACGACGCGCAGCGGAACCGGCATGCTGCCGTTCTTCCTGTGCGACAATGCTGCCTACCTGCTCGGTTACGACGAGAAGCGCGGGCCCGAGAAGCTGGCGAGCGCGCATGCGCTGCACGAGGCCGTGCTGGGCGAATGCGACGACGAGGGCGCGCAAGCCGTCCTGCGCTTCTTCGAGCGCGAGGATCGCGACGCCGACCTCGATGAGGGTGTGCGCTCCGATCTGGCCGAAGGCGGCGGCTTCGCGGTGTTCCGGTTGGACGGAGACCGGGGGCGATTGCATGAGCGGCCCGCGGTGGCTGCCGCATGGGCTTCCTACTGCGATGGCCAGGCGGCAGGCGAGGTGGTTGGCCAATGCGCCGTCACGGGCGAAGAGGGTCCGCTCGCTCGCTTGTTTCCTCAGGTGACCGGCGTTCCCGGAGCGCAGTCGGCCGGAGCGTCGCTCGTATCGTTCAACCTGCAGTCGTTCGAGTCGTATGGCAAGTCGCAGGCTTACAACGCGTCGGTTTCGGAGGCAGCGGCTTTCAACGCGGGCTCCGCGCTGCGGCAGCTCTGCGCCGATCGCGAGCATCGGGTGCGCATCGGAGAGACGACGGTGGTGTTCTGGGCCGATCGTCCGGCTCCGGCGGAGGACCTGGTCATGCTGGGGATGCTCGACCCCGACGAGCTCGACAGGGCCGAGGACCAGAACGTCGTGCAGGAAGTGCGCGCGGCGCTCGAGAGCATGGAGCGCGGCCTTCCCCTGACCGGCGTCGACACCGAGACGCGCTACTTCGTGCTCGGCCTCGCGCCGAACGCGGCGCGCTTGGCCGTGAGGTTCTTCGAGACGAGCACGCTCGGCCGCATGGCCGAGAACTACGGGGCGTACCTTCGCGACGTGCGCATGGCCGACGTGCGTGCCCGCTCGCTTCGCACGCTGCTGCTGCAGACCGCGCCCATGGGGTCGGCCGACCAGCTGCCTTCGACGCTGGTGAACGGCTGCATGGAGGCCATGCTCACCGGCCGTGCGTTTCCGCAGGCCCTCTACTACGCGGTGCTTTCACGGATGCGCTCCGACCATGCGCGGCGCAACTCGTGGGACATGGGCCAGCGCGCGGCGCTGCTCAAGGCGTGCCTTGTGCGCAGAGCGCGGCTCGGCGCTGAAAACTCGAATGGAGAGGACGGCGCCGCACGCGCCGATGAGGAAAGGAGTCTGGACGTGGATCTGGACAAGAAAAGGGCGAATCGCGGCTACGTGCTGGGAAGGCTGTTTGCCGTGATGGAGCACGCGCAGCGAAGCGCGCTCGGCGAGGTGAATGCGACCATCCGCGACCGCTACATCGGGGCCGCCTCCACGACGCCGGCACGCGTGTTCCCGCACCTGCTGCACAACACGCAGAACCATCTGTCGAAGCTTCGCAAGTTCAACCCGGGGCTTTGCGTGAAGTTCGAGAAGGCGAACGACGAGATCATGGCGATGCTCGACGGGCCAGCCCTGTTCCCCAAGACGCTCGACGCGGAAGACCAGGGCGAGTTCTTCGTGGGGTACTACCAGCAGCGCGTCGACCTGTGGAAGAAGCACGACGACGAGGCCGACGCAGCAGCCGACGCCGATGACGCCGACGACGAGACCGAAACCAACTAGGAGGACATCATGGCAGAGCCCATCAAGAACCGCTACGACTTCGTCTTCTTCTTCGATGTGAAGAACGGCAATCCCAACGGCGATCCGGATGCCGGCAACATGCCCCGCATCGACCCCGATACGAGCCGCGGCATCGTGTCCGACGTGTGCCTGAAGCGCAAGATCCGCAACTATGTGGACCTGGTGAAGGGCGAGGAGATCGACGACCCCGATGTGGCCGAGGGCGAGCTCGGGTACAAGATCTACGTGCAGGAGGCGGCCGTGCTCAACGACCGCAACCGCAAGGCGTATGTGCACTACGATATGAAACCTGCGTCGAAGAAGCTGCCGAAGGCCAAGGAGGACCAGATCAAAGTCACGAAGTTCATGTGCGACAACTTCTTCGACATCCGCGCGTTCGGCGCGGTCATGACCACCGACGTGAACTGCGGGCAGGTGCGCGGGCCCATCCAGCTGTGCTTCGCCGAGTCTGTCGACCCGGTGCTGCCGTTGGAGATGAGCATCACGCGCATGGCGGTGACCAACGAGAAGGACGCCGAGAAGGAGAAGACCATGGGCCGCAAGCAGTACGTGCCCTACGGGCTGTACCGGGCCGAGGGGTTCATCTCCGCGGCGCTGGCCGAGAAGACGGGTTTCTCCCAGGAGGACCTCGACCTGTTCTTCGAGGCGCTCATGAACATGTTCGAGAACGACCGCAGCGCCGCGCGCGGGCTCATGGCCTCGCGCAAGCTGTTCGCGTTCAAGCATGAGAGCAAGCTGGGGAACGCGCCGGCCCATAAGCTGTTCGATGCGGTGTCGGTGAAGCGGCTTATCGAGGACGGCGCCGAGGTCCGTGCGTTCTCGGACTACGAGATCGTCGTCGACCGCGCGGCGATTCCCGAGGGGGTCGAGCTGCTGGAGCTTCCGGTCGAGTAGGCCATGTACGCCGATGACGAGCTGTTGCCGCTTTCCGGGCTGCAGCACATCGCGTACTGCGAGCGGCAATGGGCGCTCATCCACCTCGAGCAGATATGGGACGAGAGTTACGACACGGTGCGGGGCTCGCTGTTCCACGAGCGGGTGCACTTGGAGGGATACTCCGCCGCAAAGGGCGTCAGATCCGAACGAGGGTATCGGCTCGTGAGCCGCAGCCTCGGTATAGCGGGCATCGCCGATGTCGTTGAGTTCGCCGCAAACGGCGAAGTGAATGCTGTCTCGGTGCTGCCCGTCGAGTACAAGGTGGGAAAACCGAAAATTGAAGAGTGGGATCGCATCCAGGTGTGCGCGCAGGCGCTGTGCCTGGAGGAGATGCTCGGATGCGCCGTAGGGCAGGGCGACCTGTTCTACGGCGCCACCCGCCGTAGGGAGCGCGTCGTGCTCGACGATGCCTTGCGCGAGCGCGTCGCGGGGTTGGCGCTTCGCATGCATGAGCTGTTCGAGCGCGGCGAGACGCCTCGGGCCGTGCGCGGTCCGAAGTGCAGACGGTGCTCGTTGGCCGACTCCTGCCTCCCCGAGGCGTTCGACCACGACGCCGTGGCGTATTGGAAGGAGGCGGGGTTTGAAAAAGCTTCTCAACACGCTCTATGTGACGAACCCTGAGGCGTACGTGTGCAAGGGCGACGACGCTCTCGTGGTGCGGGTGGACGGCGAGAAGGCGCTGCAGGTGCCGTTCCACTTGCTCGAGGGCATTGTGATATTCGGATACCTCGGCTGCTCCCCTGCGGTTTTAGGGGCTTGTGCGGAGCGGGGTATCACGATCTCGTTTTTGGACGACGCCGGCCGGTTTCTCGCGCGGGTCGAGGGGCCGGTTTCCGGGAACGTGCTGCTCCGACGCGCCCAGTACCGGGTGTCGGACGATCCTGACGCCGCCCTCCGTCTCGCGCAGCGATTCGTCGCGGCTAAGGTGCGCAATGCTCGGACCGTTCTGCAGCGTTGCAGGCGCGATTATCCCGACGATGCGGACAAGGCTTTGTACGAGGCCATCGGAGGGCTCAAGCTCCATGAGGCCGGTGCATTCTCGACGACCGGCGCCGACGAGCTGAGGGGCGTCGAGGGCGATGCCGCGCACCGGTACTTCGCCGTGTTCGACCGTTTATTGCGGGCGGGGGACGGGTTCGCCTTCTCCGGGCGCACGAGGCGGCCGCCGAGGGATCCGGTGAACGCCTTGCTGTCGTTCTTCTACTCGCTGTTGGCGCGCGAGGTGGCGAGCGCGTGTGAGACGGTCGGGCTTGACCCCCAGGTCGGGTTCTTCCATCGAGATCGGCCGGGGCGGGCGAGTCTCGCGTTGGATGTCATGGAGGAGTTGCGAGCGTGGTACGTCGATCGTTTCGTGGTGTCCCTTATCAATCGTCGGCAGGTGGGCGCGGCCGATTTCTCGTCGAGCGAGGCATCGGGTGTCGTGCTGACCGACGCCGCGCGCAAGAATGCGCTTGGGCTATGGCAGCAGCGCAAACAGGAACAGGTGATGCATCCGTTCTTGAAGGAGAAGGTGCCGGTGGGTCTCGTGCCGTTCTTGCAGGTACAGCTGCTGGCGCGGCACCTGCGCGGAGATTTGGACGATTATCCGGCGTTCATTTGGAGGTAGCGATGTACGTGCTCGTTACGTACGATGTGGAAACGGCAAGCCCGCATGGATCTCGCCGGTTGCGCCGGGTTGCGAAGATTTGCGTGCAGTATGGCCAACGCGTGCAGAACTCGGTGTTCGAATGTTCGCTCGATCCGGCGCAGTTTGAGACAATGAAGAGCGAGCTGATGAAGGCGGCCGACCTGACGCGTGACAGCTTACGGTTCTACAATCTCGGGAAGAACTGGAAGCGAAAAGTCGAGCACGTGGGAGCAAAGGAGGCTTATGACCCGGAAGGGCTCCTATGCGTGTGAGAGGAAATGCGCACCTTGACAATGTAGAAGCTCTATTGCGTGCTGCGCGAACCCCAAGCGATGGCGCGCCATTCGGGAGGTTCGCGCAGGTTTTAAGCTTCACAAGCCCGCTGATAGCTGTTCATGGGGCGGACTGATTGTCTAATATGAATATAATAATCAGAATATACGTATATATGCATATTCTGACAGTCGAGCCCTCACGGGCTCGTGGGTTGAAACTTGGCCTCGGTCGCGTCGCGGACCCGGTACCTCCGTCGAGCCCTCACGGGCTCGTGGGTTGAAACGCCCATCGCGCGGCCGACATGGGATTACTATCGTGGTCGAGCCCTCACGGGCTCGTGGGTTGAAACCCCCCACGTGGAAGAGGCAGCCCGAGAAGAAGCCGCTCACGTCGAGCCCTCACGGGCTCGTGGGTTGAAACCCCCTACGTTGAAGACGGTTGCGTTTGCCATGTTCGTCGAGCCCTCACGGGCTCGTGGGTTGAAACTTGTTCGCCTCTGCGGCGGCCTTCGCCGCGTCGGTGTCGAGCCCTCACGGGCTCGTGGGTTGAAACGATAATTGTTCACGCGGCTTTCCGCTGGATCAAAGGTCGAGCCCTCACGGGCTCGTGGGTTGAAACTGAAGATGTATTATCCCCGGATACAGAGTGGCATGTCGAGCCCTCACGGGCTCGTGGGTTGAAACGACGAACTCGTGGACTCCATAAGGGCGGCGGCGGAAGTCGAGCCCTCACGGGCTCGCGGGTTGAAACTTCGACCGCAAGGCTCCGTATATGCCCAACTCCGTCGAGCCCTCACGGGCTCGCGGGTTGAAACTAATCGAGTTCGATGAATACTCCGATTATACCGAGGTCGAGCCCTCACGGGCTCGCGGGTTGAAACGCTTTCACCTCCCTTCGGCAGGTCGCGCGTGTAGTCGAGCCCTCACGGGCTCGCGGGTTGAAACTTCGTGGCGGCGGTGTAGAGCTGGCCGTACTGAGTCGAGCCCTCACGGGCTCGCGGGTTGAAACGCTCTGAACGCCAGCCAGCAAAGGGCGCCCAATGTCGAGCCCTCACGGGCTCGCGGGTTGAAACCCTGCCATGGATGAGAACAAGCCCGCTGCTTCCGTCGAGCCCTCACGGGCTCGCGGGTTGAAACTGCGTCGGGCTGGCCCTCGTGACACGCAACCTGATGTCGAGCCCTCACGGGCTCGCGGGTTGAAACCCTTGAGGTCGTCAACCATCATGTTGTTGTCGAGGGTCGAGCCCTCACGGGCTCGCGGGTTGAAACACGTGGGATGCGGACAACATGACGGAGTTCGACGTGTCGCACCCCCACACAGGCTCGCGGGTTGAAACGAGCACTCCAACAGTGGTTTCTTGCAGAACAGGTTGATCATGGCGGGCTCCTTCGCGAAAAAAGGCGCTGCATACATCCATGACTTAATGGGGCATTTCCTCCTAAAACGATGTGACTGCCGAGGTACGCTCGCCCGACTCCGCGCACATGCTATGTCGCACCCCTCGACGGGCGGTAGCGGCGAGCGGCGAGCCGGCTGGTGCGGTCTCGGCTACCTGCAAGGAGGCTCAACGAAGGTTGGAGCTTGCGGCGACCTCCAAGCAGTTGGTCTATAATTCTCGTTCGTAGAAAAACGGGGGAAGGGAATCCATGGCGTCGGAGAAGCAGCAGGCAGGGCGCGCCTTAAGGCGGTTGGCGCGGAAGAACCCGCTTGCCGCCCTCGCCATTGCGGCCGTGCTCGTGATCGGGGCCGCGCTTGGATGGTTCGGCGCTGCGGGCGGCGGGGCCGCGGAGGATGCCGCGCCGGGCCGAGACGGCCAAGCGACTATCGCCCCCGTAGGGGACGGCCTCCAGCAAGCCCAGGTCGTGCGCGTGGTCGACGGCGACACGCTCAAGGTGAGCGTGCCTGGCGAAGCGGACGCCACGGTGCGTCTCATCGGGATGGATACCCCGGAGAGCGTGGCGGCCGACGAGGCGCGCAACTGCGAGGAGGGCCGCATCGCCTCGGACTATGCGAAGTCGCTCGTGGCGCCGGGCCAGACGGTGTGGCTCTCGCGCGACGTTTCGGACGTCGACCGTTACGGCCGCCTGCTGCGCTACGTGTGGCTCGAGCGGCCGAACGACCCGGCGGACGAGGGCGAGATTGCAGGCAAGATGCTGAACGCCATCCTCGTGCGCGACGGGTACGCGCAGGTCAAGCGCTACAAGCCCGATACCACGCTGCACGACCTCTTCCAGCGCTGGGGCGACGAGGCCGCCGCCGACGGCAGGGGCGTGACCCACAAGTGGGCGTAGGCGGGACGCACCCCGAGCCGGACGCGGCGCCGCAGGAGCGGCCGGCCTTCTACGTGTACGTGCTGGCCTGCGCCGACGGCACGCTCTACACGGGCTACACGAACGACGTGGAGCAGCGCGCCCGCACGCACAACGCCGGAAAGGGGGCGAAGTACACGCGCAGCCGCACGCCCGTGGAGGTGGTGGCGCAGGCGCGCTTCGCCACGAAGCACGAGGCCATGAGCGCCGAGTTCCGCTTCAAGCACCTGTCGCGCCGCGCGAAGGACCGCCTGCTGGCCCGCGCCCGCACGGAGGGCTTTGCTGCCGTCCTCGCCGAGCTGCAGGCGGGCACGAACGCCGATGCGGATGCTGCCGTCGAAGACGGCGGGCACCCGGGCGGTAAAGCGTAGGGAGACGGTTGGCGCATCCAGCGCCCGATGCTGCTAGAATGGCAGGCGAAACGCATCCAGCATCCCCCCTGCAGCGCCGCACGCTGCAGGGGAGCCCGCCGTCGAAAGGACCTTCCCGTGCTCGTGACCCCGCTTCCCACTGCCGACAAGAACGACTACCTCTCCGCGCGCATGCGCGCCGCCTTCTCCTTCCTGCGCGAGGCCGATCTGGCTCACCTGCCGTTGGGGCGCGCGGACATCGACGGCGACGAGGTGTTCGCGAACGTGCAGGAGTACGACACGGTGCCCGCCGACCAGAAGCAGATGGAGGCCCACCGGCGCTACTACGACGTGCAGTACGTGGTAGAAGGCAAGGAGGTGCTGCAGTACGCGCCGCTCGCAGGCCTCGCGCCCAACGGGGAGTTCGACGAGAAGGCCGACTTCGGGCTGTTCGCCACGCCCGAGGCGCCGAGCTCCATCGTGCTGCGGGCGGGGGAGATGGCCGTGCTCGCGCCCGAGGACGCCCACAAGCCGGGATGCGCGGCCGACGAGCCGGGGCGCGTGCGCAAGATCGTGGTGAAGGTGCGGGCTTGACGGCCGGCGAGGACGCGCTCGTCGGGCAGCTCGCGCGCCTGCTGGAAGCGGAGCGCGAACACTTGAGCACGCGCCGCATGCTGGAGCTGCTGTCGCTGCTGCTGGGGGAGCGCGCCCTGGTGGGCGACGCCTCGCGCTACGTCTACGAGTACGGCCGCCGCGCGGGCTACAGCCTGCCGGCGTACCCGCTGGACGGCAGCGGGGAGTTCCGTAAGTTCTTCGCCGAGGAGGGCGTGCGCAACGTGCCCGAGTGGTACGAGCGCAAGCTCGGCGTGCCCCCGCAGCTCTACGCCCAGCTGCCCGCACGCACCATCGTGGCGGTGCGCGATGCGGCGAACCGCCGTCGCGCGTTCGTGCTCGACGGCGTGCGGCACGCCCAGGACGCCGGGTTCGCGGGCCTGGCGGAGAGCGGCCTTTCGCGCACGCTGCCGCCGGAGGGGCTGGCCGAGCTGCTGGACGCCGTCATGGCGTTCCTGCTGGGAGACCCCGTGCGCGAGGGCGCCCGTCCGGGCGCCGTGCGGTTCGTGTCGCGAGTATTCTGAGCGATGCGGGCAGGCGCCCATCCGGGGCGCGGGCCGAGAGGGGTCGCGCGATGGGGCAGCGGAGGCCGAAGAAAGCCGTTTCGCCCTGCAGCCTTCCACCGCGACCTCGGGCCTACGCCCGCGCGAGCGCCCGCGTGCGCGGCATGACCGTCG
This sequence comes from Gordonibacter sp. RACS_AR49, assembly GCF_030418435.1. Lineage (NCBI taxonomy): Bacteria > Bacillati > Actinomycetota > Coriobacteriia > Eggerthellales > Eggerthellaceae > Gordonibacter > Gordonibacter sp. RACS_AR49. Next base: position 183,551 of record NZ_JAIUDM010000005.1, on the reverse strand, counting down.
CCGGCGCGCGCAGCGCGTCCCGGCGCCCGGCACTGGGCGGCACGTCGTCCCCGGCGCCCTCTTCGGCGCATGCGGCCGCCAGCTGCTCCAGCAGCGCGCGCATCTCGCCCGTGTTCTTCAGCGCGTAGCGCGCCCGCGTGGGGCCGTCGCCTATCTTCACGGTCCAGGTGCTCTCGGGCGCGGCCTCGAACACGTCCTCGTCGGTGCGGTCGTCGCCGGCCGCCATCACGAAGCCGTAGGCGGGGTCGCGGAACCACCGGTGGGCCGCATGGCCCTTGTCCACGCCGCGCGGCTTCACCTCCACCACCTTGTTGCCGTCCATAAGCGCGATGCCGCGGTCGGCCAGCCCGTCGCCCAGGGCGTTCTTTATCTCGATGACGCGCCGCTCGGCCAGCTCCTGGCTGCACATGCGGTAATGCCAGACGAGCGAGAAGTCCTTCTCCTCCAGCATCGATCCCGGCGTGCGGTCCACGAAGTCGGCCAGCACGGGGCGCACGGCGTCCTTCCAGTCGTCGCTCAACGGCTCCTCGAGCACCCACGTGCGCTCGTCGCGTCCGCGGAACCAGATGCCGTGCTCGGCCACCAGGTCCACCGGCAAATCTCCCAGCCACGATTCCAATGTGGCGCGGTCGCGGCCCGACACCACGGCCACGTCGGTGCGCGCGCCTGCGCCCAGCTGCTGCAGCAGCGCGCGCAGCCGCGCATCGGGGGCCACGCGGGCCGGGTCGTCGGAGAACGGCATGAGCGTGCCGTCGTAATCGAGCAGAAGCGCCCGCCGCCGCGCCCCGCGGAACGCCACCAGCAGCCGACCTGCAGACGTGGGCCCCAGCAGATGCGCGCTCAGCCCCGCCTGGCGGCGCTTCACATCGGCCGCCGCGTCCAGGAACTCCCGCGCCCACTTCTCGGACGTGTAGCGGGCCAGGCGCTCCTGCATGGGGGCGTTGCGCCGCCGCTGCTCGGCCTCCGGCATCTCCAGCGCCCGCCGCATGGCGTCCACGACGCCTTCCTGGTCGAACGGGTTCACCGTCAGGGCCTCGTGCAGCTCGTAGGATGCGCCGGCCATCTCGGAGAGCACGAGCGTCCCGCCGGCCCCGTCGTGGCAGGCAAGGTATTCCTTGCACACGAGGTTCATGCCGTCGCGCAAAGGCGTGACCAGCATGACGTCGCTCGCGGCGTACAGGCTGACCAGCCGCTCGAAGGGCAGCGAGCGGTAGTAGTAGTCCACGGGCGTCCAGTCCATGGTGGAGTGCTTGCCGTTGATGAGCCCCACCAGCTCGTCCACCTGCTTTTTCAGGGCGGCGTACGACGCCACGTTCTCGCGCGACGGCACCGTTACCAGCACCAGCACCACGCGGCCGCGCCACTCCGGGAAGCGGTCCAGGAACGCGTCGAAGGCCAGCAGGCGCTCGGGGATGCCCTTGGAATAGTCCAGCCGCTCCACCGACAGCATGAGCTTGCAGCCCTCGTGCCCCTTCTCCTCTCCCAGTTCCGTCACCAGGCGGCGCACCGCGGGGAGGCGCGCGGCGTCGCGGTAGCGACCGTAGTCGATGCCCAGCGGGAACGCGTCCACCTGTGCGAGACGGCCGTCGGCGAACAGCGTGCCGCTCTCGTTCTCCACGCCCACGATGCGCCGGCAGCTGGAAAGGAAGTGGCGCACGTAGTCGTAGGCGTGGAAGCCCACGAGGTCGGCGCCCAGCACGCCGCGCATGAGCTCGCGGCGCCACGGCAGCATGCGGAACGTCTCGTAGTCGGGGAAGGGGATGTGCAGGAAGAAGCCGATGGAGGCGTCCGGCAGCGCCTCGCGCAGAAGCGACGGCAGCAGCATGAGGTGGTAGTCGTGCACCCATACGGTGTCGCCGGGACGCGCCAGCGCGAGCACCGCGTCGCGGAACCGCTCGTTCACGCGCACGTAGGCCTCCCATGCTTCCTCGTCGAAGCGGGTATGCTGGGGGAACCCGTGGAAGAGCGGCCACAGCGTGGAGTTCGAGAAGCCCTCGTAGTACAGCTCCGCGTCGCGCCCGTCCAGGCGCACCGGGGCGCAGGAACGCTCGGCCAGCGCCCGCTCGAACCGCGTCCGCCCCGCATCGTCGAGTCCGGCGGGCTCGTCGGCCCAGCCCAGCCACACGTTGCCCGGCTGGGCGTGCAGCGGCTCCAGCCCGGCCACGAGGCCGCCTACGGTGCGCGTGAAGGCAAAGCCCTCGCGTTCGTCGGGCTCGATGCGATAGGGCAGGCGGTTCGATACGATGATGAGGCGGTTGTGCGGGTTGTCCATGCGGTTCACCTTACCTGTTGCCGGTTTCCGTTCCATTGTACGGGTGCGCCCTGCGGCCCCGCGAAGCGGTTGCGGGGCCGTTGCGGGGCCGTGGTTCTCTTGTGACCGCCGCCGCGCAGCCCCTTGCGCTGTCGGACGGCAGGCCATTCGGCGGCGCGTCGTGGTATCATCTTCGCTGCCGTTTGGAAAACCGCTCGACCGTGAAGGAAGGACATGCAGACCTATATCGCCCACTACCGCTCGCCCGCCGCCTCCGATGCGCGTGCCACGGGGCTCTTCGAGTTCCAAAGCGACGCCCGCGCCGGCACCAAGGCGAACTCCCGCGATGCGCGCCTGCGCATGCTGGAGCTGTATGGGAAGGCCGCCGTGTCGTGGACCATCGACCGCGTCGAGCGCAAGAAGGCTTCCGAGGCCAGCCAGGACGGCCAGCTCGAGCTGGACTTCCGCCCGCCGAAGAAGCAGCGCGTGCGCGCGAAGAAGAAGGAGTACTGGTAGGCCCCCGCCGCGCCCCGCCCGGGCGCATTCGTGATGGGCTGGTGACGGCCTTGCGTCATCGTGCGAAAGACGCCCGCGCCTCGTGCGCGAGGCGCTATAATGAGGCCCGACATCAGTGGAAGCGCGCCGCATCGGCGCAGGCGGCAGGCTCACGGCTTGCTGCGCTGCCGGCCCGGCGCGCGCGAACCAGCAGGGAGCGCCATGAAGAAGAAACAGGTGAGGTTCCTCAAGGAACTGCTCGAGACGCCTTCCGCCACCGGCACGGAGATCGCCGTCGCACGCCTCGTGCGCGAGCGCCTAGCCGACACGGCCGACGAGGTAAGGACCGACGTCATGGGGTCGGTGCACGCCATGCTCAAGGGCGCCGGCGCGGGCGCGTCCCTCATGCTGTCCGCCCACATGGACGAGATCGGCCTCATGGTCACGTACATCTCCGACGAGGGCTACCTGTCGGTGGCCTCGGTAGGCGGCGTGGACGCGGCCGTGCTGCCGGGCATGCGCGTGGACGTGCACGCCTCGGAGTCGGCGGAGCCGCTGCGCGGCGTGGTGGGCCGCAAGCCCATCCACCTCATTGAGCCCGACGAGCGCAAGAAGGTCACGCCGCTGGACAAGCTGGTCATCGACTTGGGGCTTCCGGGGAAGAAGGTGCGCAAGCTCGTGCGCGTGGGCGACGTCATCACGTTCGGCGTGGGCTTCGAGCGCTTCGGCGCGGGCATGGCCGTGTCGCGCGCGTTCGACGACAAGGCGGGCGTCTGGGTGGGCGTGCGCGTGCTGGAGCAGCTGGCGCGCGCCGGCCGTGCGCCCGGCGACTTCACGTTCGCCGCCACCGTGCAGGAGGAGATCGGCACGCGCGGCGCCGAGACGAGCGCGTACTCCGTGCGCCCCGACGTGGGGCTCGCCTTCGACGTGACGCACGCCACCGACTATCCGGGCATCGACCCGACGAAGCACGGCAAGATCGTCTGCGGCCAAGGTCCCGTCATCGCGCGCGGCCCCAACATCAACCCCGAGGTGTTCGAGCGCCTGGTGGCCGCCGCCAAGGCCGAGGGCCTGCCGTACCAGATAGAGGCCGAGCCGGGCGTGACGGGTACCGATGCGCGCGCCATCCAGATGGCCCGCGGCGGCATACCCACGGGCCTCGTTTCCGTGCCGCTGCGCTACATGCACACGCCCACCGAGGTGGTGTGCCTGGCCGACCTGGACGCCACGGTGAAGCTGGTCGTGAGGTTCGCGCGCGACCTGGGCGAGGACGCGTGCTTCGTGCCCGGCATGGCCGGCGCGAGCCCGCTTGCGCGCGAGGAGGCCGCTGACGACGCCGAGCTCGCGGCCCAGGCTGCCGCCGGCGCGCCTGCGCACGAGACGGCTGCGCAGCGCCGGTTCGACGAGACGGGCGTGGAGTAGCCGCCATGAAACGCGAAGCCTCCACCATCGCCAAGAACAAGAAGGCCTTGCACGAGTACGACATATTGGAGACCTACGAGGCCGGCATCGAGCTCACGGGCACCGAGGTGCGCTCGCTGCGCGAGAACCACTGCCAGCTCACGGACTGCTTCGCGCTCGTGCGCGACGGCGAGGTGTGGCTGCACAACGTGCACATCCCGCCGTACGCCAACGGCAACCTGGCCAACCCCGACCCCGACCGCAAGCGCAAGCTCCTGCTGCACAAGCGGCAGATCCGCCTTCTGCGCGAGCAGGTGAAGGAGAAGGGCATGGCCCTCGTGCCGCTGAAGATGTACTTCAAGGAGAACTCGCTCGTGAAGGTGGAGCTGGGCGTGGCGCGCGGCAAGAAGCTGCACGACAAGCGCGCGACCATGGCCGAGCGCGACTCCCGCCGCGAGATCGAGCGCGCGCTCAAGGAGCGCAGCCGCTAGATACGGAAACCCCGCGCCGCCCGAGCGACGGCGCTTATGCGAAGGAGGCCTTCCATGGGCTTGGACGATGAGCTTGAGAACATAGAAAACGGCGCCGAGACGGAGGCCGAGCAGATCGACGAGGAAACCGAGCTGGAAGACCTCGAGGAGTTCCAGGACGACGAGGAGTTCGACCCCAACGCCGGGGAGACCGACCTCGAGGAGGCCTACGAGGGCTTCTTCGCCGAGGAGGGCCCGGACGGCGAGGGCGAGACGTCGCCCTCCGGAGACGACGGCGGCCTGGCCGCGGTCGTCGAGCGCTCCACGGGCATCGACCTTTCCGAGGAGGGCTTCCACTTGGTGGACGGCGACGGGGAGGACCTCGAGGCGGAGCTGGGCGAGGAAGGCACCGTGGACGGCTACGACGGCGAGGAGCTGGCCGACGACACGGAGGACGTCACCGTGGTGGAGCCGGCCGACAACGAGGACGGCTACGAGCTGGTTGAGCTGGAGCTGGATGAGGACGACATCGTGCGCTACCTGGAGGACGAGGACGGCAACCGCATAGGCTTCGTGCTCATGGAGGACGGCGAGGAGTGCGAGTACCTCTACGTCGAGGACGACGAGGAGGATGCCGACGGTGCGGGGGAGGACGAGGACAACCCCTACGACCTGGGCATCACCAAGGAGGGCGTGGCCGAGGCAACCAGCGACATGAACGCCATCTACAAGGACGGCATAGCCGTGGCGGCCGAGCTGAAGGACGCTTTCGACGACATCAAGAGTGCCTTCGACTTCTCGTTCCTGAAGCAGAAATAGGGCCGGCCGGGGCGTGCGGGGTGTGGCCGCCCTATCGAGGGTCGGCGAGCGCTCCGTGCGCAGCTCCCGGCGGCGTGGCCGCAACGCAAAGGAGCCCTGCCGGCATGCTGCCGGCAGGGCTCCTGCCTTTGGTTGGTGGAGGCGCGGAGAATCGAACTCCGGTCCATACTACCTCGTCCATGAGGCTCTACAAGCTTAGTCGGCGATCATCGTTCGGTTGCGCGCGGCCCGCCGACGGGCGTTGCGCTTCCTAGCCGGTTCAGTCTTTGCCCGGGCCATACCGGCTACGTGCCCGAGCGCATTCCCCTAAGTTGATGCCGGACCGAGGGGCGGGGAAGTCCCAAGGCCGACAGCCAGGCGCTATTAAGCAGCCATGGCGAGCGCCGGAGCGCTCTGAGTCTTAGCTTTGCCAATTAAATTGACGTTACCCCTGTTTAACGTGGCGAGGAGACCACGACCTGCTCCTCATTTCAGACGTACCATGTCGAAACCAGTCGCCCCCGGATGCTTGCCGCGGTGCCCGTGCCGGGCTGGCGCAGCCGTCGGGAGGGGATGGCCCCACCTTTTCAAGGATCGCGCCCGATGCCGGGCGCCCGCCGCGCCGAGGCGCTGCGGAACTTTCATTCTATCCTGCCATGCGCGTTTGTCAAGCGCGGCGTCACGGCCGTTCGCAACCTGCGACCTTCATCCGAGCGTTGACGCACCCGGGAAAATGAGACTTTTCCCGTGGCGAATTTGTGACGAGTGTAACCTTCGGGCAGCGTTAGTCGTTTTGTTTACGAGGGATCGACGCTTCTCTTGGTACAATGCAACGGATACCCGAGAAGCCTGTTTCAGACGAGACAACCGAGTGTATGAGAGTCGCACATGAACGATAACAAGAACAGCAAAGCCCGGCATGCGCGCCACGCCGCCCCGCCCCCGCAGCCGGACGGCGGCGATGCGCAGGGAGGCCCGATGCCTGCCGGTCAAGCCGTGCCGCCGAAGCCGGAGACTCCCGGCTCGGCGGCTCCCGACAAGGACCCGGGGAAGGCAACCTCGGGCGCGCCGGCTCCCGGCAAGCCTGCCCCGGACCAGACCGCCGTCATGCCCCAGCCCGTGCGCCCCGTCATGCCGAACGCCAAGGCGAAGCCCGGCGGCCAGCCGGGCCAGCCTGCGTTCGCGGGCGGCCCTATGCTGCCGGTGGACGTGAGCGAGGCGGAAGCCAAGGGCGGCCGCAAGCCGCTCAAGGTGCTCGGCATCGTCCTCGGCGTGATCGTTGCTCTCCTGGCCGTGGTGTATTTGGCCGGGGCGCTCGTGTTCATGGACCGCTTTCTGCCGCGCACGACCGTGGGCGACCTCGACGTGTCGCTCAAGTCGTCCGCGGAGGTTCAGGGCCTGCTTGCCGACGTTATCGACGATTACGTGCTGAAGGTGGAGGGCCAGGGCTTCTCGCTCAAGCTGTCCGCGGCGGAGGCCGGCATGAGGCTGGACGGTCGGGCCGCCACCGATGCCATGCACGCCTCCGCGAACGCGTGGGCGTGGCCCATAGAGATACTGAAGGCCCATGACGAGAGCGACAAGCTCGCAGCCACGTACAACGAGAGCGGCCTGGGCGACACGGTGCGCGCCGCGGTGGACGAGTTCAACAAGACCGCCACCCCGCCCACGGATGCCGTGATCGCGTATAGCGAGGCCAAGGGCGCATTCGTGGTGGAGCCGGAGGCCGTGGGCACGGCGCTTAGCTACGACACCGTCATCAAGGCCGTGGACGACGCCGTGCTGGCCCTGCAGCCCGCGGTGAAGCTGGGAGCGGATGCCCTGCAGCAGCCCAAGGTGCTCTCATCCGATCCGAAGCTCACGGCTGCGGCCGAGCAGGCGAACACCATGATCAAGGCCGACCTCGTGCTCACGATGGCCGGCGACACGGCCGGCGAGGTGAACGCCGACCTCATCTCTCGGTGGGTCCGCTTGGGCGACGACCTCTCGGCCACGCTCGACGAGGCTGCGCTCACGGCCTGGGTCGACGAGCTGGCGGCCGCCTGCAACACGGTGGGCACGCAGCGCACCTACACGCGCCCCGACGGCAAGGTGGTCACGGTGGCGGGAGGCGTCTACGGCTGGAGCGTCGACCACGACGCGCTGCTCAGCCTGGTGAAGGAGTCCGTGGCGGCCGGCACCGTGCAGACCGCGGAGGTTCCCTGCACCACGGTCGGCACGGGCTACAACGGCGCGGGCGCGCAGGACTGGGGCCTGAGGTACTGCGACATCGACCTGGCCGAGCAGTACGCACGGTTCTACGACGAGACGGGTGCGCTCGTGTGGGAGTCGCCCATCGTGTCGGGCACGCCGAACGGGTCGCACGACACGCCGACCGGCGTGTACTGGCTCAACCAGAAGGCCAGCCCTTCGAAGCTCAAAGGAACGAACCTCGACGGCAGCAAGTACGAGTCCACCGTGCAGTACTGGATGCCGTTCGTGGGCAACGTCATCGGCCTGCACGATGCCGATTGGCAGTCCTCTTTCGGCGGTTCCCGCTACCGCGACGGCGCCGGCAGCCACGGCTGCGTGAACCTGCCGCCGTACAAGGCTGCCGAGCTGTACGGCATCATCCAGGCGGGCGACGTCGTGGTGAGTCACTGGTAGGATGCCTCGCCTGCCGGCCTTTCGGTCGGCAGGGCCGCCCGCTGTCGGGATTCTTTCGCACGGGGACCGTGATCGGGGCGGCCATGGCGCGCCCGCCCTCACGCCACCGTCAGGTCGGCGCGCACGAGCGGCACGACGCGCGCCAGGTCGTCGGGCGCCATCTCCACCTGGCAGCCCAGGCGCCCGCCCGAGAACGCGATGCGGTCGAAGAGGTCCGCCGTCTCGTCGATGACGGTGGGGAAGGGGCGCCTCATGCCGATGGGCGAGCAGCCGCCGTGCACGTAGCCGGTGAGCGGCAGCAGCTCGCGCGCAGGGAGCATGGCCACGGCCTTCTCGCCAACGGCTGCGGCGGCCTTCTTCAGGTCCAGCTCGCATGCCACGGGAATCATGAACACGTAGTGCCCGCCCGATTTGGCCTGCGTGACGAGCGTCTTGAACACGCGGTCCGGGTCAAGCCCCAGAAGGTTCGCCACCTCCACGCCCGAGAGCGCCTCGGGACAGGTGAAGAACCGCGCCTCGTACGGCACGCGCGCCGCGTCCAGCTCGCGCAGCGCGTTCGTCTTGCGGTCGTGGTCCTTCGGCATAGGTCCTTCCTTTCCAATCGGGCTGCTCCGATCCGGGTGGCCGCCGCGGTTCTCTCTCCGACGGCATAGCATGGGATCGGCTGGCCTGGGGATGCCCGCGGGTTAGCGCCTCGCCCCGGCGGAGCCGCGCGTTTCGCGCCGTTCCCCCGGCATCCTGTTACTCAATTGTTGTTTTTATACAACTATAGGTTATAATCGACATGCCGGGTGCGGAAAGCATCGCGGGCCTCTACTCGCGGGGATCGATGCGGGGGATGCCCTCGAAGAACTCCGACAAGGTCATGTCGAAGCCGTTGGCGATTTTGGCGAGGTTCTGCAGCGTGACGTTGCGCCCGCCGACTTCGATGGAGGCAAGATAGGTGCGGTCCATGCCGATCTTCAGGGCGAACCGCTCCTGGCTTAGCCCGGCGGCGGCGCGCAGGTCCTTGATCCGCAACCCGACTTTTGTTTGCAGTAAGTTTCGCATGAACGAAGACTACGGGCGTGTTGTATGTATAACAACGGACTATATACAACATTGCCCAACCGTTGACCATTCGAAGGGCGCGAGGCGCCTTTCTTTGGCTCCTCGTTGTTGTATAAAAGCAACAGCAAGGTAACTTACATATCTTGAGATGGCGTAATCGTCGCTAAGCGCGTTCCGCCGATCGACAAGAGGATGAATAGGTGCAGGCGATCTCTCTCGCGGCCATGGGTCGGGAAAGCAGAAGCGTGCAGCTGTTCATCCTCTTTTCTTTTGGCGGAGCATCGACGCGGCGGGAAAGGGGCTGGCGATGTGGTACGTGGCGCAGGTGCAGGCGGGACGCGAGTCCGCGACGCGCGACCTCTGCCTTCGCCTGGTGTCCCCGGACGTGCTCGAGGAGTGCTTCATGCCCGAGTACGAGACCATGTGGCGCGTCCGCGGCGAGTGGAAGCTAGTGAGGCGCCTGTTGTTCCCCGGCTACCTGTTCTTCGTCACAGGCGATGCCGAGGAGCTCAACAAGGAGCTTCTGCGCGTGCCCCTGCCCATCCGCCTGTTGGGCAACGAGGAGAACTCGTTCTTCCCGCTGACGAAGAAGGAGCAGGACTGGTTCCTGTCGTTCATGGACGGCGAGCACATCGTCCGCATGAGCGAGGGCTACATCACGGGCGACAAGGTCACGGTGACGCGCGGTCCCCTCATGGGCCTCGAGGGCGACATCCGCAAGATCGACCGCCACAAGCGCCGCGCCTACCTCGACGTCACCCTCTTCGGCCGCACCGTCCCGGCAAGCGTTGGCCTGGAAGTTGTGAGGAAGACCGCGTGAGGCACCTGGACCTTCCGACGGGGGGGGGTGCTGACCGCTACGGTCGCAGCTTCGTGCAAGAACCGAACCAGATAGGCGAGTTGGCTCTCGACGCAGACGCTCCGTTGTGCGAGACGGCGGCCGGGGCGAAAGATGCTGAAGCACGTGTTGGGCATGTGTGCGACGATGCACGGCTCGCATACCGCTTTGCGAAGAGGGCGTTCGACATAGTGCTCTCTCTCTGCGTGATAGCCGTGCTGCTGGCGCCCTCGCTCCTGCTGTGCCTGGCGATCCGCCTGGAGAGCCCGGGGTGTCCCATCTACTCCCAGAAGCGCGTGGGCCGGGTCGGCCGAAACGGCGAGGTGGAGACTTTCGACATGTACAAGTTCCGCTCTATGCACGCCGATGCCGACGAATGCTTGGCCGACCTGCAAGAGCTCAACGAGGCCGACGGCCCCCTCTTCAAGATCAAGGACGACCCCCGTGTGACCCGCATCGGCCGCTTCATCCGCAAGCACTCCATCGACGAGCTCCCCCAGTTCCTGAACTGCCTGCTCGGGCAGCTCTCCTGCGTCGGCCCGCGCCCGCCTTTGCCCTCCGAGGTCGCCCAGTACGACGAGCGCGCCATGCGCCGCCTCTCGGTCAAGCCCGGCCTCACCGGCTACTGGCAGGTGAGCGGCCGCAGCGACACGACCTTCGACGACATGGTGGAGCTGGACCTCAAGTACATAGAGGAGCGCGGCGTGCTGACCGACTTCAAGGTGATCTTCAAGACGGTGGCCGTCGTGTTCACCGGCAAGGGAGCGTGCTAGGTGGCTGCCGAGCCCTGCGTCCAGGTCCCGCCGCGCGTGCCGGTCATCGGCGTGCCCATCACGGCGGTCGACCTCGAGGGGTGCGTTCGCTTCGTCGAGGAGAACCTCGACGCGATCCGGGGGAGCTACCTCTGCCTCTCCAACGCCCACACCACGGTCATGGCCCACGACGACCCGGCGTACTTCGAGGTGCAGGCGGGATCGCTGATGTCCCTGCCAGACGGCAAGCCCCTCTCCGTAATCGGGCGCAGGAGCGAGCCCTCGATGGGCCGCGTGACCGGCCCCGACTTGCTGCGGGCCCTGCTCGAGCGATCGCCGTCGCACGGTTGGTCCCATTACTTTTACGGTAGCACGCCGGAGAACCTCGGGCTCTTGGCGGCCGCCCTCGGGCGGGACTATCCGCGGGTTCGGGTCGTCGGCGCCGAGCCCTCGGTTTTCCGGGAGATCTCCGACGAGGAGGTGGGGGAGCTCGCGGAGCGCGTGGACGCCTCCGGCGCGGACTTCCTCTGGGTCGGCATCGGGGCCCCGCGCCAGGAGGCGCTCTGCGCGCGCCTCGAGGGCAGAACGCGCTGCCTCATGGCCGGCGTCGGCGGCGCGTTCAACATCCTGGCCGGGGTGGTGCCGGAGGCTCCAGGCTGGATGCAGCGGGCGGGGCTCGAGTGGCTCTACCGCCTTGTCCAGGAGCCCGGTCGGCTGTTCGAGCGCTACGCCGTCACCAACACGAAGTTCGTCTACTACGCGGCGACAGGGAAGAAAAGGATCTCCTAGATGCGGGCAATGGAAGGCAGGACCCTCATGATAACCGGCGGCACGGGCAGCTTCGGCTCCACCGTGCTCGAGCACTTCGTCGGATCGGACGTGGGCGAGGTGCGCGTGTTCAGCCGCGACGAGAAGAAGCAGGACGACATGCGCCACCGCCTGCAGGAGCGCGACCCCGGGCTCGCCGCGAAGGTGCGCTTCCTCATTGGAGACGTGCGCGACGAGCGCAGCGTCCGCGACGCGATGCGCGGGGTCGACTACGTGTTCCACGCCGCGGCGCTCAAGCAGGTGCCCTCCTGCGAGTTCTTCCCGATGGAGGCCGTGAAGACCAACGTGGTCGGCACCGACAACGTGCTGCACGCCGCCATCGACGAGGGCGTGCAGAAGGTCGTGTGCCTCTCCACCGACAAGGCCGCCTACCCCATCAACGCCATGGGCACCTCCAAGGCCATGATGGAGAAGATCATCTACGCCAACGCCCGCAACGGCGCGGGCCGGACCACCATCTGCTGCACCCGCTACGGCAACGTCATGTGCAGCCGCGGGTCGGTCATACCGCTGTTCATCGACCAGATCCGCGCCGGGCGGCCCGTGACGGTCACCGACCCGGCCATGACGCGGTTCCTCATGAACCTCGACGAGGCGGTCGACCTGGTGCTCTTCGCCTTCGGGCACGCCGAGCCGGGGGACCTCTTCATCCAGAAGGCGCCCGCCGCCACGGTGGGCGACCTCGCCGAGGCCGTGCAGGAGCTCTTCGGGCGCACGGGCACCAAGGTCATCGGCACCCGTCACGGCGAGAAGCTCTTCGAGACGCTCATGACGCGCGAGGAGCGCCTCCGGGCCGAGGACATGGGGGAGTACTTCCGCGTGAGGGCCGACACGCGCGACCTCAACTACGACAGGTTCACCGTGGGCAACGTGCGCACCCAGGCCGACGAGTCCTACACCTCCCACAACACCGAGCGGCTCGACGTGGCCGCGACCGTGGGGAAGATCGCGACCGCCTCCTACGTTCGCGAGGCGCTCGCCGGGCGGAAGGGGGACCTGCTGTGAGGGTGCTCGTGACCGGCGCGAGGGGCTTCGTGGGCCGCAACCTCTGCGAGTCGCTCAAGGCCATCCGGGACGGCAAGGACCGCCGGCCGCGCTACGCCCCGCTGCTGCCGCTGGAGGTCTGGGAGCACGATCGGGGCTCCTCCCCGGAGGACCTCGACGCGTGGTGCGCGGGGGCCGACTTCGTCTTCAACCTCGCCGGCGTGAACCGGCCCGACGACCCCGCCGAGTTCATGGAGGGCAACCTCGGGTTCGCCTCCGAGCTCCTGGGCCTGCTGGAGCGCTGCGGCAACGCGTGCCCGGTCATGCTCGCCTCCTCCGCGCAGGCGTCGCTGGAGGGCCGCTACGCGGGAAGCGAGTACGGGAAGAGCAAGCTCGCCGGCGAGCGCCTGTTCCGAGAGCACTCGGAGCGGACGGGCGCGAAGGTGCTCGTCTACCGCTTCCCGAACCTCTACGGCAAGTGGTGCCGCCCGAACTACAACTCCGCCGTGGCCACGTTCTGCCACAACGTCGCGCGCGGGCTTCCCGTGAGGGTCGACGACCCCTCGACGGAGCTGGAGCTCCTGCACGTCGACGACCTCGTCTCGGAGATGCTCGAGGCCCTGCTCGGGAACGAGTCCCGCGGCGACGACGGCCTCTGCCATGCCGGCCCGACCGACAGGGCCACCCTCGGGGAGATCGTGGCCCTGCTCGAGTCCTTCCGCGACTCGCGCGCCACCCTCGTCGTCCCCGACCAGTCGGAGGGCTCCTTCTCCAAGAAGCTCCACTCGACGTTCCTGAGCTACTGCGAGCCGGAGTCGCTCTCCTACCCCCTCGACCCCAAGAGCGACGAGCGCGGCTCCTTCTGCGAGGTCCTGCGCGCCCCCGACCGCGGCCAGGTGTCCGTGAACGTCTCCAAGCCCGGCGTGACCAAGGGCAACCACTGGCACTGCATGAAGTGGGAGAAGTTCCTCGTCGTCTCCGGCGAGGCGTCGATCAGGCTGCGGCGCGTGGGCCTCGACGAGGCCGGCGGGCCGTACCCCGTCGTGGAGCACCGCGTCTCCGGCGGGCGCCCCGAGGTCGTGGAGATGGCGCCGGGCATGACCCACTGCATCGAAAACCTCTCGGCCGAGCGCGACCTCGTGACCCTCATGTGGGCCAACGAGCCCTTCGACCCGAACGACCCTGACACGTTCTACGAGGAGGTGGATCTATGAGGACGGACTTCTCCGACGTCTCCTTCAAGGGCGACGGCCGCCTCAGGCTGCTCGTGATCGTGGGCACGCGCCCCGAGGTCATCCGCCTGTCCGAGACGGTCAAGAAGTGCCGCCGGCACTTCGACTGCCTGCTCGCGCACACGGGGCAGAACTACGACTACTCCTTGAACGGCGTCTTCTTCCGCGACCTCGAGCTCGGCGACGCGGACGTCTACCTGGACACGGCGGGGGAGGACCTCGGCGAGACGGTTGGCGCGATAATCGAGTCGAGCTACAAGCTCATGGCCGCCGTCCGCCCCGACGCGCTCCTGGTCCTCGGCGACACGAACTCGTGCCTGTCGGCCATCCCCGCCAAGCGCCTGCACATCCCCATCTTCCACATGGAGGCGGGCAACCGCTGCAAGGACGAGAGGCTCCCCGAGGAGACGAACCGCCGCATCGTCGACATCATATCGGACGTCAACCTCGCCTACTCCGAGCACGCGCGGCGGTACCTCGCCGAGTGCGGCTGCGCCCCCGAGCGCACCTTCGTGACCGGCAGCCCCATGGCCGAGGTCCTGCGCGCGAACCTCCCGAAGATCGACGCGAGCGGCATCCTGGGCGGGCTCGGCCTGGAGCCCGAGCGCTACATGCTGCTGTCCGCCCACCGCGAGGAGAACGTCGACGACGAGGCGAGCCTGCGCTCGCTGTTCGGGGCCGTGAACGCGCTCGCGGAGCGCTACGGCATGCCGATCCTCTACTCCTGCCATCCGCGCAGCCGCAGGAGGCTCGCCGAGGCCGGCCTCGCGCTGCACCCCCTCGTGCGCATGCACGAGCCGCTGGGCTTCCACGACTACAACAAGCTGCAGTCGAGCGCGTACTGCGTCGTCTCCGACTCGGGGACGCTGCCCGAGGAGTCGTCCTTCTTCGCCTCGATCGGCAGGCCCTTCCCGGCGGTGTGCGTGCGCACCTCCACCGAGCGCCCCGAGGCCCTCGAGAAGGCCTGCTTCGTCCTGGCCGGCATCGACGAGCGGGGCCTCCTGCAGGCCGTGCGCACGGCCGTCGCCCTCGAGGAGGCCGGCGACGGCGGCATCCAGGTGCCCGACTACGCCGACGAGAACGTGTCGGCGAAGGTCGTGAGGATCGTCCAGTCCTACGCCGGCGTCGTCGACAAGACGGTGTGGAGGAAGGGCTGACGTGAGATACGTCCAGATCAACTCCTTCTACAACGGGTCGACCGGCACCATCATGCGCGGCCTGCACAAGGAGCTGCTCGAGCAGGGCCACGACTCGTACGTCTTCTGGGGGCGCCGCCACGAGACGGTGTCCGACCATGAGCGGCGCTGCGCCTCGAAAGCGGGGGTCTGCTTGCACGGGGCGCTGACGCGCCTGACCGGCCGCGCGGGCTTCTACTCGAGGCGCGACACGGCGAGGCTGCTCGAGGAGCTCGACCGGATCGATCCCGACGTAGTGCACCTGCACAACGTCCACGGCTACTACGTCAACGTCGAGATGCTCTTCGAGTGGCTGGCGGCGCACCGCTGCCAGGTGAGGTGGACCCTGCACGACTGCTGGGCTTTCACGGGCCACTGCGCATACTTCACATATGTGAAGTGTGCGCAGTGGCAGTCCCGCTGCGCATACGAAAAACCCTGCTGCCAGCTATCCACATACCCGAAGACGATCTCAAAGCGCTCCTGCATACGGAACTTCGACGACAAGAAGCGCCTCTTCGGCCTCGTCCCCGCCGAGCGCATGGAGCTGATAACCCCCTCGAAATGGCTCGCCGATCTCGTGGGCGAGTCCTTCCTCTCCAAGTACCTCGTGACGGTGAAGCATAACGAGATCGATCGCACCGTGTTCAAGCCGACGCCGAGCGACTTCCGCGAGAGGTACGGCATCGGCGACCGGTTCATGGTGCTGGGCGTGGCGAGTCCGTGGACGGAGCGTAAGGGGCTTGGGGACTTCGAGTGGTTGGCCGCCAACCTAGACGAGCGCTACGCCGTTGTATTGGTGGGTCTGAGTTCCAAGCAGATGAAGCAGCTCCCCGCCAACGCCGTTGGCCTTGGGCGCGTAGACGGCCCTGCTGAGCTTGCCGGTATATACACCGCTGCAGACCTGTTCGTGAACCCGAGCCGCGAGGAAACCTATGGGATGACCGTTGCCGAGGCCGCCGCCTGCGGGACACCCGTGGCCGTTGTCGAGGGAAGCGCTTGCGTTGAGGTCGCAGAGGTCTCGGGGGCGGAGGCGCACGTCATAGCCGCCGACCTCTCCGACCTGCGTGCGACTGTCATTCGGCTGGGGGGGGGTGCCTCGTCGTGATGCTTGAGCGCACCGAGAGCCATGGGCAGCTGGCGGCGATCTATACCGCCGCGGACCTCTTTCTCAATCCCACACGAGAGGACAACTACCCCACGGTGAACCTGGAGGCCGAGGCTTGCGGAACGCCGGTATGGACGTACGGCACGGGCGGATGCGCGGAGACCCTTACCTTGCGCGAGAGCAGGGTTCTGCGATGAACGCCGGTGCCCGTCTTCTCATATACGACACGTCAAACTTCGAAGACTTCCCGCTCGGAGGGCAGCTGACAAGCGTCAAGGGCTTCCTACGCAATCTGGCGGAAGAGCACCCCGATGTTGCTGAGCGCACGGTGCTCATCGGCGTTACGCTCGACGGGGGCGCCGTCGGCAAGCTTGGCTCCGTGGAGCTCTTCGGCATGGCTTTTGCCTTTCTGCCCGTCTGCCTTGCTGAGCGCGACCAGAGCCACACAAGGCGCTCGCTTAGATTCGAGTATGCCAAGGGCCTCCTGCGGAACCTTGGCCGGCTCCACCTGACCGGCAACGACGTCAACTACATTCACACCCCCGAGGCGTTTTCCTTCATCCGACTGCGCGGCGGACGGAGGCGCTACGTCTTCTCGCATGGCAGCTTCGTCGGGATGTCCAGGAACCTGCGGTTCTTCTCCGGCTCCCCCGTGGCGGCGGCTTTTCAGCACTACATGACGCACGTTATCAAGGCTGCCGACGGGCTGTTCGTACTCGACCGTGGGACTCAAGCGGAATACGAGAGGCTGAACGACAACGTGAGGCTCGTCGGGAATTCGATAACGTATCGCGAGGGGGTCAAGAGAGCTTTCGATCCAAATGCCGTGAGGCTGCTCTTCGTCGGGCGCTTCTCGGCTGTGAAGGGCATCCCCGCCATCATTGAAGCTGCGGAGTCCGACGCCCGCGTGGCCTCGCTCACGCTTGTTGGAGCCGGGGAGCTCGATGACGACCTTCGTTCAATCCCGACGGCGAAGGTGCGCTTCACAGGAGCCCTTGCGCACGATGAGGTTCTCGACGAGATGAGGCACGCCGACGTCCTCGTTATGAACTCCAGCCATGAGGGCATCCCAATGACCATCTTAGAGGCCTTGGGGATGGGGCTGCCGGTTGTCACCACCGCCGTCGGCGGCATTTCCGAGGTCTTGGAGTTTGGGGTTACTGGCGAGAGCGCCGACGGGACTGCGGAATCGATTCGAAGGGCGGTCGAGCGCGTCGCCAATAGCTACCAGCTCTATTCGCTGAATGCGTATAAGGCCTCGGAGCAATACCTGTACACGGCTGTGAACGAGAGGGTCCTGTATGCGCTCTTGGGTGGGGAGGCACTATGGAGGGCATAGCGTCGAAGACAGATGACGTGCGGTGCACCTCAACGACCGGAGCATCCTATAGGCGGCGAGTGATCGGCCTTTCTTCCATCGCCTCTTTCCTTTTTGTTGCCACCTATGCGCTGAAGGCGCTTACCGACGGGCTTTACGTTGCCCACGACGTGGAGTCAGCGCTTGTCGACGTCAAGTACCTGACGGCTCTCCTCGCGGTGCTTTGCTCTTTACCATCGGTGCTTCGCTCGAAGCGTGAGGTGTTTGGGGAGCCTTTCAAGAAGCTGCTCGTCGTTTTATTCGCCTTCATGATCTTCACCTGCCTCGTCATGTTGATCAGGGGGGCTGTCAACACGACCTGCCTGGGGCTTTTGCTCAAGATGGCCATCCCCATCTTTCTTGCCTACTGCATGCTGAATTGTCTCAGCGAGGATCAGATCTATCGGGATATGGTAGCGATCCTCGTCTTCTCCATTATCGGTTATGGACTTGAGATAGGTTTCGAAAGCCTGTCCTTCGATGCCCTCTTTTCGGCAAGCATCGAAGACTCCGAGTCCGTAACCGAGTCGAGTCATGCCGCCAGTAACGCCATCATGCTTTGCTTCTACTTCTGCTACTTCAGGAAGAACAAGGTTTGGGTCGTTCTGAGCATTCTCTTTGCGATATTCGTGTTCAAACGCCTCATGATTGTTTACGCGATAGCCGCGTTCATCCTGCCGTTGGTTTTCGACCCTGACAGGCGCATCAAGAAAGGCTGGGCCGTTTTCTTCAAACTCGCTTTCTTCCTAGCGGCCTTTGCGTGGCTCTGGCTCCTTCTGCCAGAGAACGGCATACTCTTCTACGGCCTGTTCGGCGAGACCCAGTCCGACTTCACCTCCGGTAGAAACCAGATGCTCGTAAATGCGCTTTCACATAACTACGTGATGTACGGCTTCGGATCCATCCAGGCCTTTGCGGGAAGGGGCATCGAGATGGACTTCGCCAGGCTCATCCTGGAGGTTTCTCCCTTAGGCCTTGCGCTGTTCATCTGGCTTTACTGGGATATGGCCTGCAACCGCCTTTACGGGACGTTCGTGATGACCTTCGTCATGGCCCAGATGCTTTTCGCTGACTCTCTCGGAACCAACTTCGCCTGGACCCTGCTTATGATCCTTATGGGGCTTATGGCGAAGCGCCCCGCGAGCGGACGTCTTTTTCGTATCCACCTTGCAGGCGACAATGCCTGCTCAGCAGAGAAGGGCGGAGGGCCTCGATGAGCGAGCCAGGAAAAAAGGTGCTTGTTTGGGGCCTCACTTCGAACGTCGGCGGCCTGGAGATGGTTGTCAAGAACTACGTCGGGCGCATATCCCCCTCGGACGTGCGTTTCGACTTCGTGACCACGCACGAGAGCATGGCCTTCGAAGACTGGGTCCTGGAGTTAGGAAGCGAGGTGCTCTATCTGCCTTCGCGCTCAAAGGATCCGATTGGTTACAAGCAGGCCATTGACAGGTTTTCCAGCGAGTGCTTAGGCTCATATGATGCCGTTTGGCTCAACGACTGCAGATGGGGCAACCTCGACATTCTCGTTAAGGCGAAGAAGGTCGGGGTACCGCGGCGCATCGCCCACGCGCACAACACTCGCGACATCGCCGACGGTCAAGTCAGGATCTTGAGGCACAAGGCGAACCGGATCCGCATTGCCTCGCTGGCCACGGACTTCTGGGCGTGCTCGTTGGCGGCGGCTAAGTGGTGCTTCAACGAATCCCAGCTTGAATCCCAGCGCTTCCGAGTTGTCCGGAACGCCGTGGACGTCGGTCGCTTCTCGTTCGACGAAGAGACAAGAACGCGCATGCGCAGACAGCTGAGGCTCGGCGACCTGCCTACCTACATCAACGTAGGCAGGCTCGATCATCAGAAGAACCAGGCCTTTCTCCTAGAGGCCTTCAAGGAGTTGCTTGCTTTACAGCCGGAGAGTGTGCTGCTGCTTGTTGGCGGCGGGCCTGACGAAGGGGCACTTAGGGCCAAGGCGAGAGATCTAGGCCTGGGCGACAGCGTGCTGTTTCTCGGGTTCAGAAGCGACATACCCGAGCTGCTCTGCTCCGCCGACTGCTTTATGATGCCGAGCCTGTTCGAAGGCCTGAGCCTCGTCCTTGTTGAGGCTCAGGCATCGGGCCTTCCTTGCCTGTGCTCGGATGCTATCACGCCCGAGGTTGCGATTCTCGGCTCGCTTGAGAGGATCCCGCTCTCCACTGGGGCGATGGCCTGGGCAAAGCGAATGGCCTCGGCTGAGTTGCCCGCCGACAGGAAGGCCGGAGTCGCTGCGGTGAGAGCCGCGGGCTACGATATAGACGCGGAGGCTGCAAGGCTTGCCGAGTTCTTCGCCTCGGGCGGTGCACGGTTCGAGCCCTCAGCGGTATTGAGCAGAAGGGAGGGCTAGACTGATGCCCATGCTTTACTCGGTGATAGTCCCGGTGTACAACGTGGAGGCGTATCTTCGCGAGTGCGTGAGCTCGGTTAGGGCGCAGACGTATCCGGACTGGGAGCTTGTCCTCGTGGATGACGGCTCGACGGATTCCTCGCCTGCGATCTGCGACGAACTTGCGGAGGAGCTAGGGGAGCAGGCCTGCGTTGTCCATCAGGACAGCGCAGGCCCGCTCGCCGCCCGGCGAGCGGGCCTGCGGGCGGCGAAGGGCGACGCCTTTGTCTCGCTTGATTCCGACGATGCCCTTCGCTCCGACGCGCTTGAAATGATCGATGCAGCCTTTCGGTCGGGTGAGGATGTCGACGTTGTCGCGTACGGCTACAGCAGGGACAGGGGCTTCTCCACGATGGTCGCGGCTCCCTTTGACTCCGCCGGGCACTTCACGAGGGCCGACCTTGTGCGAAGGTCGTGCCTTCCGCCCACATTGTTCTCAATGTGGGCGAAGGCGGTTCGCCGCAGGGTCATGGATTTGGATGCCGACTATTCCGATTACTTCGGCCTCAGCTTCGCCGAAGACCTCCTGCAATCGCTGCCCATAGCCGATGCCGTGCGAAGAGGCTACTACATCGATGAACCTCTGTACTACTACCGGGTCAACACGGCAAGCCTTACGAGGAAGTTCGACCTCAGGCAACTCGATGCACGCGAACTGGTGCATAAGATCCACCTTGGGTACGCCAGGCGATGGGCCGAGGAACTTGGAGACACCTCGCTTGTCGCGGGCGTGCAGATGACGGGACTTAAGTCCTACGCCGAAATCGCTCAGGGCGTCTGCGAGGTCTTGCCCAAGGCAGAAGCAATGAATTGTCTTTGCGAATTTTCCCAAGACCCAACCTTCCTCGAGTACTATGCGCTTCCCTGCTGCCTTGACGGCATCCGTAGGGACAGGCGCTTGATTCTCAGGATGCTCTCCTCGGGCCATTTCGACGTCATCTGGGCCATGGCGAAAGCGAAGGCCGCCCTGCATAAGATCTCGAGGAGATGAGGTGCCGCAGCGTGGCTAAGCTGTTGCCGACCAACACGTCGATGTCGTGCATGAAGCATGGGAGACATCTTGTCGATTTTTTCTACTAAAGAGAACGCGGGCCTGACCAAGAATCTGGCGTATGCGGCGACTGCGCAGGGTATGGGCTTTGTCTCCAGCATTGTCATGTCCCTGGTGATACCGAAGGTGCTGGGCCTTGAGAACTACGCCTATTGGCAGATGTTCACGCTCTATTCCTCGTACACTGGCTTTGCCGCCTTGGGCGTCAACGACGGAATATACCTCCGGCTCGGCGGGATGAGGTACGGGGAGTTGGACAAGAGCGGGCTCAAGGCTCAGCTTTCCGTTATCGGGATTTCCCAGGTGACTGTCGGTGCGCTTTGCCTTGCTGCGCTGCTCGCGTCAGGTATCTCGGGGGATCGATTGCTGGTGTTCCTTGTGGTGATCGCCTACGGGCTGCTCGCCAACAACTTCGTCTGTCTAGGTTACGTTTTTCAGAGCGTGAACCTGACGCAGGTGTCTTCCCTGGCTAGCTTCTTCAACAAGGTGCTGTTCCTGCCCCTGCTGGCCTCTTTCATCGTCCTGGACATTGACAGCTACATTTCGGTGGTCGTTGCATTCATTCTGTGCCAGCTCGTTGCGTTCGCATACCTTCTCGTCTGCGCGCGCGATGTCATCAGGGCTTGGTGCGGGTCTCTTTCCAAGGCGGCCCGCACCTGCGCTGCCGACATAAGGGCGGGTGCAAAGGTCATGGTCGCCTATTACGCGGACTCTCTCGTGGTCGGTTTCACGCGCATGCTTACCGACTGGCACCTTGGCCTCACTGTGTTTGGTAAGCTGTCCTTCTCCTTCTCCCTCATCAACTTCGCCCTCAACTTTATCGGGCAGTTCGCTATGGTGGCGTTCCCCGTGTTGAAGCGACTCGGCGAGGAGGGCAAGCGCGAGAAGTACCTGGAGATCCGCTCGGTGCTGCACTGCTTCCTACCTGCGGTGTACCTGGGCTATGCCCCCGTTCTGCTCATCCTGGGCTGGTGGTTGCCTGAGTACAGGGAGAGCCTTGCCTACCTTGGCCTGGTCCTGCCCGTATGCGTCTACAGCTGCAAGGCGAATATCCTGTTTAACACCTATCTCAAGATGTCGCGTGACGAGGGCTTGCTGTGCGCCGTGAACGTTGCGACAATGGTTGCGAACGCCGCCCTATCTGCCACTGCGATTCTGGGAACCGGGAGCGTGGGGGCCGCATCCGTGGGTATCGTTGCCTCACTGGCGGCGAGGGACTTCGCTTTCGAGAGAATTATGGCTGGCCGCTACGGAGAGCCCTACGTGCGGGACTGCGTCCTGGAGGCGGTTCTTTCGGCTGTGTTCATGGCGGCGTCGTGGTTCTTGACCGCCTGGAGCGTGCTGCCCGTGGCGGCTGCACTTGCCGCGTTCTGGTGGGTCGAGCGGGACCAGGCGGCGCCGTTGGCGCGAGGCCTTGCTGTCAGGCTGCGAAGGGAGAGAGGCTCTAACAACAATATGGGTAGAAAATCACAATAATCAACTCGCCATCAGGTAAAACATCGTAGAGTGATCACTTCTTTGACAACCAAAACTCCTGATCGGGTCCGAATCTGGGCACAACATCCTACGCTTTGGACAGGGCGGTTTTTCACAGATTTGATTGTCAGCGTCCCCTAAGCGTGTCTAAGCCATGTCCACGCTCAGGCAGAAGTCGATGTTTTCCAGATGCCGGTTGATCGTCTTCTAAGTCTGACCTGGGCTCTTGAGCGCCGCTAATGATTGGATTGTTGCACATCATGCTACAATCCAATCATGGAAGCAATCGATCAGAGGACATGATGTCGGTTACGCACGGTACTCGTGGCCGATCGCCAGTTCATTATCCATAACCTGACAACTGGTCTCGACGGTAAGCGCGCAGTACTCGAGCAGGCAGGAGATGAGCGCGACGGCTTCTGAATCGGCTATACCGCTTTTGGAGAGCGCCATTGCGAGCGCCGAGGTTCCATCGAGCGTCATCTGCACGTCGCGCAGCTCGTCGAGGGCCTCTAGTCGCGATGTTATAACGGGCCTTTGCCGATACATCTATTCTCCTTTGAATGGCTGGATGTACGGAGAATATCACTTATAACAGGGTGTTTCAATCGGAGCATCTGTGCGAGCTTCTTTTGCCGTAGGACGCATCTGCGAGCGGTTCGACGTGCAGCCGGGGGCATCATGGAGTATATTCCCGACTAGGCTAGGCTTATGTGGGCAGTGGAGGCCGAGGATGATTTCGCCCATGGTAGGAGGTATATGGCGCTTCACCGTGTGGAGGATCACACGGTGAAGGTTGGCCGTATTTTCCATGCATCACAGAATTACGCCCGGCTCGTGTAGGCCGGGCGTTTCGCTCTTTACCTGATGAAGTTCGTCATCACCTTGGGCTCCACTTCGGGGGCCGGCACCTGGGCTGTGGCCTTCAGCAGCCAGGCCATGTTCCTGCCCAGGACGCGCATGATCTGCAGGCCCTCGGCGTCCTGCGCCACGTCGTCGGCGGTCTTGCCGTGGACCATGGGCCAGTAGTTCGACGAGACCACCGGCATGCAGCTGATCTGGAAGTACTTGTTCACCTGGTCGATGGCGGGCGTCGTGCCGGCGCGGCGGGCGGAGGCGACGGCGGCCGCGGGCTTGAAGCGCAACCGCGCGCTCGCGGCGTAGAACATGCGGTCGAGAACGGCCAGCAGGGCGCCGTTCGCACCGGCGTAGTAGACGGGCGTGCCCACCACCAGGCCGTCGGCGGCCTCGGCCTTCGCTATGAGTCCGTTCACCACATCGTCGTCGAAGATGCAGTGGGCGTCGCCGCGCTTGGCGCAGCCGCCGCAGCCGAGGCACCCGCGCACGGGCTCGCGGCCGATCCAGGCGATCTCGGTTTCCACGCCCTCGGCCTCGAGCGCGCCGGCTACCTCGGCCAGCGCGGTGTGAGTGCAGCGCTTCTCGTTCGGGCTTCCGTTGATCAGCAGGACTTTCATGGGCGTGCCTTCCTCTCGCGTGGTCGTTCCTGTTTTGCTCATGTTCCAGATTAGCAGAAACTATGGCAGCCCGGTACCGATGGCGAACAACGGCCGGGGCCTTACGCTATACTGGCCGCATGGACGACATGCAGACAACCTCCCCGGCATCCGGCGCAGCCGCGGTGCCATCCTCGGCCCCGGAGCCCACGGCACCCGCGCCCGCCTTCGACGATGCGCCCATCGGCGTGTTCGACTCCGGGTTCGGCGGCCTCACCGTGGCGCGCGAGCTGGCGAAGGCGCTGCCGCGGGAATCCATCGTGTACCTGGGCGATTCGGCGCGATGCCCCTACGGGCCGCGCACGCTGCAGGAGGTGGACGGCTTCGTGCAGCAGATCGGCGGCTGGCTGGTGGACCGCGGTGTGAAGATGGTGGTCATCGCCTGCAATACGGCCACGGCGGCCGGGTTGGCGCACGCGCAGAGGACGTTCCCCGTGCCGGTCATCGGCGTGGTGGAGCCGGGCGCGCGCGCGGCAGCGCACGCCACGAGGAACAATCGCGTGGGCGTCGTGGCCACGAAGGCCACGGTGGAGTCGAATGTGTACACGAGGGCTATCCGGCACCTGGATGCCGGCATCACCGTGTTCTCCACGGCCACGCCGCGTTTCGTGGAGATTGCCGAGCAGGGCATCCGCATGGCGGAAGGGCCGCTGGAGAACTACACGTCGCTCGCGTCGAAGGTGTACATCCGCCCGGCGTTCGAGGAGATAGCGCGCGAGTACCTGGAGCCGCTGCGGCGCGCGGGCGTGGACACGCTCGTGCTGGGCTGCACGCACTTTCCGCTGCTCAAGGCGCTGATCGGCGGAGTTATGGGGCGCGAGGTCACGCTCATCTCGTCGTCGACGGAGGCAGCGCGCGACGTGGCCGAGATCCTGGCCCGCCGCGGCGCCTATGCGCGCGCCGACCACGAGGCGCGCTACGAGTTCTACACGACGGGCGACGACCTGGAGGAGTTCCGCGGATTCGGCAGCCGCGTGTTCCGCGAGCCTATCGACACGGTGGCGCACGTCGACCTGGCTTGACGGCGCCGCGGCGAGGGTCGCGGAGCCCAGGCGGGCGATGGAAGACGATGACGCACCGCGGTTTGCCACGGTGCGCGGTAGGGAAGGGGAGCTGCTATGAAGACGGTGGTGCTGGCCACGAACAACACCCACAAGGTGGCGGAGATCGCCACGGCGCTGGACTTCCCGGGTTGGGAGTTCCGCACGCTGCGCGAGCTGGGCATCGAGTCCGACCCGGCGGAGGACGCCGACACGTTCGAGGGCAACGCGCGCATCAAGGCACGCGCGGCGCACGAGGCCTCCGGCGGGCTCGCGGCGCTGGCCGACGACTCCGGCTTGGTGGTGGATGCGCTCGACGGCGCGCCCGGCGTGCACTCGGCCCGCTATGCCGGCGAGCCGTGCGACGACGCTGCGAACAACGTCAAGCTGCTCGCGGCGCTGGCCGATGTGCCGGACGCCGAGCGCACCGCCCGCTTCGCAAGCACGCTCGTGTTCGTGGACGAGGACGGCTCGGAGGTCGTGGCGGAGGGCACGGTCGAGGGCCGCATCGGGCGCGAGGGACGGGGAAGCGAGGGCTTCGGCTACGACCCGCTGTTCCTGCCGGACGTGTTCGGCGGCGCCCGCACGCTCGCCGAGGTCGGCCGCGACGAGAAGAACGCCGTGTCTCACCGCGGCAACGCCCTGCGCCAACTGCGCGCGAAGCTCGAGGAAGCCGGCGGCGCCAACGCCTAAGGCGATGCTAGGCTAGGCCATCCGGTAATGCCGGCGAGCGCTTCGGCGGGCGGGATGCCGTCGGCTCCGCGCCGCGCGACCCCTTTCCGCCTTCTGAGCAGAGCTCGCTTCGGAGCGCGGAGAAGATGCGGAGACGCCGGAAACGTCGATGAAGCCGCTGTCGCCATGACGGCGGCTTCTGCTATAATGGCCCCTGCTGTTTCAGCGTCGGGGCGTGGCGCAGCTTGGTAGCGCGCCTGCTTTGGGAGCAGGATGTCGCAGGTTCAAATCCTGTCGCCCCGACCACAAGGTTCGCTTGCTAATTTTCCTGCGATATACTAATCATTGTTCTTTCCACTTGCTGGCATAGACTTGCAGTAATTATCGTGCAATTGGTATTAACATAGTGGTGAGACTCTATTTTATATAGAAAGCCTTTTGCGAGGCAATGGATTCGACTTTGTCTATAAATTCCAACCAGTGCTTTTCCCAATCTGAAATGATGTTAAGGACTTCGTTATAGGTATAGTTTCTCCCGACTTCAGATGGAGTTTCTTCCCCGTGCGAAATACTATTTCGTGCTCTTCTGACTGTGGGAATATCACTCCACGTCTTTTTGAGAATTTTTGCCGGATCTGGAAGAGCGTAGTAATTGCAAAAGCACCTTACTTGAGACTGATTCATGAAAGACCCGTCGTCTGGAAAAAATCCTGTGCTAATGCAATCAGCTTTGCAGGATAGCTTTGAGAGGATTTCGGGAGCAGTTTTATGCCAAAGCTTACTTTTCTCAGTGTCTCGGATACTTTGAACGCATTCGAACAAGCCAGCAGTTGCAAACTGTGGTTGGAGATTCTCAATTTTGCCTCGAAAAGAAGAAGCAACTTCAAGCATTTCTCGAGATAATCCTTTAAGCAAACTTTCGTAGCCTGCAAAAAGGA
This sequence comes from Gordonibacter sp. RACS_AR49, assembly GCF_030418435.1. Taxonomy (NCBI): domain Bacteria; kingdom Bacillati; phylum Actinomycetota; class Coriobacteriia; order Eggerthellales; family Eggerthellaceae; genus Gordonibacter; species Gordonibacter sp. RACS_AR49. Next base: position 157,059 of record NZ_JAIUDM010000005.1, on the reverse strand, counting down.
TAACAAACGCAAGACCTCTAGTTTCCTTCGATACGTCAAGAAGATCTACGTCTTTTGAAGCAGTTTTTTCGCCTTGCTCAACTAGCGTCCTTGCAGTATTTGTAGACGATTGAAAATTCGAACGAACAACGATTGTGCTAAATGACTTCATGCCATCAAAAATCTATCTCTTGCGTATTCAATCCTTCTTTTTACTTGAACGCGGGAGTTCGTTGCTCCTGTTGTCGCCTTTTTGTATTCTTCCGAGAGCGTCCAGCTGAGGTTTTGGGCTACGGGCAATTCGGGATTTTTCTTTAAAGCAAGTGCGGCCCCAACCGCTATTCCTTCATAAAAGTTTACAGGTGTTGTTTTACGGTTTCTTACTATTCCCTCTGGGAAGCATTTTCTAAGATATCGAAACGTTTTGCGAAAAACCTTTCGATAATCCTTACTGTCACCCACTTCATTATCGGCCCATTCAGTATATCCATTTAAAAAGTCTTTTACGGAATGATCGAACTGTTCGTAATTATCCATAAATGCAAAAAATCGCAAAACATATTCTTGTTGCGTGCCATCACTTTTTTGCGAATCGACCAAACGAACCGTTGTGACGAAGTCTTCTTCTTGAGACAAGTCGCTTAACATGTCAACAAACTTGCCTCTAAAAATGCATTCACGCACTTCTTGGTCGGTTAGCGATATTCCTCCGGTATTTAGTCTTTCGAAAAGGTCGAATCGCACTTGTTTGTCGCTCTTATCGTTAAGAACGGTTACTTTAAGCGGCCTGTCAAGCAGAAGCGTGGCGATGTCATCGGATAAATCTTTATAGCATAGACCGTTTAAATGAGTTAGCTTAGACATTCCCCTTAATCGCAAACTCTTTCCCGTAAGGCCGACAAGCTCCCTTTTTTCGTCCGAGGCGATGAAGTTCATTATAGTAAGACTACGTTGCAGTCCGTCGACAATCTCCCATTGCAAAGGCTGATCTGGCGAGTTGTTTGTGGCCATGAATAAATTTGGAACAGGGATGCCGAGGAGTAAAGATTCAATTAATGCAGATTGCCTATCGTTGTCCCAACGGAATTGCCTTTGATAAACGGGAGCGACATCAATTCGGTTCTTCGCTATTCTCGACACAAGCTCTTCGCATGAAATATCATATGCGTCAAAATCAACTTTTCGTCGTTGTTCATGCAGCTGCTCACGAATTTCTTGGTTGGATTTCATAAGCATCCTCTCACTTATATTTATAAAAGTATATCTCAAAGTAAATAGAGTGAACCAAGATGTTTGGTGACTCTTTTTTGTCATGTGGGTGCAAGCTAGTTGCACTCATATGCTGGCGAGGTTTTTCATGTTTTCCGATTGATGGCGTGACGATAAAAATTCAAGCCCTGTAGCCTCAAAGAATGACGCTTGGGATAGTTTTGCGGTCCGGCAACGTTTTGGGGTTTGCGGCAGGGCGTCTCGTACCATGCAGGCCAACAGACAAACGCGGCGGTTGGAGTTGCCATGGAGCATAGGGATGGGCGAGGAGCGGAAGAGCGGGGCGGGATCATGCAGGTGTTGGAGAGCCGGTTCGCGCAGCATCCCGAGCGGCATCCAGGCGTCGACTGGGATAACGTGCGGGCTCGCCTGGAGGTGCAGCCAGGGAAGCTGCGCGTGTTGCAGGGTATGGAGAACACCGGCGGCGAACCCGATGTCGTCGATGTCGACGAGCGTACGGGAGGGCTCGTCTTCTTCGACTGCTCGCCCGAGAGCCCGATTGGTCGGCGCAACCTCTGCTTCGACGATGCGGCCCTTGCTGCGCGTAAGCGGAACAAGCCGCGCGGCAGTGCCATGGGCGAAGCCGAGCGGCTGGGCATCGAGCTTCTGACGGAGGGCCAGTACGCCCTGCTGCAGAGCCGCGGCGAGTTCGACCAGAAGACGTCAAGTTGGCTTGCCACGCCCGAGGACGTGCGGCAGCGAGGCGGCGCTCTCTTCGGCGACCGGCGGTTCGGTCGCACGTTCGTCTACCACAACGGCGCCGAGTCGTACTACGCCGTCCGCGGCTTCCGTGGCTGCCTGTGCGTTTGAAACGCCCCCTGCGTCACCCCAGCCCCTGGTCCACGTCGAAGTAGCCCTTCCAGGGGTCGGGGGCGGCGGCGCGTGCGAGGGCGGCTTCCAGGTGGATGGCGTCGGGGGCTACCGTGTCCAGCTCGTCCCAGGCGAGGGGGGCCGACACGGGCGCACCCGACCTCGCGCGCAGGGAGTAGGGGGCCACGCTCGTGGCGCCGCGGCCGTTGCGCATCCAGTCGATGAATATCTTGCCGTTGCGCTTGGCCAGGCGCACGTTGCTGGTGTAGCGGTCGGGCCACTTCTCGGCCATCACCTGTGCCATGCGGCGCGCGAACTGGCGGAACGCGTCCCAGGACGAGGCGGGCTCGAACGGCACCACCACATGGTAGCCCTTGCCCCCGCTCGTCTTCAGGAACGACGTGAGCGACAATTCGTCCAAGAGGCCCTTCAGGTCGCGCACGCCGCGGCGCACCTGCTCGAGGTCGAGGCCCTTGTCGGGGTCGAGGTCGAACACCATCGTGTCGGGGTGCTCGAGCTCGTCCACCCGGCTGCCCCATACGTGGAACTCCATGGTGTCCATCTGCGCCTCGGACACGAGCCCCGCGGCGCTCTCCAGGTAGAAGTACTCCTCCGTCTCGCCGTCGCTTGCGGAGACGTCGATGGTGACTATCCCGGAGCTGCCGGGACCCGGATGCTTCTTGAAGAAGCAGGCCGAGCCCACGCCGCGCGGGCAGCGCACGATGCTCAGGACGCGCCCGCCCACGTAGGGCAGCATGCGCTCGGCAACCTGCGCGTAGTACCTGACCATCCGCTCCTTCGTGATGCCGCTCTCGCCGAACATCACCTTGTCGGGGTTCGTGACGGTCACGCCGTCGATGACGAGCCCGCCGCCCTTCTTGCTCGCGGTAACCATGGGACGCTCCAATCGGTCGGGGGAGTGCGGATCGGACGACGGCCACGCGGAAGGGCTCGCCGCCGCTTGTGGGGATGCCGCCTGTTGGCGGGCGGCTGCCGGCTTCACGGCGTCCGCGGCCGCCGTGGCAGGGGAGGGCCCTGCGGCGTCGTCGGCGGGCCCGCCCTCGTCCGGTTCCTCGCGCCGCACGGCGCGCGGATCCTTGTCGGCGCGCAGGCCCAGGTAGCTGGGGTGGCGCAAGAGCCCGTCCTGCGTCCATTCGGCGAATCTGACCTCGGCTACCAGCCTCGGCTCAAGCCAGGCCGCCTGCTCGTGCGGTCGCGGCTTCGGCGGGTTTTCGAACGGCGCGTCGGCGCGCTGCAACCCCTCGAAGGCCTCCTCCAGCTCGCGCGCCTCGGCTGCTCCCAGGCCCGATCCCACGCGGCCGACGTAGCAGAGCCCGCCGCCGTCGTAAGCGCCCAGCAGCAGCGAGCTTACGCCCGTGCGGTTCTTCTCGGAACGCGTGTAGCCGCCGACGACGAATTCCTGGCGATGGTCGCACTTCAGCTTGATCCAATCGCCGTTGCGCACGCCGCGGTAGGGCGCGTCGGCGCGCTTGCCCACCACGCCCTCGAGGCGCAGCTCGCAGGCGGCGCGCAGGCTGTCCTCGCCGTGCCCGCGCACGTGGCTGCTGTAGCGTATGCCGGCGGGCGCGCCTTCCAGCAGCTGCTCGAGCGCCTCCTTGCGCTCCAGCAGGGGGCGGTCCCGCAGGTCCGCGTCGTCAAGCGCCAGCAGGTCGAACACGAGGTAGGCGGGCTGCGGGCCGCCGGGGTTGCGCAGGAAGTTCTGCAGGGCCTGGAAGTCGGTGCGACCGTCCGCGTCGATCATCGCCACCTCGCCGTCCAGCACGAACGCGCGGCCGGCGGACCAGTCGGCAAGCTCGTCGGCGATGGCGGGGAAACCCCCGGTGTAGTCCTTGCCGTTGCGGCTGACCAGCCGCGCGCGGTTCTCCTCCACGAACGCGAGCATGCGGTAGCCGTCGTATTTCACCTCGTACAGCCATCCGTCGCCCTTCGGCGCCGAGGCCACGAGCTTCGCCAGCTCCACGTCGGACCGTTCGAAGGGGTTGCGCGCGAGCTGCCCATCGTCGCCGGACGCTATCTCGTCCATGGTGCGGCCCGTGCGCACGCTCGTGTCATAGCCGGCGATGCCGGGTTCGGCTTGCACGTGCTCGTCCTTCTCCTTGATGAGGAGCCAGTTGTCTCCATGCTCTCCCGGCTTGGGCTTCAGCCGCACGAGCACCCAGGCGCCTTTGAGGCGCCGGCCGTCCAGCACGAACTTCAACTCGCCGTCGCGCAGGCCCGCGTCGACGTCGCCGAGCGGCTCCCAGAACCCCTCGTCCCAGAGCATCACCGTGCCGCCGCCGTACTCGCCCTGCGGGATGGTTCCCTCGAAATTGCGGTACTCCAGCGGATGGTCCTCCACGTGCACGGCAAGCCGCTTGTCGTGCGGGTTGTACGAGGGCCCCTTGGGCACCGCCCAGCTCAGCAGCACGCCGTCCCATTCCAGGCGCAGGTCGTAGTGGTCGCGGCGGGCCAGGTGGTGCTGCACGAGGAACCGCAGGCGCCCCGCGGGCTCGCCGGGCTCGCCTTCCGGCTCGGCGGTTCGGTTGAAATCGCGCTTCTCGTTGTAGGCGCTCAGCTTCGCGGGCACGGCGGAAACCTCCGCATCTTTCGGGTTTTACTTGGATGCCGGAGATATTCTCGCTCGCAGGGGGCCATCTTGCGGTACAATAATCGCCGCGTTACGCGGGTGTGGTTCAATGGTAGAACCTGAGCCTTCCAAGCTCATGACGCGGGTTCGATTCCCGTCACCCGCTCCACGGAAACATGACGGCCCTGCCAATTGGCGGGGCCGTTTTCGATTGCCGGGGTTGGGGGTGGCGCAAGCCTGATTCGGTCTGGCTCGACGCAGGGCGCTTGGTAGCTTGGGTTTCGCGGTATGCCGCGCTCAGCCCGCTTTCCCGCGCAGGTAGGCGATGATGTCGTCGGACTCGTACATCGGCTTGCTGCCGATGACGAGGCAGGGAACCTGCTTCTTGCCGCCGATGTGGATGAGGTCGTTCTGGTTGCCAGGCTGGAGCGTGTCGCGCATATCCAGGTTGATCTTGTTGTCCTGCATGAAACGCAGCACTTTCTGGCAGTAGGGACACGATTTCTTGTAGTACAGGGTGTGGTCTTCCAGATAAGGCATAGACGTTCCTTTCCTCATCGCTCGAGCAAGCGGCCTCGACGATATATATGAACGGAAACTTTATCATAGGCGAGCAGTCAGAATTGTTTGCAGCCGAGGGCCAACTTGTTGCCGAGCGGTTTACTTTATTAAGATAAAGCAAAGGGGCGGACGCCCCTTTGCGAGGGGTGCGCACAGGACGGCATACGGCGGCGGGGGGCCGGGGTGGAAGCCGGGGGCTGGGCGGCGTGGAAACCGGAGCTGGCAAGCTGCATGGCTGTCGCGCCGGTGCGGCGCGCGTCGTCGGGCGCGCCGCGAGAAGGGGTGCAAGGTTTCGGCAGGGCAGAGGAACGGAAACCAGATAGCAAAAAAATTCTCAAAAATACAAAACTTATGATATACTTTAAAATTTTTTCAAACAGTCATAAAAAAAGCCGCCTTCCGAGGGGGAGGCGGCTGGCGATTCCTGGTGCGCCCGGCAGGACTCGAACCTGCAACCGACGGATTAGAAGTCCGTTGCTCTATCCATTGAGCCACGAGCGCGTTTGCTTCGGCATCGGTATTATACCGTAAAACGCGCGCGTGCATCCTGCGGAGCCGAGAAAGGCCGACGAAGCCCCCTCTGTGGAGAAACCGCACGTGAAAACCTCGTTTCTTGCGTGCTTCACCAAGTGGAAGAGCGGAAGCCCTCGCTGCGTCCGCCCAGCAGGCGGCCCATCGATGAGCCGTTTGCGCTAAGAATGCATCTTTGGCCTCGTTTATGCATTCCCATTTATCAGCGTGTCGCAGGGTGGGGGACGGCCGCCCTGCAGCCGGGTCGAAAAAGCGCTGTTCCGTTCGATTTAACGCTCTGTCGCAGTAAAGTATATGTGAAGGAAATGTGAATAAGAGGTCATCTAAAAGCAACCGTTCACCGAAAAAGCACCCGATATCAAACGGGGTCCGGTTTTGTTGCGAAATTGTGGTTGCAATTCGAATCGAACCGTGCGATTTTGGGGTCATCGAGCGGGCAGACGGTGCGCAACGGATGCCCTCGAGGCCGAAAATCTGGAAAATGCATAAAGAAAAGGAGGGTTGCAATGGCTGGTGTCAACGTTAAAAGCGAGATCAAGCCTTTAAAGCGAGTCCTGCTGCACCGCCCGGGTAACGAGCTTCTGAACCTGACGCCGAACACGCTGGAAGAGCTGCTGTTCGACGACATCCCGTTCTTGAAGGTCGCCCAGGAGGAGCATGACGCGTTCGCCCAGGCTCTGCGCGACAACGGCGTGGAGGTCGTGTACCTCGAGGACCTTATGACCGAGGTGCTCGACCAGAACCCCGACGTGCGCGAGACTTTCCTGAAGCAGTTCATCGAGGAAGCCGGCATCCGCACCGACCGCTACCAGAAGATCATCTTCGACTACCTGAACGACAACTATCCCGAGAACAAGGACCTCGTGCTGAAGACGATGGAGGGCATCAACCTCACCGAGCTCCACACCGACAAGTCCAACTCGCTGGTGGACCTGGTGTCCGAGGCCTCCAAGATGGTCGTCGCCCCCATGCCGAACCTGTACTTCACGCGCGACAACTTCGCCATGATCGGCAACGGCGTGTCCATCAACCGCATGTACTCCGTCACGCGCAACCGCGAGACCATCTACGGCGAGTACATCTTCAAGTACCACCCGGACTTCAAGGACGTCCCCCAGTACTACAGCCGCTACAACACGTTCCACATCGAGGGCGGCGACATCCTCAACATCAACGACCACGTGCTCGCTGTGGGCATCTCGCAGCGCACCGAGCCCGACGCCATCGACGCGTTGGCGCATAACATCTTCAACGACGAAACCAGCCCCATCGACACCATCCTGGCGTTCAACATCCCGAACAACCGCGCAATGATGCACCTCGACACAGTGTTCACCCAGATCGACACGGACAAGTTCACCATCCACCCGGGCATCATGGGCCCGCTGACCGTGTTCGAGATCACCCCCGAGGGCGAGGGCATCAAGGTCAAGGAGATGACCGGCAAGCTCGAGGACATCCTCGAGAAGTACGTCGGCATGCCGGTGGAGCTCATCCCCTGCGGCGGCGGCGACCGCATCGCGGCCGAGCGCGAGCAGTGGAACGACGGCAGCAACACGCTGTGCATCGCCCCCGGCACGGTCTGCGTGTACGAGCGCAACGACGTGACGAACAAGGTGCTCGAGGAGAAGGGCATCAAGCTGATCGTGATCCCCTCCGCCGAGCTGTCCCGCGGCCGTGGCGGCCCACGCTGCATGAGCATGCCCATCTGGCGCGAGGACTAGCAGAGCCGGGGCCCGGGGCGCACCGGGCCGCAACCCTTTGTCTTTCCAGCGGAGAGGGGAGCCCCGAGGCGGGTTCCCCTCGTAGGCTGAAAAGAGGCGGGCGGTTTCAACTTGGCGACGCCCGCCTGCACGGTTCACACGGTAGGAAAACTTGGCAAAGAACGACGAAAGGAATGAATCATGCCCACGAGCCTGAGCGGACGCAACTTCCTGAAGCTGCTGGATTTCACGCCTGACGAGATCCGCTACCTCATCAAGCTGTCCAAAGAGTTCAAGAACCTGAAACTGACGGGTACCCCCCATCGCTACCTCGAAGGCAAGAACATCGTCCTGCTGTTCGAGAAGACCTCCACCCGTACGCGCTGCGCGTTCGAGGTGGGCGGCATGGACCTCGGCATGGGCGTCACCTACCTCGATCCCGGCAGCTCCCAGATGGGCAAGAAGGAGTCCATCGAGGACACCGCCCGCGTGCTCGGCCGCATGTACGACGGCATCGAGTACCGCGGCTTCTCCCAGGAGATCGTCGAGGACCTGGCCGCCAACGCCGGCGTGCCGGTGTGGAACGGCCTGACCAACGAGTTCCATCCCACGCAGATGATCGCCGACATGCTGACGGTCGAGGAGAACTTCCCGCAGGGCCTCAAGGGCCTGAAGTTCGTGTTCATGGGCGACGCCGAGAACAACGTGGCGAACTCGCTCATGGTCGTGTGCGCGAAGCTGGGCCTGCACTTCGTGGCCTGCGGTCCCGAGGCCCGTATGCCGAAGGCCGACCTCGTGGCCCAGTGCCGTGAGGTTGCCGCCGAGACCGGCGCCACCATCACGCTGACCGAGGACGTGAAGGAGGCCTGCACGGGCGCCAACGTCATCTACACCGACATCTGGGTGTCCATGGGTGAGCCGGCCGAGCTCTGGGCCGAGCGCATCAAGCTGCTGGAGCCCTACCGCGTGACGAAGGAAGTCATGGCCATGGCCTCTCCGGACGCCATTTTCATGCACTGCCTGCCGTCGTTCCACGACACCAAGACCACCATCGGCGCCGAGATCGCCGAGCAGTTCGGCGTGACCGAGATGGAGGTCGAGGACGCGGTGTTCGAGTCCACGCAGTCCAAGGTGTTCGACGAGGCCGAGAACCGCATGCACACCATCAAGGCCGTCATGTACGCCACGCTCTCCTAAGCACGAGCTGGAGAAAGGAGACGAACTATGGCATACCAGAAAGGCGAAGGCAAGTCCGTGGTCATCGCGCTCGGCGGCAACGCCCTGGGCAACACGCCCCAGGAGCAGCTGGAGCTGGTGAAGAACACGGCCGAGCACATCGTGGACATGGTGGCCGAGGGCATCAACGTCGTGGTCTCCCACGGCAACGGCCCGCAGGTCGGCATGATCAACAACGCGTTCGACTACGCCTCCACGCATGACGGCAAGACGCCGGCCATGCCGTTCCCCGAGTGCGGCGCCATGAGCCAGGGCTACATCGGCTACCAGCTGTCGCAGGCCATCCTGAACGATATGAAGCGCCGCGGCATCATGCGCTCCACGGCCTGCATCGTGACGCAGACGGTCGTCTACCCGGAGGACCCGGCGTTCCAGAACCCGACGAAGCCCGTGGGCGCCTTCCTCACCGAGGAAGAGGCCATGAAGCGCGCCGAGGAGACCGGCTACACCTACAAGGAAGACGCCGGCCGCGGCTGGCGCCAGGTGGTGGCCTCCCCGAAGCCGCAGCGCATCGTTGAGTTCGACGCCATCAAGGACCTCATGGACGACGGCTACATCGTCATCTCCACGGGCGGCGGCGGCGTTCCGGTCATCGAGAAGGACGACAGCTACCATGGCGTGCCGGCCGTCATCGACAAGGACCGCTCCAGCGCCAAGCTGGCCGCCGATTTCAAGGCCGACATGCTGGTCATCCTCACGGCTGTGGAGAAGGTGTGCATCAACTTCAACACGCCCGAGCAGCAGGAGCTCAACTCCATGACGGTTGCCGAGGCCCAGAAGTACATCGAGGAGGGCCAGTTCGCGCCCGGCTCGATGCTGCCGAAGGTCGAGGCCTGCATCGAGTTCGTGCAGCAGCATCCCGAGGGCAAGGCGCTCATCACCTCGCTCGAGTGCGCTGCCGACGGCCTGAAGGGCAAGACGGGCACGGTCATCACGGCTTAGTGTTTTACCTGCGGCGGCGGATGCGGAAGCATCCTGCCGCCGCAGGAGGGGTATCCGCGTGCCGGGCGGTTATGCTTCCGGCCGGTACGTTCAAGAGGTTTCTCGTTCGCCAAACGTATTCACCTCGATCCTCTTCAAAGGAGGGGTTCTCATGACCGAGAAAGCGAAGGAAAAAAGCAAGAAGAAGCGATCTATATCATCGTTCACCATTTTGCTCATCATGCTCGTTGCACTTGCTCTGATCACGGTGGCCATGTCTTTAGCCGGTGTTGAGGGAGTCGAGGGCGCAACCATCGCCAACGTGGCGACGGCGCCCGTCAAGGGCTTCACCGATGCGCTTCCCGTGTGCCTGTTCGTGCTGATCCTGGGTGGTTTCTTGGGGATCGTGACCGAGACGGGCGCGCTGGATGCCGGCATCGCCGCACTGGTGAAGAAGCTCAAGGGCAACGAACTCGTGCTCATACCGATCCTGATGTTCATCTTCTCCATAGGCGGTACGACGTACGGCATGTGCGAGGAAACGGTTCCGTTCTACCTGCTGCTGGCGGCCACTATGGTGGCGGCCGGCTTCGACAGCGTCGTCGGCGCGGCGGTCGTCCTTCTGGGCGCCGGCTGCGGCGTGCTCGGCTCGACGGTCAACCCGTTCGCGGTCGGCGCGGCGGTCGACTCGCTGTCCGGCAGCGGCATCGCCATCAACCAGGGCACCATCATCATGCTTGGCGTGGTGCTGTGGCTCGTGACGCTGGTCATCTCCATCATCTTCGTCATGCGCTACGCGAAGAAGGTCAAGGCCAACAAGGGCTCCACCATCCTGTCGCTGCAGGAGCAGGAGACCATGAAGGCCGAGTTCGGCGAGGCGCAGCAGGAGGCAGTCGACGCCGAGGCAAACCCGAACGAGAAGCTCATGACGGGCCGCCAGAAGTGGGCGCTCATCGTGTTCGCGCTCACGTTCGTGGTCATGATCGTCGGCTTCATCCCCTGGGGCGACTTCGGTGTGGAGATCTTCGACGCCGGCGCTGCTACCGAGGAGGTAACGACTCAGGTCAACGGCGACGATATCTCGGCGACGTGGGCCGATGCCGCAGATGCGGGTGCGGCTGAGGGCGAGCTCACGTTCAACGGCGACGTGACCGGCACGGTCACGGCCGAGGAGCAGGTCTCCGAGGGCTGGTCCGCCTTCCTCACGGGCCTGCCGCTGGGGCAGTGGTACTTCGACGAGGCTTCCACCTGGTTCCTCATCATGGCGCTGATCATCGGCGTGGTGGGCGGCGTGTCCGAGAGCCGCTTCGTCAAGGCCTTCATCAACGGCGCGGCCGACATGATGAGCGTTGTGCTGATCATCGCGCTCGCCCGCTCCATCACGGTGCTCATGGGCGAGACCGGCCTGGACATGTGGATCCTCAACAACGCGGCCAACGCGCTGAACGGCTTGTCGGCGATCATATTCGCCCCGATGTCGTTCCTGCTCTACGTGGTGCTGTCGTTCCTCATCCCGTCGTCGTCCGGCATGGCCACGGTATCCATGCCCATCATGGGCCCGCTGGCGAACTCGCTCGGCTTCTCGCCCGACGTGATGATCATGATCTTCAGCGCCGGCAACGGCCTGGTGAACCTGTTCACCCCCACGTCTGGCGCCATCATGGGCGGCCTGGCGCTTGCCAAGGTGGAGTACTCCACGTGGCTTAAGTTCGGAGGCAAGCTGTTCATCGTGCTGGGCGTTGCCTGCATCATCATCCTCACCGCGGCGATGATGCTCATACCGGGCGCCGCGTAACGTCGGCTGCACTGGGCTGACGCATCGCGCGCTCGCGACGCGCTTCGGGAATCCCCCGCCTCGGCGGGGGATTCCTTTATAGGTGCACGCATGCGTTTCGAGCAGGTCGTCCGCCCTGCGCGGTTTCCGCCCTACAGCGCCTTCCGCATCCAGACGTGCTCCACGTGCTCGTCCAGCTCAACGGGGCCGTACTGCTCGTAGCCGCGGCGCTCGTAGAACGGGGTCACGCGGCACTGGGCATGCAGGTGCATCTCCGTGGCCCCGGATTCGCGTGCGAGGCGCTCGGACTCGGCCAGCAGCGCCGCGCCGAGGCCGTCGCCGCGCGCCTCGGGCAGCACGGCCAGGCGGCCGAACACCCAGCGGCCGGGCTCGTCGGGGTGCTCGGGGTCGGGGAACGTGCGCGCGCAGCCCGCGAGCGCGCCCTCGGCGTCGTAGAGGGTCACGTGGAGGGTGGCCGGGTGCGCATCGAGGCTGTCGAACTCGTTCGCGAAGCCCTGCTCCTCCATGAACACGCGCGTGCGCACGATGCGCGCGTCCGCGAAGTTTCCCTGCTCGAACCGGTATTCCATGGCGTTTCCTTTCCGTGGGGTGCAGGCGTCTACGATACCACAGGGCGCACGGCGGGCGGGGCGCGCTTAACCGAACTCGCTTTTTGCGAGGTCATGTGTGCTTTTTCTGCATAAGGAGCCACGCGTGGTCCGGGTGGCGCCGCGCGGGTCCTCCGTGCGGGCAAAAGGTGGTAGAATCGACCGATATGCAACCGTTTGGATATCGAACAGGAAAGATGCGCACCATGCAAATTCGCGAACAACTTGAACAGCTGATCGACGCGGCCGTCGCGGCTGCGTGCAAGGACGGATCGCTCGAGCTCGAGCAGGCTCCCGAGGCGGCGCTTGAGCGTCCGCGCGACGAGGCCAACGGCGACTGGGCGTCCACCGTGGCCATGCGCTCGGCCAAGCTCGCCAAGAAGAACCCGCGCGAGATCGCCCAGATCATCGTCGACCACCTGCCGGAGAACGATCTCGTGCAGAGCGTGGACATCGCCGGCCCCGGCTTCATCAACATCCGCCTGGCCCCGTCGGCCCTGCAGGGCGTGGCCGCCCAGGCGCGCGCCGAGAAGGGCGACTTCGGCCGCGGCACCATCCCGGAGGGCGAGCGCAAGATCAACCTCGAGTACATCTCGGCGAACCCGACCGGCCCTTTGCACGTGGGCCACGGCCGTTGGGCCGCGCTCGGCGACGCCACGGCGCGCGTCATGCGCCACGCGGGCTACGACGTGTTCGAGGAGTTCTACATCAACGACGCCGGCACGCAGATGGACAACTTCGGCGAGTCGGTGGCCGTGCGCTACCAGCAGCTGCTCGGCCGCGACGTCGAGATGCCCGAGGCGTGCTACGCCGGCTCCTACGTGAAGGACATCGCTCAGTTCATCATTGACGAGGACGGCGACGTGTGGCTCGACGCCGACCCGAAGGAGCGCATGGAGAACTTCCGCGAGCGCGCCTACGCCTACGAGCTGGCCGAGCAGCATCGCGTCACCGAGCGCTTCGGCACCACGTTCGAGTGCTGGTTCAGCGAGCGCAGCCTGTACGTGCCCGACGAGACCGGCAAGAGCGCGGTGGACCGAAGCCTCGAGGCCATGGACGAGAAGGGCTACATCTACGTAAAGGACGGCGCCACCTGGTTCAAGTCGAGCGCGTTCGATGACGAGAAGGACCGCGTGCTCATCAAGGCCAACGGCGAGATGACGTACTTCATGAGCGACGTGGCGTACCACTACAACAAAATGGAACGCGGCTTCGACCATCTCATCAACATCTGGGGCGCCGACCACCACGGCTACATCGCCCGCTGCGAGGCTATGCTCGCGGCCTGGGGCTGGCCCGGCGCGCTCGAGATCATGCTCGGCCAGCTGGTGAACCTGTTCCGCGACGGCGAGGCCGTCCGCATGTCCAAGCGCACCGGCGAGATGATCACGTTCGAGGAGCTCATCGACGAGGTGGGCGTGGACGCGACCCGCTACCTCATGCTGGCGAAGTCCTCGGACCAGCCCATCGACTTCGACATCGAGGTGGCGAAGAAGAAGGACGCGTCGAACCCGGTGTACTACGTGCAGTACGCGCATGCCCGCATCTGCTCCATCCTGCGCAAGGCGGCCGACCCGGCCGACGCCGAGGCCGCGGAGGCCGGCGAGATGAGCATGGACGAGCTGGCTGCGAAGGTGATTCCCGCCGACGTGGACCTCTCGCCCCTCACGCACGAGTCCGAGCTCGCGCTCATGCGCAAGATGGACGACTTCGGGCCGCTCGTGGCCCAGGCCGCCCGCGACCGCGCCGCGTTCCGCCTGACGCACTACGCGCAGGACCTCGCATCGCTCTTCCACTCGTTCTACACGAACTGCCACGTCATCGGCGAGGAGGAGGCTGTTACGAACGCGCGTCTCGCGCTCGTCGATGCCACCCGCATCGTGTTGGCGAAGTCGCTCGACCTCCTGGGCGTTACCGCTCCGGCGAAGATGTAAGCACGGACGCACCAGCGATTCGAAGGGCCGCCCGCGGGCGGCCCTTTTGCGTGTGGGCGGTCGGGGCGAGACAGGGGGGCGAGACAGGGGGACGGGGATAATGTCTCATTCCGGAACGCCTTCGGAGCTCGCTAGGCGCAGGGGAATGAGACATTATCCCCGTCCCCCTGTCTCGCCCCATCACACGTTGTCCTCCAAATCCACCTGCATCAGGTACACGTTCTCGCGCAGGCGCTTCGCGGAGGCGCGGCAGAGGTCGCCCTCCTCGTAGCGGGTCTGGATCTGCTCCAGCTCCAAGCGCAGCCCCAAGCGCTCCACGTCCGTCGCCAAGGCGCCGGCGCGGGCGAGCGCGGTGATGGAGGGGTTCGCGTTGCGCAGCATCGAGATGGTGCGCTGGTACTCCATGACCAGTGCGCTCACGTCCTCGGCCGGCTCGTTGCACTCGGGCGACGTCAGCATGGCCTGCAGCTTCCCGACGACGTGCTCGGAGCCCTTGATCTGCAGCTCGCGGATGGCCTGCGTGCGCTCGGTGGGGCTCACGCCGGGCAGGCCGCTTAGTAGGCGGTGCCATCCGGTGCGGGCCAGCGCGCGCATTCGCAGGTAGGCGTTCTGCAGCGACCAGCGGCCCGCATGGTGCTTCAGCAGGTTCTCTATGTGCGCGAGGCGGCTTAGGTACTGGTAGCCCACGATGGGGTAGACCTCCTCGGCCTCGATGAGCTTCAGCACGTAGTCTTGCTCCCAATCGAGCGCGCGCAGCCGCAGGGCGGTGTTCGGCTCGTCCAGGATGTCGTTGCTGTTCTTGATGCGCGCGATGCGCTGGTTGTACGAGTGGATGACCGTCTGCGTGGCCGTGCGGTTCTCGGGCGTCTGGCGCGCGGCCAGCTCCTCTATCACGGAGCGCAGTATCTCCAGGCTCACCTGCGTCTCGTCGCAGCGCAGATCCTCGTCGGTCGGGGGCTTCTTCGGCGCCAGCAGCGGCACCACGAACGTGGCCAAGAGCAGCGTGACCACGATGACGCCGCAGGCCAAGAATATGATGAGTTCCCGCTGGGGGAAGGCCACCACGCCGCGCAACGGGTCGAGGTACGTCACCGGTATGGTGAGCACCACGGCCAGCGTGATGGTGCCCTTCGGCCCGCCCAGCGCCATGACCAGCGACGAGCGCACGTCGGCGCGCCATCCCGGCCGCTGGCCCTCCGGCGCGCGGTGCGAGTGGTAGCGCTCCATGGCGAGCAGCCACACGAAGCGCACCGCCACGTAGATGAGCGTGAGCAGCAGGATGTAGCCGATGAGCACGCCGTTGTCGATGCTCACGTCGTCCCAGGTTCCCTGCATGGCCTTCGGCAGCTGCGTGCCCAAGAACACGAACACGATGCCGTTCAGCGCGAACGACAGCACGCGCCACACGCTGGACGACACGATGTTCATGCGCGAGATAGAGGGCCCGATGGTGCGCGGCGATATGACGTTCACCAGGCCCGCCGCCACCACGGCGATGATGCCGCTCGTGCCCAGCTGGTTGGCCACGAGGTACACGATGAACGGTGTGAACACCTCGAACAGCACGTGGAACGTCGTGTTCTCGAGGCCCCACGAGCGCACGCGCCGCACGAGGAAGTTGCCCAAATACCCCAGCGCCAAGCCGATGGCGATGCCGCCGAAGAAGCTCACGACGAAGTCGAGCGAGGCGTTCAGCAGCGAGAACGTGCCCGTGGTGGCCGCCGCAAGGGCGAACTGGAACGCCACGATGCCCGAGGCGTCGTTGATGAGCGACTCGCCCTCCAAAATGCTCTTGTCGCGCGGTGCGATGTCCGTCTCCTTCGAGAGCGACGCCACGGCAACGGCATCGGTGGGGCCGAGCGCAGCTCCCAGCGCGAAGGCGGCGAACAGGCCGATGGAGGGCTCGAGCCATTCGACGGCGAACCCGATGATAAGGGCGGTGACCACCACCAGGCCGATGGCCAGCGACAGCACGGGCCGGCGGTTCTTCCACAGCGCGCCCTTGTCCACGTTCTTGGCCTCGTCGAACAGGAGGGGCGCGATGAACAGCACGAGGAACAGGTCGGGGTCGAGCGTGATGTTGATCTGCGAGGGGGCGAACAGGGCGATGAGCAGCCCCAGTCCGATCTGGATGAGCGGGGAGGACACTTTGGGGACAAGCTGGTCGATCACCGAGGAGAGCAGGACGGCCGCGAGCATGAGCAGTGCGAGCACGAGTGCCTCCACCGATCGCCCTCCTTACGTTGCGTTGCTTTCCGGGATGCCGGACCGAAAGGCCGGCCCCTTTATTGTAACCGACCGTTGAGCGGGGGCGCCCTTCAAAGGCGAGGGTTTTTCATGTGGTTACGCAGGCCCTGCAACGCCTTGCGAGTCATTTCCCCCAGCGGGCTCCTCCCGTATGAGAGCGACGCTGGCCTTGATGTGAAGCGTGTAGGCCACGGCTGCCGTGGACGCCAGCACCAGGTCGCGCTCGAAGTCGCCAGGCGCATCGCCGCTGGCAAGGCCCTGGGGGCTGGCGGGGCGGGCTCCGAACAGCGCGCGGACGGCCGCCTCGAACGCATCGCAGTAGTAGTCGTAGGCCACGCCTGTGTCGAACGTTGCTATCTGGCGGCGAATGAGAAGGTCGATTTCCGAGAGCGAGAATGTCTGCTTCAGCGTGCAGATGACCACGAGGTAGGCCACGTGGTCGCGCGAGTACTTCTTGCCGGCCGCCGCCGCCAGCACGCCCTGCTTCACGTAGTTGTTCACCATCGAGCGCGTGATGATCTTCTCGTCGGGCTGGTAAAGGGGTGCGAGCGTTTCCTCGAGGAAGCCCACGAGCTGGTCCATGTACAGGTCGATGCGGGGTATCTCCCCGTAGCGGGGCAAGTGCAGCTTGAGAAGCCGCTGGGCGTAGGGCGTTGCGCTGACGTCTTTCATGGGCCGTGCCTTCCGGTTCGAGCGCTTTTTGCGGGTCGTATCGGGGGAGCATAGCAAGAAAGGGTTTCTGCGTCAATTACTACAACTTGTTGACATGGTGATAAAAAGCACGTAATCTAGTTTTTAATACAAGATAGAGAAGCACCCGATCGAAAGCAGGCCCCATGGACTCTTCCCGCATCGCGCTCGTCGTTGACTCGTGCACGGACGTTCCCCCGGAGGACATCGAGCGCTTCGGCATGTACGTGGTGCCGCTGCAGGTGAACTACCGGGACGAGACGTTTCTGGACAAGGTCACCATCACGCCGCAGCAGGTATACGACCGCTTTGCCGAGGAGGTGCCCACCACGTCCACGCCCACGCCGGCCGTGGCGCGCGAGGTGCTGGAGCGCGTGGTGGCCGACGGTTACAGCCAGGCCGTCGTCGTCACCATATCGAGCGGGCTCTCGGCAACCTACGACCTCATGCGCTCGGTAGCGTCGGGCGTAGCGGGGCTCGAGTGCGCCATCGTGGACACGCGCAACATCGGCATGGGCGCCGGGCTCGTGGCGCTGGCCGTGGCGCGCATGCTGGCGGACGGGGCATCGCTCGATGATGTGCGGCGCGAGAGCGAGCGCATCGTGCGCGACACGAAGGTGTTCTTCTGCGTCGATACGTTGGAGTACCTGCATAAGGGCGGGCGTATCGGCAACGTGACGTACGCCGTGGGCAGCATGCTGGACATGCGGCCGGTCATCACCTGCAACGAGCAGGGCGTGTACGTGACGGTGTCGAAGGCGAAAGGTCGCCGCCAGTCGCTCAAGAAGGCCATGGCGTGCGCCGAGAAGTTCGCGTCGCGGTTCCCGTGCTGCACGATGGCAGTGGTGAACGGCGACGCCGCCGAGGAGGCTGCTGCCGTGCGCTCCGAGCTGGGAGAGCGGGTCGGGCATGCGGACGCCTGGTACGAGGGCCAGATCAGCCCGGTGCTCGTGGTACACACCGGCCCCGGCCTCATCGGCATCGGCATCTGCGGGGCGTAGGCCTTCCGGCGTCCGTCACGCCAACGGCAGCAGGACCTCCACGGCGAAGCCGCGTCCCGGCTCGCTCTCCAGCGCGATCGAGCCGCCGTGGGCGCGGGCGATGCGGTCCACCAGCACGAGGCCCAGCCCGTGCTCCTCGCCGTAGGAGCCGGCGGCGCTGCGGGCGGTGCGAGCGCGCGCCAGGCGCGCCTCGAGCGCGGCAAGCTCCTCGGGCGCGGCCCCCGCGCCGTCGTCGGCCACGCGGATCGCGGCGAGCCCCTCGCGCGCCGAAAGCGTCACCGCCACGTTGCAGCCGCCCTCGTTGTGCAGGCGCGCGTTGGCGATGGCGTTCTCCACGGCGCGCGTGATCAGGCGCTCGTCGCCCAGCACCACGGCCTCGGCAGCGCCCTCGGCCACCTCGAGGTCGAGGGGGTGCAGCTCGTCGAGGCCCGCGTTCATGTGCCCCGCCACCACCGAGCGCAGAAGGCGCGGCAGGGGCACGCGCTCCAGCTTGAGCGGCTGCATGTCGTAGTCAAGCTGGGAGGCGGTGTTGAGGTCGGTGACGAGGTCCTTGATCTTGAGCCCCTGCGCGCGGATGAGGGCCGCCTCGGCGCGCGCGTCCTCCGGCATCCGTTCGTCGGCCGCCAGCGCGTCGGCGTAGCCGAGGATCATCGACAGCGGCGTGCGGATGTCGTGCGACACGCCGCGGATCCAGTTCGCGCGCGCGGCGTCCTTCTGCTCGATGATGCCCGATGCCTCGGTGATCTGGTCGCCGATCTCGCGCAGGTCGCCCTTGAGGCGCAGCTCGGCGGCGCGTCCTTCCGAGAGCGCGTCGAGCGCGTCGGCGATGGGGCCCACCGCCCTCTGCGTGCGCCGTCGCGACGCCGCGTACACCGTGAACAGGATCCCCAGGTCGACGGCGAACACGAGCAGCAGGTAGAACGGGACCATGCGCACGGTGGACGCGGGGAACGTGAGGCCCATGTGCCAGTACGTGCCCTTCGGGAAGCCCACCGCGAGCAGGCCGTCGTCGCGGTCCCAGAAGAAGGCAGGGTAGTCGGCGATGTTGGCGTAGTGCGCGGCCATGGCCACCTCGTCGGGGGAGAAGGACGCGGGAACGTCGTCAGGCGCTCCGTGCGACCAGGCCACCGCGCCTTCGCCGTCCACGAGGATCGCCCACGCGCCGTGGGCGTCGAGCTCCGCGGCCCCCGCCTCGCCGAGCTCCCAGCCCTCCTCGCCGCGCGCGAGCGCGCCGTCCACGGCACGCGTCACCGTGGCGGGCGTGCCGTCGTCGAAGTTCTCGTTGGACTCGTTGTAGGCGATGACCGTGTACAGGAAGAAGTCCACCACCACGATGAGAAAGGCGAGCGCGGCGAACAGCAGCAGCTGCTTCGTGAAGAACCGCGCGAGGCTGGGGGCCCGCTTCCCGCGCCGTCCGCGCGTCCCGCCCGCCATGCTCATCCTCGCTTCACGAGCTTGTAGCCGAGCCCCCGTGCCGTGACGAGCGAGGCGGGCTTCGACGGGTTGGCCTCGATCTTCTCGCGCAGGCGGCGGATGTGCGCCATGAGCGAGTTCTCGTAGCCGAACGACGTGCCCCAGCACGCCTCGCACAAGGCGTCGATGGTGACGATGCGCCCGGCGTTGCGCGCGAGCACGCTCAGTATCTCATGCTCCTTCGCGGTGAGCAGCACCGTGCTCCCGTCCTCGCGCTCCACCTCGGCCGTGGCGAAGTTCACGCGGCAGGCGTCGAGCTCGAGCGACGGGCTCTCCTCGGCGTAGCAGCGCCGGAGCACCGCGGCGATGCGCAGCACGAGCTCCTGGGGAAGGAACGGCTTGGCGATGTAGTCGTCGGCGCCCAGGGAGAGGCCGCTCACGCGGTGATAAGGCTCGTCCTTCGCCGTGAGGAACACCGCGGGCACGCGTGCGCAGGCGGGCCGCTCGCGCACGCGTGCGAGCAGGTCGAAGCCGTCCATGCCGGGCATCATCACGTCCAGCACGAGCAGCTGGTAGGCGCGCTCGGGCGAGGCCGCGCGGCTGTCGATGGCGGCGAGCGCCTCGGCCCCCGCATGCGCGACGTCCACGCAGGCGAACCCCGCTCCGTGCAGGATGGCCGCCACCATGTCGGCCAGCTCGCGCTCGTTGTCCACCACCAGGATGCGCTTGCCGCGCAAATGCTCGTCCACCATGCCGAATCCGCCCGATGCCATCTTCGCTCCCTTCTCTCACGTTCGCATTATGGCACATCCGCCCCGCGCACGGGCGGCCGCGCGGGGGGCGTAAGGCAGCCGCAAGGCAGCGTAAGGAAAGCGCAAGGGAGGGGAAGGGAGGGCGTAAGGCCGCCCGCGTAAGCTTGTCTGCGGAGCCGATCGAGAGAAGGAGACGAACATGGCGGCACAACATGCAGGGCAGGCGATGCAGACGGTGGTGGAAGTGCGCAACGTGGGCAAGCGCTACGGCATCGAGGGGCGCAAGCGCGACGGGAGCGTGACGCAGGCGCTCGACCACGTGAGCTTCGCGGTGGCGGCAGGCGAGTTCACCGGCATCATGGGGCCCAGCGGGTCGGGCAAGTCCACGCTGCTCAACTGCCTGGCCACCATCGATGCGCCCACCAGCGGCAGCATCCATATCGGCGGGCGCGACGTGGGGTCGCTCGCCGGCAAGGAGCTGGCGCGGTTCAGGCGCGAGGAGCTGGGTTTCATCTTCCAGGATTCGAACCTGCTCGACACGCTCACGGCGTACGAGAACATCGCGCTCGCGCTGACCATCCAGAAGATCCCGGCGCGCGAGATCGACGCGCGCGTGCAGGAGGCGGCGCGCACGCTCGGCATAGCGGACGTGCTGCAGAAGCATCCCTACCAGCTGTCCGGCGGCCAGAAGCAGCGCGTGGCCGCGGCACGCGCCACGGTGGGCCGCCCGCGCCTCGTGCTGGCCGACGAGCCTACCGGCGCCCTCGACTCGAAGTCGGCCAGGCAGCTGCTCGAGTCGCTCGCGTACCTGAACAGCCGCGGGTCCACCATCCTCATGGTCACGCACGACTCGTTCTCGGCCAGCTACTGCAACCGCATCATCTTCATCAAGGACGGCGGCCTGTTCGGCGAGCTGCGCCGATCGGGCGCCGACCGCGGGGCGTTCTACCGCAAGATCGTGGAGATGGTGTCGACCATGGGCGGCGCGGGCGATGACGAGCTTGCCGAAGGCGAGGTGGCGCGCCATGCTTGCTAGGCTCGCGCTCGGCAACGTGCGCAAGTCCCTCGCGGACTTCGGCGTCTACTTCCTCACGGTCATGCTGGGCGTGGCCGTGTTCTATGCATTCAATTCCATGACGGCCCAGCAGGGCGTGCTCGCGTTCTCCGAGACGCAGGACAAGATGTTCGATCTTCTGGGCATGGTGATCGGCGGCGTGTCGGTGTTCATCGCGTTCGTGCTCGTGTTCTTGGTGGTGTACGCGAACGGATTCCTCATCAAGCGGCGCAAGCGCGAGTTCGGGGTGTACCTGACACTGGGCATGAGCACGGGCGACGTGGTGAGGATCGTGGCGCTTGAATCGCTCATCGTGGGCGCGGCGTCGCTCGCGGTGGGCCTTGCGGTGGGCGTGGGGCTCTCGCAGCTTCTGCTGCAGCTCACAAGCGCGTTGTTCAAGGCCGACGTGGCGGCTGCCGGCGGGTTCGCGTTCGTGTTCTCGGCCGACGCGCTGGCGAAGACCGCCGTCGTGTTCGCGGCCATCTTCCTGGTTGCCGCTTTGCTGAACGCGCGCACGGTGGCACGGGCGAAGCTCATCGACCTGCTCCACGCAAGCAGCAGGAACGAGGAGATGAAGCTCAAGAGCCTGCCGCTGTCGCTCGTGCTGTTCGCGGTGTCGCTCGTGCTGATCGGCGTATCGTACAAGCTGCTCATCGACAACGGGCTCATGGAGCCTTCGCCGGAATTCGCCGCGGCCACGGTGCTCGTGTGCGTGGGCACGGTGCTGTTCTTCTATGCGCTGTCGGGCTTTTTGCTGAAGTTCGTGCAGCTTGCACGCCCGCTGTACCTGCGCGGGCTCAACATGTTCACGCTGCGGCAGCTGAACGCCAAGGTGAACACCACGTTCGCGTCGCTGTCGGTGGTGTGCATCGTGCTGTTCCTGGCCATCACCAGCGTGTGCGGCGGCATCGGCATCCGCAACGCCATCGACGGCTCGCTGGACAGGAGCACCGACTACAGCGCCAGCGTGTCCACCTCCTTCGGCTCCTACAACGCCGAGGCGGGCTTCCAGGCGGCGGACCTGGGGGCGTTCGGCGAGTTCGCCGAGCAGCAGGGCTACGATATGGTTGCCGGGCTGCGCTCGAGCGTGGCTGCAGTGGGGGCAGGCGACTATGACGCGGTCGTGTCCGGTGCGGCTCAGGTCGATCTGTTGGTTGACCCGTCCGACGGCCTGGTGATGGACGACGTGGAGCGCGCGAGCGGCCTGGTGCTGGCTGATTACGCGGGCGCGTCCATCAACAGCGGCTACGGCGTGTACCCTGTGTACGTGGCGGCGTTGTCGCAGGTCAACGATGCGCTTGCGCTGGCGGGCAAGCCCGCGCTCGAACTGGGAGCGGGGGAGTGCGCGGTCTATAGCGACTCCGACATTACGAGCGGGTTCTACCGCGATGTGGTGGAACGCGGCACCATGCTGACGGTGGGCGGACGCGCTATGCGCGTGGTCGAGTTCCGCGACGATTGCCTGCAGACCACGCCGTTCCCCATGAACACCGGTACGCTCGTGGTGCCCGACGAGGCGGTGTCGGAGGGTGCGCGCATCCTGCAGTCCATCCTCGACGTGCAGTGTGCAAGCGATGCGGACGAGGCGGCGTTCGGCGAGATGATGGACGCCGTGTCGGATACCGACAATCCCGACACCTGGCCCATCACGCTGTCCATGACGCGCGCCGATGTCTTCGACCAGAGCATCAGCCTTTCCACCATCGTGGCGTACCTGGCCATCTACCTCGGTTTCGTGCTGGTCATCGCCTGCGCGGCCATCCTGGCCATCCAGCAGCTCTCCGACGCGTCCGACAACGCGCAGCGCTACGGCCTGCTGCGCAAGCTGGGCGCCCCCGAGCGCATGATCGACGGCGCGCTGTTCGTGCAGGTGCTCGTGTACTTCCTGTTCCCGCTGCTGTTGGCCGTGGCGCACTCCGCGTGCGCGCTCGTGGTGGTCACCGACGTCGTGGCCGTGTTTGGGCACCTCGACATCACCTCGATGGCGCTCGCCTGCGCCGGAGCGTTCCTCGCGGTGTACGGCGTCTACTTCGCCGTGACGTACCTCGGCGCCCGCAAGCTCGCCCGCGAGTAAGGACGACAACGCCCCCGCAGGTTCGACCTGCGGGGGCGTTGCATGGAGGGACCGGGCGGCTAGATCTGCCCGCCTACGGAGAACACCACGAGCGCGCCGTCCTTGTCGAAACCTGCGAGGAAGAAGAGGCTCCCATCGTCGGCGAGCCGGATCGGCAGCACGTGCAGCAGGGTCAAGCGGGCGGTTCCGTTCGGTGCGACAATCGCATTGCGCGGATTATCGGGGTCGAGCGTTACCTCCCCCGTTGCGCTCACGTCGAGCGTGAAGTAGCTCGTGTCTATCTCGTGCAGACTATCGTTCCCATCGACGAGGCCGAATGCTCCGAAGTTGCGCAAGTCCAGCTCCACGGGCTCATCGTTCGGGTTCTTTACCTCGATGGCGGCTTCAAGGTAGCAGTACCCCTCATCGGAGAGGGTGCCGTCGTCGTTGAACGCGTAACCGTAGCGCTCCTGCGTGCACTTGTTGAAGTACCCCACGTTGCCCAGCCAGCCATAGACGGTCTCGGTAAATTCGTCGGGCGTCTTGCCACTCGGCGGCGTGGCTGCGCGTGTGACGGAGACCGGCCCTACGGCAAGCTGCCGCTCGTCGTCGCCCTGCTCGTAAGGTGGTTGAATTTGGATGGCCGCAGTCTCGCCCGCATCGTGGATGGCCATGTCGGCGATGGTCGCGGCGTGCGGCTCGCCGTTCGAGAACGTCGACACAGGGCGCGTCTCCTCGGCGCGTTCGAGCGTGTCGGCGGGCAGCACCTCGTCGGCGCGGTCGTTCGCGTCGTCCAGCGGGAAGGGGAACGGCCCGTTTCCGGCTTCCACTACGGTGCCGTAGAGCGACTTCGCCGATGTGCCCGCCTCGGCATCGTCCGCAGCGAGGCGAGGGGTCAGGCGGGGGGTGCCGTCTACCATCTCGGTCTCGAAGTTGGCGACGTGCAGCTCGATGGCCTGCGTGGATATGCTGCCGTCCTCGAACGTCACGGTGACGGTGAGCGTCTGCCCGTCGAACAGGTCGATGACGGGGGATTCGGGATTGTTCGCGGCGTTTTCGGGAACCTCGCCCTCGTTCGTCCAGAGGCCGAAGCTCGTCGTGCCGTCGGCGATGCCGGGGTCGTCGTCCGCGGAGACGTCGATGGTGGCGCCCATGAGCTTCGCAAGGCTCAGCTTGCTCTCGCCGTCGCGCATGGCGCTGCCCACGAAGTCGTAGCCGCCGTAGTGCTCGCCGGTGCCGCGCGACGTGGGCTTCCAGCTCGCAAGCTCGCCCATGCGCGGGTCGTCGGGGTCGGTCGGCCCGTCTTCGAACGTCACGCGGTACAGCGCCCCGCCCGTGAGATGCGCCTGCACGCGGACGATGCCCTCGCCTTCCACGTGGAAGAGGCAGCCCGAGAAGAAGCCGCTCACCTTGTAGTCGTCGCCTCCCCGAAATCGGTAGCCCAGGTCGCGGTCGAACGCCACGGTGCCGCCCTCGCCCGGTGCAAGGGGCGCGCTGCCGTCGCTCGCGTAGGCGCGCACCGAGAAGCCGCAGCGTGCTGCGGCCTCGTCGAGCGTGATGGCGGGGGAGCCCGAGAGCGACGAGGTGAAGGCGGGGATGCCGGCCACCGCGAGCGCGCCGGCCACGAGGCAGGCGGCCGCGACCGGCGCCCAGCGGCGGGCGAGGGATGCGGCGCCGACGGAATGGCCGGCGGTGCGCGAGACGGGCCGGGGACGGCGCCGGGTCGGGCGCTTGGCGGACACGGCTCCCTTCGCGGGCGCCTGGCTCCCGGCGTACTGTGCCGTGCCCTCTTGCAGGGCGTTGCAGACGGCGCGCTGTTTGAGCTCGGGGGAGGCTTCGACGTGGGATTGCGACGCGGCGTAGCGCGTGCGGAACTCGTTCTCGTTCATGGGCGTGCTCCTAGGTCGATCTTGAGTGCCTTGCGTGCGCGGTGGAGGTGGGAGCGGACGGTGGCGGGACGCTCGCCGGTGATACGGGCGATCTCTTCGGTTGCGTACCCCTCGTAGTAGTGCAGGTGCACGGCGGTGCGCTGGCGGTCGGTCAGGCGGGCGAGGGCGGCCTCCAGCTCGTCGTCACGGTCCGCGGCGCCCTCCGGGGCGTTCGGGTCGGGATGGTCGGCGAGGCGCGCCACGTCCTCGTCGCCGAGTGCGGCGCGCTTCCGGTGCCAGGGGCTGCGGTGCAGGTCGTTGCAGCAGTTGACGGTCACGTGCAGAAGCCAGGCCTTCAAATGCTCGTCGTCGCGGAAGCGCTTGCCGCCTTGATGCAGGCGCAGGAACACGGTCTGGAACACGTCCTCGGCGTCGGCGCGGTTGCCCGTGCGGCTCGCCGCCAGGCGCAGGACCGTGTCGCCCCAGCGCCCGACCGCATCCTCGAGGAACGCCGCCGCCTCGCGCGCCTGCGCGCCGCCTGCCTCGGTTATTGCGTCGGGGGCGTCGCCGCGGAAGGCGTTGCACGCATCGCTGCCGCCTGCCGCCCGGGACGTGCCGGTGCTGGAAGCGCCGTCGAGCGGGGGGCGTGCCGCGTCCGGCCGCCTCCGCCCTGCGCCGCCGAAGCCCGCGGGCAGCGCTATCTCGCCTGATTCTTCCATACCTCATCTCCTTTCCCCTAGAACACGGGGAAGGAACCGTCATTTGTTGCGCTCTGCCCGAAAAAAGACGGGCGGTTTCGATCGCCCGTCGAAACCGCCCGTTGGGTGCTCGCGCCCTCGCTTGCCTCGCCGCAGGCTGGCGTCCACGGGCTCCATCGCAGTTCAGCGCCCGATTCGCACGACCTACCGCAGTCCGGCACCCAGCTCGCGGCCCTCGTCGAGGGCGGGGTTGCCGGCGATGTCGCCTGCGCGGTACACGCCGCCAACCAGCACGCGCCCCAGGTCGCGCCAGCCCATGCGCTCGCAGAGCGTCTCGTAATAGGAGACGACGGGGGCGAAGTTGCGCTCCGTGTCCTCCTCGGCGGGCATGAGCAGCACGCAGCCCTTGCCGCCCGCCTCCGCCTCGGCCGCTGCCGCCTCGGCACCGCCCGCCACCGCGGCGCGCATGCCGGCCTCCATGAGCGCGAACAGGCGGTCGAGCACGGCCTTTTCCTGCGCGGTGACGCTCCAGCAGTACATGGGCGAAGCCAGCACCACCACGTCGGCCGCGCGGTAGGCGGCGTACACGGCATCCATGTCGTCCTTCTGCACACAGGGGCTTTCCGCGTCGGCGCCTCCGCCCAGACAGCCCCGGCAGGGCGCGATGTCCATGAGCGCCACGTCGAAGCGCACCACGTCGTTGCCCGCCTGTCCGGCCCCTTCCGCGAAAGCGTCCACGAGCGCCGCCGTGTTGCCGTTTGTCCGCGGGCTCCCGTTCAGCACCAGCACGTTCTTCCCCATGGTCCTCCGCCTTTCCTCGCTTGCTTCGAATCTTCCCGTCCGCCGGGCTGCCTTTCGCTCGTCCGCTCGGCCGCTTCCCATGCGCTGTGCCGTTCCTGGCCCGCTGCGTCCGGCTTCTCCGTCGCACCCGATTGTACCGCGCCCGCCCCGCCCTTGCCGCGGGGGTTTTCAAACCGCGCGATGACGTGCCCGTCAAGCGAAGGCGTGTTCACGCCGGCAATTCTGGGTGCTGTCCAGCGAGGTGGCCTCGGAAGGGCGCGGCCGGCGCGGTGTGCGCGAGCGGCCGCGCGCCGCACCGTGCGAACACGCGAATCGCCGTGCGGCAAGCGATTTTTTCGATTTGTGTACCCATGTAGCGGCAATCGCGCGCCTTGGCGCGCCGCTGGTCCCAATAAGACCAGCTCGCGATTTGCGGAGCCTCGTTCCGCACCTGTGAGGAAGCGCTTTTCGCGCCTAAAGCCTACATAAATCGAAAAAATCGCTTGCCGCACGGCGATTCGCGTGTCGAGCGCCGTCCCGGGGCGGCAGAAAACGGCGCGCGGGTGCGCAATGGGGCGCTGCTTCGATGGCCGACTCCCGCCTCCGCCCACGTGCCCGTTCGCGCGGGCGCCGCCGTTTCCCCGCCCGCCGAGCGGGGGAGGGAGTATACTGCTACAGCATGCTAAAGCGGCTCGGCTCCCACGCAACGACGGCGCGGCTCCCCTGCGCGACGGCAGCCCTCGGCCTCACCTTATACGAGAGAAGGAGAAGAACCATGCGCTACATCCACTGCTTGAACAACATTTCCTCGCACGGCACCGACCTGCTCACCGACTCCTACGAGCTTACCGACGACCCCGCGCAGGCGTCGGCCATACTCGTGCGCAGCGCTGCCATGCACGACATGGCGTTCGGCGACGGCCTGCTGGCCATCGCGCGCGCGGGGGCGGGCGTGAACAACATCCCCACAGACCGCTGCGCCGAGGAGGGCATCGTCGTGTTCAACACGCCGGGTGCCAATGCCAATGCCGTGAAGGAGATCGTTCTGTGCGCGCTCTTGCTGGGAAGCCGCGGCATCGTGGACGGCATCGCATGGTGCCGCGACAACGCCGACGACCCGAACATCGCCAAGGCGGTGGAGAAGGCGAAGAAGCAGTTCGCCGGCTGCGAGATCAAGGGCAAGAAGCTGGGCGTCATCGGCCTGGGCGCCATCGGCGCCGAGGTGGCGAACGCGGCCGTGGCGCTGGGCATGGACGTGTACGGCTACGATCCGTACGTCTCGGTGGGCGCGGCGTGGCGCATCTCGAGCGCCGTCCATCACGTCACGAACCTGGACGACGTCTTCCGCACCTGCGACTACCTCACTATCCATGTGCCAGCCATGGAGGGCACCGTCGGCATGGTGGGCGGGCGCGCCTGCTCGCTCATGAAGGACGGCGCCGTGGTGCTGAACTTCTCGCGCGACACGCTCGTGGACAACGCCGCCATGGCCTCGGCGCTGGCGTCGGGCAAGGTGGGAGCCTACATCACCGACTTCGCCACGCCCGAGGTCATGAAGATGGAGCACGCGATCGTGCTGCCCCACCTGGGCGCCTCGACCGCCGAGGCGGAGGACAACTGCGCCGCCATGGCCGTGCAGGAGATGATGGACTACCTGGAGAACGGCAACATCAAGAACTCGGTGAACTTCCCCGCATGCGACATGGGCGCGTGCCCCGCCGGCATGAGCCGCGCGGCCGTCATGCACGAGAACATCCCCAGCATGATCAGCCGCATCACCGACGTGTTCGGCGAGGAGGGCGTGAACATCGAGAACATGACGAACAAGTCCCGCGGCGACGCCGCCTACACGATGCTCGACCTCGACCAGCCCGTGCCCGCCACCGCCGTGGAGAAGCTGGAGGCCCTCGAGGGCGTCCGCCGCGTGCGCGTGGTGTGCTAAGGGGGCTCCGAGCCGCGCCGCATGCCCCTCGGGCATGCGGCCGACGGCGGGGACGGCCGGCTCCCAAGGTCCGGCCCTCCCCGCCGCAGGCGGGGAGGGAAGATGCTCGCAAAACGAAAAAAGCCAGCCGGTTTCTGCCGGCTGGCTTTTAGGTTCTCAATGGTGGACCGTCGGGGACTCGAACCCCGGACCTTGGGATTAAGAGTCCCCTGCTCTACCAACTAAGCTAACGGTCCAAAGAAAAAACTATGTCAAAGTGCTCAAAGCGCTGGGCTATCTTAAAGCATGCGTCCAACGATTGCAAGCCCTAATTTCAAAAAGCGCGCTGGGGTGGCTAATCGGACTCGAACCGACGACCTCCAGAGCCACAATCTGGCGTTCTAGCCAACTGAACTATAGCCACCAAGGCGCAAGGTGGAAGTATACGGATTTTCCCTCCCGAGCGCAAGAGGATTATGGACAAATTGTATCAGACTTGCTGCAATCGGGCTCTGATCGGCCCGTTTAGAGTAGTATAGTCGCCTGAAACGCCGTGTTTTCCGCCGGTTGGCATCGCTTCGGGCTGCCGACCGTTTCCGGCCACGGCGCAAAAACCGGCGTTGCGCGCCTGGGCGCGCCCGCCTCCATCAATTTCACCGAGGAGCGGCACCACGTGGAAAAGCAATCATCTGAAAAGCGCTTTGCGCTCTTGATCGACGCCGACAACGTGTCGGCCAAGTATATAAAGCCCATCACCGACGAGCTGTCGAAGTACGGCACCGTCACCTACAAGCGCATCTACGGCGACTGGACGCTCACGCTCCATGCCAAATGGAAGGACGCGCTGCTGGAAAACTCCATCACGCCCATCCAGCAGTTCGGCTACACGCAGGGCAAGAACGCCACCGACTCGGCCATGATCATCGACGCCATGGACATCCTGTACACGCGCTCGGTGGAGGGCTTCTGCATCGTGTCGAGCGACAGCGACTTCACGCGGCTGGCCAGTCGCATCCGCGAAAGCGGCCTCACCGTCATCGGCATGGGCGAGAAGAAGACGCCCACGCCGTTTCGCAAGGCATGCGATATCTTCACCACGTTGGAGCTCCTGCTGGGCGATGCGGGCGGCAAGGCGTCTGGCCGCGGCAAGGGCCGGGGCGACCAGGCCGGTGCGAATGCCGCTGGCGCGGGCGCGGGCACGGCCACCGCGAGCAAGGAGGAGATCGAGCAGGCCGTAGTGAACATCATCACCGACAACCAGAACAACGGGAAGTCCACGGGCCTCGGCGAGGTGGGCAGTCGTCTGCTGAAACGCTACCCGGACTTCGACGTGCGCAGCTACGGCACGAACCTGCTGTCGAAGCTGCTCGACGAGTTCCCGAGCGTGCAGATCACGAAGGACGGCAGCTCGGTGACGGTGGAACTCGCGGGCGACGATCGCGAGCGTCGGGGCGGCCGCGGCAAGGACGCCCCGCACGGCGCGGAGGCACCGGCCTCCGAGGCGTCCGACGCGCAGGCGGAGCAGGAGCCGAAGGGGCCTGCCAGCGCCGAGGCCGCAGTCGACGCGCAGGCGGAACCCGCCCCGGCCGAGGACGCCGGCGAGCCGGCGCGGCAGACGGCTGCGAACGGGGGCGGGGAGGGCGCTTCCGCGAAGAAGCCCCGTCGCTCCACGCGCGCGGCCGCGCATCGCGGCGGTAAGGACGACGCCCCGAAGGCGGCTGCCGAGGACGCCGTCGAGGCGAAGGGCGCCGAAGCCCCCGCCCCGGAGGTTCCGGTAAAGGAGCCGCAGGCTGCTTCGCGCGCCGAACAGCCCGAGCCTGTCGAAGAACCCCCCGTGGACAACCGTCCGGGCCGAGCGGCCCGCTTGCGGGCCGCCGCCGCATGGGCGAACGCCATGGGCGGGCGCAAGGCTGCGGCCAAGACGAAGCCGGCCGCGCGCAAGGAGCCGGAGGTGCAGGCGCAGGACGTCCCGGCCGCCCCGCAGGCCGAGGAACCCGAAGAGGCGCGGCAGGAGCAGGCGCCGAAGTCGAAGTCCCGCCGCAAGTCGGCCTCCAAGGCCGCCGCTGCGGTCCCGCAGCCCGCCGAGCAGGGCGAAGTCCCGCCGCAAGCCGCCGAGGCCCCCGCAAAGGCCTCGTCGAAGGCTTCTGAGAGGCCGGCGCCGAAGTCCTCGGCGAAGCGCGCGAAGGCGGCCGATCCGGCCGAGACGGCGCAGCCCGCCGAGAAGGCCGCGAAGTCCGGGAGGGCTCCCAAGCCTCCCAAGGCTGCGCAAGCCCCCGAGGCCCCCGCGCAGGATGCCCTCGCCGCAGGCGGGCCCGAGGAGTACATCCGCCAGACGCTGGCCGAGGCCGGCCCCGACGGCGTGGCGCTCGCCACGCTCGGCAAGCGCGTGCGCGGCAAGTTCCGCACGTTCAAGCTGCGCGACCTGGGCTACGCCCAGTTCCGCCCGTACCTTGCCGACCTCGAGGGCGTTGCCGTCGAGCAGCGCGACGGCCAGTTCTACGCCCGCCTGGCCCGCTAGGCGGGCCGCGGACCAGCGAGACCGGCCCGCCCTTCGCGCGCCCGGCGCGACCCGCGCCGCACCCGGCGTGCCCCAGTGATCCGGGGTGTGCCGGGTGCAGGGGCCATCCGGCGCGCGCCTCTTTTCAACCGCTCGTTGACGGGGGGCGGGCGCCTTCGCGTCCGTGGTATCCTGCCCCTGGATCCCGTTTTATCGAGAAGGAACCTTGCCATGAAGAAGTTACTCGTGATCGTGGCGGCCGTGGCGCTCGTCGCCGTCGGCGTCGTGGGCACGCTCGCGTTCCAGCGCGCCTTCGAGCCCAGCGTCAGGCTCTCTGCCACGTCCATCCAGGAGCAGCTGTCGAACTCCAGCGAGCTGGCCACGGCCAAGCTGGAGTACCGGGGCCTCGTGCGCTACGAGAACGGCGACATCGATTTCATCAACAAGAAGGGCTTCACCATGGTCTACGACGCCGAGGTGCGCGCTGGCGTGGACCTGTCGCAGGCCTCCGTTGACGTGAGCGGCCGCACCGTCACCGTGCGCCTGCCGAAGGCCCGTCTTCTGGGCATCGAGATAGACCCGCACTCCATCGAGTTCTACGACTCCGCGTTCGCGCTGTTCAACTGGGAGAACAAGCAGGATACCGCCGAGGCGCTCAAAACGGCCCAGGCCGACGCCGAGGGCAAGGTCGACCAGACGGGCATGATCGGACAGGCCAACGAGCAGGCACGCACCCTCGTGGAAAACCTGCTGCACCCGTTCACCGTGGGAGAGGGCGCCTACACGCTGCAGATCGTGGACGCGTAAGGGGGCGTAAACTGCGCCTTATACGGAAACGGCGCGGCGGCCCGGTGGGCCGCCGCGCCGTTTTGGGAAGGGGCTTGCCCCGCCCCGCCCCGCCCTACGCCAGCTCGTTCTCGTCGAACGCGTCGCGGCCCAGGCGGAAGCTGCGGCCCTCGAGGCGGCGTTGGCGGTACTCCGCCGCGGCGGTGAACAGCACGTCGGACGAGGAGTTCAGGGCCGTCTCGCACGAGTCCTGCACCACGCCGATGATGAAGCCGATGGCCACCACCTGCAGGGACACGTCGCCGTCGATGCCGAACAGCGAGCAGGCCAGGGGTATGAGCAGAAGCGACCCGCCGGCCACGCCCGACGCGCCGCAGGCGGAGGCGGCGGCCAAGGCGCTTAGCACCACGGCGGCGAGGGGGTTCACGGCGATGTCGAGCGTGTGGGCGGCCGCCATGGCCATGACCGTGATGGTCACGGCCGCGCCCGCCATGTTGATGGTGGCTCCCAACGGGATGGAAACCGAGTAGTTGTCCTTGTCGAGGCCGAGCTTCCGGCAAAGCTCCATGTTCACCGGGATGTTCGCCGCCGAGCTGCGCGTGAAGAACGCCGTGACGCCGCTGTCTTTCAGGCATCGCAACACGAGCGGGTAGGGGTTCGCGCGCACGCAGGCGAACACGATGAGCGGGTTCGCAACGAGAGCGATGAACAGCATGCAGCCCACGAGCACGAGGAGGAGCCGTCCGTACTCGGCGAAGACGTCCAGCCCGTTCTGCGACACGGTGGAGTACACGAGCCCCAGCACGCCGAACGGGGCGAGCGCGATCACCCAGCGCACCACGGTGGACACGGCGTCCGACACGCTTGCGAACACGTCCTTCACCGTGCCCGACGCCGCGCGCAGCGCGATGCCCAGCACGACGGCCCACACGAGGATGCCCAGGTAGTTCGCGTTCGCCAACGCGTCCACGGGGTTCGCCACCATGTTCGAGACGAGCGTGCCCAGCACCTCGCCGATACCCGAGGGCGTGCCCTGCGCCTCCGCCGGGGCCGCCAGCGTCAGCTCGGTGGGGAACAGGTAGCTCGCCCCCACGGCCACGAGCGCCGCTGCGAACGTGCTCACCAGGTAGAGCACCACGACCGTCCGCATGGACCCCGCCGCCTTCGCGTTGGCCAGCGCGCTTGTCACGAGGAAGAACACGAGCACCGGTGCCACGGCCTTCAGGGCCGACACGAACAGCGTGCCCAGAAGCCCCACGGCCTCTGCGTTTGGAAACGCGATGCCCAGCACCGCGCCCACGGCGAGTCCCGCCACGATGCGCTTGATAAGGCTGATGTCGTTGTACTTGCGCGCGAGCGCCTTGAAGTCCACGTCTGCTCCTTGCCTTCGTTCCCTACGGTTCGGGCGCCTATGATAGCAGACCGCGCAACCTGGCCGCGCGCCGCCAAGTTCTGCTATCATGTTCGCTGCGCGAAAAGGGCGCACGTGCGGGCGTGGCGGAATTGGCAGACGCGCCAGATTTAGGTTCTGGTACCGAAAGGTGTGAAGGTTCAAGTCCTTTCGCCCGCACCAGCATACCCGGGGAAGCTGCAAGCTTCCCCGGGTATGCTGCGTTTGGGGCTGCGGCCGAAGGCGCGGGCCGTGCGCGCGGGCGCTGCTTCCGGGCGCGCTTCCCGGTTGCCGCAGCGCATCGTCTCTGCCGCAGCCTGCGCAAAATGCGCATCCTCGCCCGATTCTCGCCTCGGCCGGGGCGCGTTGCGCTAAACTGGTCGCGGATACGAGGGGGGAGTACGCCATGCGCATGCAGCCACGACCGGAAAAACTCACGACCGAGGAGCTCGGGCAGATCGCCGGCCTGGACGCGGCCAAGCTCGATATGCTGGCCGCCTGGGCGAACAAGAAGCTCACCTGCGCGCACTGCAAGCGCTGCACGCTGCGCTGCGAGGTGCTGAAGGAGCCGGGCCTGGACATGGGCCAGGTGGAGGAGGGCTACGGCGCCATAGCGGCGCTGCCGTTCGACGACCAGCCCGCCGCCGTGCTGCAGCTCGTGCAGGACCGCCCCGAGCTCTACCACGCGCTGCGCCGCTGCTGCTTCTGCGGCTTCTGCACGGCCACGTGCCAGACCCACGTGCTGGCGCCCGAGCGCATGCGCGACTGGCGCGTGCTGTTCATGCGCGCCGGGCTCATGCCGCCCGACGACTCCAAGCTCGTGATGGTGGACAACGAGTGGAACATCTTCAGCGCCTACCGTGCCGTCTACGGCATCGGCTACCCGGAGCTCACCTCGCTCGAGCAGGCGGCCGAGCACGGGCCGGGCCTGGCGGACACGCTGTTCTTCCCCGGCTGCTCGCTGGTGAGCTACGCGCCCGAGCTCACGCGCACGGTGGGGAGGTGGCTCACCGACAACGGCGTGGCCTGGGCGCTCTCCACCGATTGCTGCGGAAGCCCGCTCATGAGCGCCGGGCTGTTCGACCGCGCCGCCGCGCTGCGCCAGCGCATCCTCGACCAGATACGCGCGGCGGGCATCGAGCGCGTGGTCACGGTGTGCCCCGGCTGCGGGGAGGAGTTCGTGGAGCTCATGGGCGAAGAGGTGGACATCGTCCCCTTGCCGGAGCTCCTGTTGAAGAAGAGCCGAGCCGCCGAGCGCGCCGACCGTCCCACGGGCTTCGCGCCGCTTCCCGAACGAAGCGTCACGTTCTTCGACTCGTGCCACGACCGCTTCGACGGACGCCATGGCGCCGCCATCCGCGCGCTCGTGGCGCGCAACCTGCCCGAGACGGCCCGTCTGGAGATGGACCACCGCCGCAAGGGCACGCTTTGCTGCGGGGCGGGCGGCGCCGTGGCGGGCTACGACGGCGACGTCACGGAGCGCCGCGTGTGGCGCATTATCGACGAGGCGCGCGCGACCGGCGCCGAGACGCTTGTCACCACGTGCCCCACCTGCACCTACACGGTGGCGCAGGCCTGCCTCGGCGCGCCGCCCGAGCGCGGCATCGGCAACCGCCACTACCTGGAGCTGCTGTTCGGCCAGACCATCGACTGGCCGCAGGTGTTCGCCCAGCTGGGCGGCATGTGGGAAGGCGAGTACGGCCCCTGGCTCACCCAGACGTTCTTCGCCTAGGAGGGCGCCGCCCGATGCGCGGCCCGGCCGTCGGGAAGGCTGCCGCGGCCCTTTACGCCAGGAAGCGTCCCAGCAGGAAGCCGGCCACCACGCAGAGCGCGGCGAACAGGGCCGACAGGCCGATGAGCCGCGCGTCGCGCTTCTCGCGGCGGACGCGCTCGCGCTCGGCGCGGTTGCGCTCGAGGAAGAAGGAGTACCCGTCCGAGGTAATGACCACGATGGTGCCGCGCTTGCCCTCGGCCTTCGCGGCAAGCGCCCCGGCGTCGATGAGCTCGGCCTGAAGCTCGTCGTCGGGGCGGTAGGGGAAGGCGCAGCGGTACACGAGCTCGCCCTCGACGCTGCACGTCGAGCGCTCGTAGTCGATGAGCCGCGCCAGCTCGCGCTCCTGCGGTATGTTCAAGGAGATGGCCACGCGCACCTCTCGGTCGGGTTCATGATGATGGTTTCCATGATAGCGGGTCGCGGCGGACGGTGGGTGTGGAAAATCGCCGGAGATCAGGAAACGTCCCGGTACCCAGAAGCTCCGGGCGGGCAACGCGGCGTTTGCGCCCCCATACCGCGCCTCTTTCGTCGGTTCTTCGTGAACCTGCTTCCTCAACCCTACCATATGTGCGATAATTCCGTTTCGGTGTGCCAGAGTGCGAATCGGACGTCTTGCGAGGCCGACGCGGATGCGCGCCGCTAGGGGGCAGCCGCCGAGAGCACCGCACGCTGCCGCGAGGCGATTTATCGGAAATGATGGAGGATAGTTACGTGGAGACAAAAGTTGAGGCATTGCAGGATAACCGCGTCAAGGTGACCGTTACCGTCGATGCCAAGGATATCGACGCGCGCATCAAGAAGACCTACAAGGACTTCGCGCACAAGTACAACTTCCCCGGGTTCCGCGCCGGCAAGGCGCCGCGCCCGATCATCGACAACGCGCTGGGCGCCGAGGCGGTCCCCGCCACGGTGACGGACGACGTGGTGAACGAGACCTATCCTCTCGCCATCGACGAATGCAACCTGTACCCCGTGTCGAAGCCGACGTTCGCCGAGGACATGGGCCTCGTGGCGGCCGGCAAGCCGTTCGAGTACTCGCTCGAGGTGGAAGTGAAGCCGGAGCTGGAGCTTTCCAGCTACGAGCCGGTGGAGATCGACATGCCCGCCGAGGGCGCGAGCGACGCCGAGGTCGACGACCAGATCGACCAGCTCCGCGAGCACTACTATGACTACGAGGACGCCGCCGCGGCCACGAAGGTCAAGGAGGACAGCTACCTCGACCTGGGCATGAAGGCCACCGACGACGCCGGCGAGGACATCGCCTCCCTGACCACCCCCACGCGCCTGTACGGCCTGGGTACCGGCCTGTTCCCGGCCGCGTTCGACGCCGAGCTCGTGGGCATGAAGAAGGGCCAGAAGAAGGAGTTCTCCATCGACGTGCCGGCCGAGCCGACCGTCATGACGCAGCCCCTCATGGGCAAGACGTCCAAGATCAACTTCGAGGTCGAGGTGCAGGC
Source organism: Gordonibacter sp. RACS_AR49 (assembly GCF_030418435.1). Classification (NCBI taxonomy): domain Bacteria; kingdom Bacillati; phylum Actinomycetota; class Coriobacteriia; order Eggerthellales; family Eggerthellaceae; genus Gordonibacter; species Gordonibacter sp. RACS_AR49. The sequence continues at coordinate 120,765 of NZ_JAIUDM010000005.1, read as the reverse complement.
CGTCAAGAACAAGGTGCTGCCCGAGGTCACGGACGAGTGGGTCAAGGACACGCTCGGCTTCGAGAACGTGGCCGACCTGCGCACCCGCGTGGCCGACTCCATCCTGGAGCAGAAGGAGGAGGTGCTGCCCCGCATCAAGGAGAACCAGTGCCTCTCCAAGCTGGCCGACCGCCTGCAGGGCGAGGTGCCGGAGGCCATGTGCGAGGAGGCCGAGACGAGCCTGCTGCAGGATTTCTTCCAGCAGCTGCAGCGCCAGGGCGTGAGCTTCGACGCCTATTTGAAGCAGCAGGGCATCACGCCCGACCGCTTCAAGGAGGACGTGAAGGCGCAGGCCGCCGACATGACCAAGCAGGACCTCGCGCTCGATGCGTGGGCGCGCCACTACAGCATGGAGGTCACGGACGAGGACGTGGCCGAGGAATTCGTGAAGAGCGGCGTGGAGGATCCGAAGAAGCTCCAGGAGGAGTGGCGCAAAAACGGCCAGCTCCACATGGTGAAGAACGGCATCGCCCGCACGAGGGCTGCCGAGGACGTCATGGAGAAGGCCGTCGTGACCATCGTCGAGCCGGGAGCGGCCGCCGACGACAAGAAGGACGAGAAGAAGCCCGCCAAGAAGGCCGCGGCCAAGAAGACCGCCAAGAAGGACGAGGCCAAGGACGAGGCTACCGAGAAGAAGCCGGCCGCCAAGAAGGCCGCCCCGAAGAAGGCCAAGAAGGACGAGGCCGCCGACGCCGAGAAGGCAGCGGACGCCGAATAGCGCCGCAGGCGGCTCTTCGGACGCGCCCTTCCGGGGGCGCGTCCGCTCGTCTCGCCGAGGGTAACGAAACGGTAGCCTGGCCTTGCGTGGCGGCGAAACGTACATCACTATGGCATTAGACGATTCCGTGCGGTCCCGCCGGGGCCGCGAGCGAAAGCGAGGCAACAAGCTATGAGCTACGATACCAAGGCAGCACTGATCCCCTACGTCATCGAGCAGTCCCCCCGCGGCGAGCGCAGCTACGACATCTACTCCCGCCTGCTGAACGACCGCGTGATCTTCCTGGGCGAGCAGATCGACGACAACGTGGCGAACTCCGTGGTGGCGCAGCTGCTGCACCTGGAGAGCGCCGATCCCGAGAAGGACATCTCCCTCTACATCAACTCGCCGGGCGGCTCCGTCACGGCGGGCCTGGCCATCCTGGACACCATGGACTTCATCAAGTGCGACGTGTCCACCATCTGCCTGGGCGAGTGCGCCTCCATGGCCGCCGTGCTGCTGTCCAACGGCGCCAAGGGCAAGCGCCTGTGCCTCCCGAACTCCATGGTGCTCATCCACCAGCCGTCCGGCGGCGCCCAGGGCCAGCAGACCGAGATCGCCATTGTGGCCGACTTCATGCTGAAGACCCGCAACCGCCTGAACAAGATCCTCGCGGACAACACGGGCCAGACGCTCGAGACCATCCAGGCCGACACCGAGCGCGACAACTATATGACCGCCGAGGAGGCGCTGGCCTACGGCCTGGTGGACCGTATCACCACGTCGCGCGCCGTCGCGTCGGACGCCGAAGAGAAGAAGAGCGAATAACCTGTTATGACGAACGAGAGACACGAGGAATTCGCCGGCCGGGACGACATCGCGTGCGCCTTCTGCGGGAAGCACCCGCAGGAGGTGGCTGCGATGATCTCGGGCCCCAACGGCATCTACATCTGCGACGAGTGCATATCCGTGTGCGCCGATGCCATGATGCGCGACCTGGGGCTCTCCGTGCCGCCCGAGGCGGCCGCCCCGATGGAGTCCGAGCCGCAGGGCCGTCACGCCAAGCATGCGGGCGAGCCGTACACGGCCGAGGCCGAGCCGGCGCCCGAGGACGTCCTGGCCGACCTGCCCACTCCCCACGAGCTGTACGCGGAGCTCTCCGAGCATGTGGTGGGGCAGGAGGCGGCCAAGCGCGCGTTGTCCGTGGCCGTGTACAACCATTACAAGCGCATCAGCCTGGGTGCCGACGCAGCCGAGGGCGACGTGGAGCTGGCCAAGAGCAACATCATGCTGCTGGGTCCCACAGGCTCCGGCAAGACGCTCTTGGCGCAGACGCTCGCCCGCACGCTGAAGGTGCCGTTCGCCATTGCGGATGCCACCACGCTCACCGAGGCCGGCTACGTGGGCGAGGACGTTGAGAACATCCTGCTCAAGCTTATGACGGCGGCCGACTTCGACATCCCGCGCGCCGAGATAGGCATCATCTACATCGACGAGATCGACAAGGTGGCCCGCAAGGCCGAGAACCTGTCCATCACGCGCGACGTGTCCGGCGAGGGCGTGCAGCAGGCGCTCCTGAAGATCGTGGAGGGCACGGAGGCGAGCGTCCCGCCGCAGGGCGGCCGCAAGCATCCCCAGCAGGAGCTCATCCACATCGACACCACGAACATCCTGTTCATCCTCGGCGGTGCGTTCGTGGGTTTGGCCGACATCATCGCCGACCGCGTGGGTAAGAAAGGGCTCGGCTTCAACGCCGACCTGCCCGAGTCCAAGAAGCACGCCGAGGCCGAGCTTTTGGCCCAGGTGCTGCCTGAGGATCTGAACAAGTACGGCATGATCCCCGAGTTCGTGGGCCGCATCCCCGTGGTGACGTCCCTGAACGAGCTGTCGGAGGAAGACCTCGTGCGCATCCTCACCGAGCCGAGGAACGCGCTGGTGAAGCAGTACACGAAGATGTTCGACTTCGAGGATTCCACGCTCGTGTTCGAGCCCGAGGCCCTGCGCGCCATCGCGCACGAGGCCGTGGAGCACGGCACGGGCGCCCGCGGGCTGCGCTCCATCTGCGAGCGGGTGCTCATGGACGTGATGTACGACCTGCCCGAGCACGAGGGCGCCACCGCCGTCACCGTGCGCGCGAGCGACATCAAAGGCGAGACGAAGCCGGAGATCGAGCCAGCGGACGGGGCCGGGGCCCTGCCGATGGGCGACGAGGTGAGCCTGCAGAGCGCATAGCGCGGTCGCGGGATACGGGAGACGAGCGGGCGGATCGCGGATGTGCGGCGCGCCCGCTTTTCGGTTTGAGAGACTTTGAGGACGAAAGAGCAGACCATGGCCGATAACACGAACGAGAAAACCGGGGCGAGGAAGATCGACTACGACTTCGCCGCCCACGAGCGCCCGCTTTTCAAGGCGTGGAAGGATGCCGGCTACTTCCAGCGCGGCGAGGGCTTCGGCGCCAAGAAGGGGCAGCCCTACACCATCGTCATCCCGCCGCCGAACATCACGGGTGTGCTGCATATGGGCCACGCCCTCAACGACACCATCCAGGACACGTGCATCCGCCGCGCCCGCATGCAGGGCCGTCCCACGCGCTGGATCCTCGGCACCGACCACGCCGGCATCTCCACGCAGACCAAGGTGGACAAGAAGCTGGCCGACCAGGGCATCAGCCGTTTGGAAATTGGCCGCGAGGCGTTCATCGAGGCGTGCTACGACTGGTACAAGGAGTACGGCACCACCATCGTGAACCAGATCAAGGGCATGGGCTGCTCGTGCGACTACGACGACGAGCACTTCACGCTGGAGCCGGCCTACGTGCGTGCCGTGCGCAAGCTCTTCGTGGACTGGTACCACGACGACCTCATCTACAAGGGCAAGCGCATCGTGAACTGGTGCCCCCACTGCACCACGTCCATCTCCGACGACGAGGCCGAGTACGTGGACGAGGCGGGGCACCTGTGGTACCTGCGCTACCCGTTGACCGAGCCGGTGGACGGCCTGGAGTACCTCGTGGTGGCTACGACGCGCCCCGAGACGATGCTCGGCGACACGGGCGTGGCGGTGAACCCGAAGGACGAGCGCTTCAAGCACCTCGTGGGCAAGACGGTGAAGCTGCCGCTCGTCGACCGCGAGATCCCCATCTTCGCCGACTGGCACGTGGACAGGGAGTTCGGCACCGGCTGCGTGAAGACCACGCCCGCGCACGACCCGAACGACTGGGCGATGGGCGAGCGCAACGGCCTCGAGCGCATCAACATCTTCGACGAGCGGGCGCACGTGGTGGACGGCTACGGGAAGTTCAGCGGCATGGACCGCGACGAGGCCCGCGAGGCCGTCGTGGCCGCGTTCGACGAGCTCGGGCTGCTCGACCACGTGGAGGACCACGATCACTCCGTCATGACGTGCTACCGCTGCCACACGAAGCTCGAGCCCTGGGAGTCCGAGCAGTGGTTCGTGGCCGTGGACGGCCTCAAGAAGGATGCGGCGCGCGTGGTGGAGGACGGCTCCATCCAGTTCCATCCCGAGCGCTGGAAGCAGGTCTACCTCGACTGGCTCGAGAACCTGAAAGACTGGTGCATCTCGCGCCAGCTGTGGTGGGGGCACCGCATTCCCATGTTCTACTGCGACGCGTGCGGCTGGGAGGACGCTTCGGTGGAGGACGTCGAGACGTGCCCCGTGTGCGGGGCTCCGGTGCGCCAAGACGAGGACGTGCTGGACACGTGGTTCTCGTCGCAGCTGTGGCCGTTCGCCACGATGGGCTGGACCGAGGAGGGGGTGGACGCGCCCGAGATGCGCGCCGCGTACCCCACGCAGGTGCTGTCCACCGCGCGGGACATCATGGGGCTGTGGGTGGCGCGCATGGTGATGGCGTCCATGTACTGCACGGACCAGATCCCGTTCGAGCACGTCATCATCCACCCGACGGTGATGGCGGCCGACGGCAAGCCCATGTCCAAGAGCCGCGGCAACGGCGTGGACCCGCTGCGCCTCATGGAGGACTACGGGGCCGACGGCATGCGCTTCGGCCTGCTCATGCAGGTGACGGGCGCGCAGGACCTCAAGTTCAACGAGGCGAAGCTGGAAAGCTCGCGCAACTTCGCGAACAAGATCCGCAACGCCGCGCGTTTCGTCATGATGAACCTGGACGGCTACGAGCCGGGCGAGCCCGCGCCCTCGACGCCGGCCGACCGCTGGATCTTCTCGCGGCTGGCGGGCCTCGTGGCGCGCCTGGACGCGGCGTTCGACGGCTTCGAGTTCGGCGAGGCCACGCGCGAGCTGTACGCGTTCTTCTGGAACGAGTTCTGCGACTGGTACATCGAGTTCTCGAAGGCGCGCCTGGGCGCCGATGCCGACCCGGTCGACCGCCTGGCATGCCAGCGCAACCTCGTGTTCGTGCTCGACCAGGCGCTTCGCCTGCTCCACCCCATCATGCCCTTCGTGACCGAGGAGATCTACCAGGAGCTGCCCATCGACCGCAGCGGGGCTCCGTACCTCATCGGGGCCGCCTGGCCTGACGCTCAGGGGTTGGCGATGTACGCAGACCCCGAGGCCGAGCGCGCCATCGAGATGGTGTGCGAGACGGTGTCGGCCATCCGCAGCACGCGCGCCCGCTACGGCATCTCGCCGAAGTCCAAGCTGGCCGTGGTCGTGAAGGCCGACGGGGCGGACGCGGCCCTGCTCGAGGCCCAGCGGGGGCTCATAGAGGGCATGGGCAATACGGCGTCGCTCGCCATCGGCGCGCAGGTGGAGAAGCCGGCCGAGTCCAGCGCCGTGCTGGGCGCGGGGCTGGAGGTGTACCTGGTGCTGTCGGGCCTCGTGGACCTCGGCGCCGAGCGCGAGCGCCTCGCGAAGGAGCAGGCCAAGCTCGCCGCCGACGCGGGCAAGCTGGAGAAGAAGCTCTCCAACCCGGGCTTCCTGGCCAAGGCCGCGCCCGAGATCGTGGAGAAGGACCGCGCCAAGCATGCCGAGCTCGCCGACAAGCTTGCCCGCGTGGAGGCCCAGCTGGCGGAGTTGGGGTAGGCGCGGGCGGCAGGCGGGCGTGGGCGTCCGCCTGCCGCAAAGGCGCATCAACCCACGGGGTCTGTTGGGCGCCTCTTGCGGAAATTGCCTGAACACGGGGGTGTGGTCGGACAACTTTGGTATAATGACTGACCGTGTCGACGCTCGTGGAGGCCGGCACGGTGCAACGGTCGCCCCCGCGGCGTCTGGCAAGTCGAAGAAAACGAGGTTGAAATGAGCGAACTGCTGTCCCAGTTGTGGACGCCCGAGTTGCAGGCCGCGTTCACCGTGGTCGTCATACTGCTCGTCATTCTGTACGTGCTCTCCATCGTCTGGGTGGTCCGCGACGCGTACCTGCGCGGCTCCTACTGGTACGTGTGGGCCATCGTGGCGCTCATCCCGCTGCTGGGCATCATCGCGTACTGCCTGCTGCGCCCGCCGCTGCTGCAGATCGACCGCGACGAGCAGGAGCTGGAGATCGCGCTCAAGCAGCGCGAGCTCATGAAGTACGGCGAATGCGCGAACTGCGGCTATCCGGTAGAGGCCGACTTCGTGCTCTGCCCGAACTGCCACCAGCGGCTGAAGAACCTTTGCGGCACCTGCAACCATGCGCTCGACCCGTCGTGGACCGTGTGTCCCTACTGTGCCACGCCCGTGGGCGGTGCCGCTCCCGCGCGCCGCAACGCCCCGCGCGCCCGAACGCAGCAGCCGCAGCAAGCGGCTTCCCAGCAAAGGCAGGCCCGGACCCGCTCCCCGCAAGGCGAGCATCCCGCCCAGTAACCCGCGCTGTCGAAGAAGCCGCCTCGTTTACCGGGGCGGCTTTTTATGCTGCGCCGGTGTCTGCCGCCTGCCGGCCGGCCGTTTGCTGCGGCGTTTGTTGAAACCATGTGCTCGGAGGGCCCTCCGGCCGTTCGTGGCATACTGAGCCCAGGCCGCGCACTCAAGACGCGGCCATACCGATCGTGCAGGCGCTTTGTGCGCGCCCGGCACAGGAAAGGAACTATCATGAACATCGTACTCCCCGACGGCTCGAACAAGGAGCTCGCCAAAGGCGCCACCGTCGCCGACGTGGCCGCCTCCATCGGCCCGGGCCTGGCGAAGGCCGCGCTCGCCGGCATCGTGAACGACCAGCCGGTCGACCTCTCCGCGCCCGTGGCCGAGGGCGACTCCGTAGCCATCGTCACCGCCAAGAGCGACGAGGGCCTGGAGCTCCTACGCCATTCCACGGCGCACGTAATGGCTGCCGCGCTCGTCGACCTCTACGGCGACGTGCAGTTCGGCGTGGGACCGGCCATCGAGGGCGGCTTCTATTACGACGTGAAGACGGGCCGCGCGCTCTCGCCCGACGACTTCGCCGCCATCGAGGCCCGCATGGCCGAGATAGTGAAGTCCGACGAGCCCTTCGAGCGCCGCGTGGTCACGCGCGCCGAGGCCGAGGAGATCTTCGCGAATCAGCCGTTCAAGCTTGAGCTCATCGCCGAGCTTCCCGAGGACGCCGTCATCACCACGTACACCATCGGCAAGTTCACCGACCTCTGCCGCGGGCCGCACCTGCCCTCCACCGGCAAATTGGGCGCGTTCAAGATCACGAAGCTCGCCGGCGCGTACTGGCGCGGCGACGCCGAGCGTGAGATGCTCACCCGCATCTACGGCACGGCGTTCTTCAAGCAGAAGGAGCTGGACGAGCACGTGCGCAACCTGGAGGAGGCCGAGAAGCGCGACCACCGCAAGCTGGGGCGCGAGCTGGGCATCTACGTCATGGACCCTCTGGCGGGCGCCGGTCTGCCGCTGTACCTCCCCAAGGGCGCGCGCATCATCCGCACCCTGCAGGAGTGGCTGCGCCGCGACCTTTACACGCGCGGCTACGAGGAGGTCATCACCCCGCACATCTACAACGCCGACGTGTGGAAGACCTCGGGCCATTACGGCTTCTACAAGGAGAACATGTACTTCTTCGAGATCAACGAGGGCGACGACGAGAACCCCCGCATGACCGAGTACGCCGTGAAGCCCATGAACTGCCCGGGCCACGTGATGCTCTACAAGAGCGAGCTGCATTCCTACCGTGACCTGCCGCTGCGCTACTTCGAGTTCGGCACGGTGTACCGCCACGAGATGAGTGGCGTCGTGCACGGCCTGCTGCGCGCGCGCGGCTTCACCCAGGACGACGCGCACGTGTTCTGCACGCGCGACCAGGTGGTGGACGAGGTGGTGGCCATCCTCGGGCTCGTGGACCATATCATGTCCACGTTCGGGTTCGAATACGAGGCCGAGATCTCCACGCGTCCCGAGAAGTCCATCGGCACCGACGACATGTGGGAGCATGCCACAAACGCGCTCAAGGAAGCATGCGAGCGCCACAGCCTGTCCTACGACATCAACGAGGGCGACGGCGCGTTCTACGGCCCGAAGATCGACATCAAGGTGAAGGACGCCATCGGCCGCACCTGGCAGTGCTCCACCGTGCAGGTGGACTTCAACATGCCCGAGCGCTTCGGGCTCACCTACCGCACCGAGGACAACACCGAGGAGCGCCCCTGGATGCTCCATCGCGCCATCTTCGGCTCCATCGAGCGCTTCCTGGGGATTCTGATCGAGCACTATGCCGGTGCGCTGCCGCTGTGGCTGGCTCCCGTGCAGGTGGCCGTGCTGCCGCTGGCCGACCGCCACAACGAGGCGGCCCACGAGCTGGCCTTGAAGCTGGCCGACGCGGGCGGCCGCGTTGAGGTGTACGACCAGAACGAGCCCATGCGCGTGAAGATCGCGAAGGCCCAGAGCCAGAAGATCCCGTACATGGTGGTGCTGGGCGACAAGGAGGTCGAGAACGGCACCGTGTCCGTGCGCGAGCGCCACGAGGGCGACCTCGGCGCCTGGGACGTGGAGAAGCTGGTGCAGACCATCAAGGACGCCGCGTTGTAGCGGTGCTCCGGGCGGAGCCATACCGCGCCGCCGAGCTCGGCCGCGCGGTATGCCCGAGCGGCGGCGCACCGTGCCCCAATCTCGCTTCGAACGGAAGCCCCTGCCTGGTCGGGGGCTTCTCTCGTGCTTGCCGAACAGTGCGGGGGCCGGTATGATGGCTTCATGTCCATTCAAGGTAGGGGAGGGGAACGTTTCATGAAGAGGATCAAGATAGCCGCCGTCTGCGCCGCCGCGCTCATGGTGCTGTGCCTAGGGGCGCTTGCAGGATGCGGGCCGAACGACGAGGAGGTTATCCGCAACGGGGTGGCCGAGGAACTGGACGGGCTGAAGAACCTGGACGAGGCAGCGCTCGCCGACCTTATGTCCGGTGCGGACGTTGCGGACCTGTCCGAGTTCGGCATCGATGCGAACGAGTTCATGAAGGCTTACCTGGCCGGCTTCGATTACCGTATCGGTGACGTGACGGTCGACGGCAAGGAGGCGCATGTCGACGTGGCGCTCACGTGCAAGAGCTACGCCGCCTACGAGCAGGCGCTCGAGGATGCTGCGGCGAAGCTGGCCGAGGACGAGTCGTTCCTCGAGCTTCCCGAGGCCGAGATGAACCAGAAGATCGGGGAGACTGTCATGGAGGCCACCGCGGCCATCGAGCCGGTCGATGCCGGCTCCGTCACGATCGACTACACGCTCGAGGGAAGCACCTGGACGCCCACCGAGCAGTCCACCCGCAACATAGCCGAGGTTCTGTTCGGTTAGGCGGGAGCGTGGAATACGGCTGGGGATTCGCGGCGCTCATGGCGGGCCTGCTGCTCATGGGGCTCGTGTTCGTGGTGACGGGCGTCCAGATGGCCTGCGGCCGCTGGCGGCATGCGCTCGCCGGCGCCGCAGGGCTTCCGGAGCGCGAGCGCGAGGCGAGCGGCGTGGCGCAGGCAACCCGTGTAGGCGGTGTGCTGCTCATCGTCGTTGGAGCGGGCGTCGTGGGCTTCGGCGGCTGGCAGGCTTGGGCGTCCTACACGCCCGAGAGCGACGGCATGCTGACGGTGGCCGGCGTGTTCCTGGTGCTTGTCGACCTGTTCGTGGTCTGGGCGCTGCGCGCCGCACGCCGGGAATACGAGGACGGCTCCCGCTAGCAGTACGTCCAAAAGCTGGCGCGATCCGTCCGGCTGCCAGCCTGCCCGTTTCGCGCCGTCCTTCAGGAACGGGGCCCGTCGTCCCCGTTCTCGTCGTGCCCCGCGCCTGTGCCGTACCGGTCGCGCAGGGCAGACTCCCGCATCTCGCGCGCGTCCTCGAACAGCCGACGCGCGTCCTCGCGGCTGACGCCCATGCGCTCGGCCGCGCCGCCCAGCTCGTTCATGCGGCGTCGGTACTCCCTCACGGCATGCTCGGCAACAAGGCGCCGCCGTTCCTCGCGGCGCTGCTGCCGGTTCGCCTGACGGGGCCCGTCGCCATCGGGATCGGCGTCGTCCACGAGGGCCCGGCGTGCCATCTCCTGCGAGGCGAGGTCCAGCGCCTCGTCGATGGCGCGCTTGCGCGCCGAGGCTCGCTGCAGCAGCGCCGCACGGTCCTGCCAGTTCAGATCCTCGAAGTCGCGCCCCTCCCGGCGTGCCGCCAGCCGCTCGAGCGCCTCCCTGCGGGCGAGCATCCGCTCCAGCTCCCAGTGCTCGCGCAGGATGTCGCCGATGTCGCGCGGGCTGTGCGCTATCTCGCGCACAGCCTCGATGGGCTTCGCGTCGGCCACGCGGTAGGTGAGCATGCCCAGAAGCGGCATGAGGAACACGGTGATGGCGCCGGCCGCAACGAGCACGCTGGCCGTCTCCTGCGGCATGGCGCCCGCGCTCACGGCTACCGACGTGACGGCCACGATGATGGGCAGCGCCGTCGTGCAGTACAGCGCGATGGTCAGGCGGTTGTGCGTCGATATGTCGCGCGTGTCCTTGCCGGTTGAGAGTGCGGCGAAGATGGGCACCGCGCGGATGAGCAGCAAAAGCGCGATGAAGCCCAGCAGTACCTCGGGCTGCTGGAACACGGCCGCCAGGTCGATCTTCGCTCCGGACACCACGAAGAAGATTGGTATGAGGAAACCGTACGCCACGCCGTCCAGCTTGTGCTCGAGCGCGTGGTCGCCCTCGGGGATGATGTAGCGGAGCACGAAGCCCGACGCGAACGCTCCCAGCACGATGTCGAGGTCGAACGCGGCCGACAGGGCCACCAACCCCACCAGCAGGAGCACCGTCACGCGCATCATAGTCTGCGAGGTGCCCTCGGCGTTGGCGGTGAGGAAGCGGAACAACCGGTGGCCGGCCTTCTTCGCCTTGGCGGGCACCACCGCCACCAGCACGCACAGGGCCATGAACGCCATCAGGATGAGCACGGTCTTCCACTCGGCGCGCGTCGACAGCAGAAGCGCCATGGCGAGCACCGGGCACAGCTCGCCCCACGTGCCGTAGGCCAGGACGGACTCGCCCACGCGCGTGCCCATGAGCTCGCGCTCCTTCAGGATGGGCATGAGCGTGCCGAGCGCCGTGGTGGTCAGCGCGATGGCCACGGCAACGGACTCTATCTCGTTCGCGAACAGGCCGCTGGCGAAATGCACGAACAAAAAGGCCAGCACGATGGACACGGCCCAGGTGGCCAGGCCCCGCTTGCCCTGGGAACCGGTGAGGCTCTTCGGGTTTATCTCGTAGCCCGCCAGCAGGAACAGGAAAGCCAGGCCCAGGTCGGACAACAGCCCTACCGAGTCGGTGAGCTCTATGGCGCCCGCGAGGTTCGGCCCGAGCACGGCGCCGGCGATGAGCAGGAACACCGTCTCGGGGATGAGCTTGCCGGGGATGAGCTTGGCGAGGATGGGGCACGCCGCCGCGACGAGCGCGATGATGGCGAGCGAGATGAGGTCGACGGGCATGAAGGGCCTTTCGGGCGTGCGAGAACGACGTTTGCAGACGAACGATGTCATTGTAGCGCAACGGAGGGGGAGGGCGTCGTGGTATGCTTAGGGCGCACGCAGAGCACGTACCGCCCGCCGCCCCCGCGGCGCGGGCGAGCGGGAAAAGGAGCGAACCCCATGATCGTCATCGCCGAGGTCTCCGCCGAGGACCGCCGTCCCCGTTCCGTCCCAGGGTGGACGCGGGCCCATGGCTAAACGGGAGGAGCTGCTGGAGCGCCGGCTGGCACAGGCATCCCCGTTCAAGCGACAGGCGTTCCTCGCCTTGGAGGACGTGCGCGCGGCGCGCGGCGCAGCGCGGGCGGTGGGTATCGCGCTGTTCGCGCTCATCGTGGCGAACGCGCTGCTCGTGTTCGCCGAGCCGCAGCTGGACGTGTCGTCGGGCGTGTCGCATGCGCTGCTCGTGTTCGGGCTGGCCTCGAGCGCGTGCTTCGCGGTTGAGTATGGGGCGCGCCTATGGGTGGCCGACCTCGTGCATCCTTGCTGCGGGCCCGTGAAGGCGCGGCTGCGCTACGCGCTCTCGCCCATGGGGCTCGTCGACCTGCTGGCGTTCCTGCCGGGGCTGCTGGTGCTGGCGGTGCCGGTGTCCGCCTCGGCGCTCAACGCCGCGCGCATCATCCGCCTGCTGCGGCTCGTCAAGCTGTCGCGCTACATGCGCGGGCTGCGGTCCATCGCGCGCGTGTTCGCGAAGCGCCGCCAAGAGATCGTCGCCGCGTTCACGGTGCTGGGGCTGCTCACCGTCACGGCCAGCGTGCTCATGTTCGAGGTGGAGCATCCGGTGCAGCCCGACAAGTTCGACAGCGTGCTCACGGGCATGTACTGGGCCATGACCACTATCACCTCAACGGGCTACGGCGACCTCGTGCCCCTGACGGCGGCGGGGCGCCTCGTGGGATTCCTCACCATGCTGCTGTCCATCGGCGTGGTGGCCATCCCGGCGGGCATCTTCTCGGCCGGCTTCGTTGCCGAGTTCCGCGCGCAAGACGCGCGGGCCCGCGCAAGGTGCGGTGCGGACGAGGGGGATGCGCGCGACGGCGATGGGGAGCGTGGCGACGGGTGCTGCGACGACGGCGTCGAGGCCGATGCCGATGACTTGTAGGGGCCCGGCGGGGGCGCAGGCGCAGCCCGTCGCTTGACGGGGCATCACCTGCGGCACGGCTACCCCGCCGTCTGCGTGCCGGGCGCAGCGGCACCCCGGGGCTTGCGACGCGCTCCGCCTCGTTGTCTGCGGCGTGGTCGCGCATCACGCCGATCTCGTCCGCGCATCCCCGTGATCGCCGAGGCGGCCCGGCTGCTATCCTGCCAGGTAACGCTCGAGCGCGGGCCAGACGCGCAGGGCCTCGGCGTAGCCCTGCTCGTAGAGGGCCATGAGCTTGGCCTGGTCCTTCTCCATGCTCGACACCGTGACGGGCTCCGGCGGGCGGATGAGGAAGAGGAGGCCCTCGTCGTGCAGGCAGGGCAGGGCCCGGTACAGGCGGTTGTACTCGTAGTGGCGATGCTGCAGGCGGTCGACGTAGAAGGGGAAGTCGGCGTAGCGCTGGCGCAGGAGCGCCATGAGCTTGTTCGGGCCCTTCAGGTAGTCTTCGGCTTGCGTGAGCACCACGATGCGCTTGGCGGGGCCGGTGAGCAGCGAGTAGATCACGGGCACGCTGTCGCACGTGCCGCCGTCCAGCAGGTGCTTGCCGTCCACCTCCACGATCTGGCTCACAAGCGGCATGGACGACGAGGCTATGAGGTAGTCGACGTCGGCCAGGGCGTCGGAGAACTCATGGTAGTCGGCCTCTCCCGAGTCCAGGTCGCTCGACACGGCCACGAGGCGCATCGGCGAGCTGTTGAAGGCGGCGTAGTTGAAGGGCTCCAGCTGGTTGGGTATCACGTTGAAGGCGAAGTCGCGTCCGCAGGCGTTGCCCGTGCGCACGAAGCTCTTCATGGAAAGGTAGCGCCAGTCGCCCGCGTACTTCACGTTGAGGTAGCAGGAGCGGCCCGTGTCGCCGGCCACGTAGTTGTAGCCGCAGAGCGCGCCCGCCGACACGCCCACCGTGCGCTCGCAGAACAGCCCGCGGTCCATGAAGGCGTCCAACACGCCGGCCGTGAACTGGCCGCGCATGGCCCCGCCCTCCAGCACGAGGTCGACGGGCGCCACGGTATGCCCGCGCCAGGCGGGCTCGTGGAGGTCGCGGGGGTCGGTGCGGGGGAGGCGTGCGGTCGTGTCGCTCATGCGGGGTCCTTTCTGCGTGATCGCGTCCCATTATAGCGCAGCGGCCCCAAAGGCGGCACGCGCTGTAGCCTAATCGGGAGGCGCCGTTCGCCTTGCCAGCTGGCCGGGACCGGTCGCGCTCGCAGCGCCCTGCACGAGGGCGGGCGCGCCGCTTCTCCGGCCGAGGGGACGGCGGCCGCAGCCTTTTCCCGTATCTGTGAAGTAACCATGGAGCGCCTGCCGGCGATCGGCCGTTCGCGGGGCGAAAATGTCGGGAAACCCAAGTTTTATGCCCTAAACCGTAACAATTAGATGCACAGTTGAGCGAAGGCGTTTACAATACGGGCAGAACAAACTGATCGTGCGCCCGCCGGGCGTCGCGAGAGACGGTGCCCGCGGCACCGCGAGCAGGGCCGTGCGAGCGGCCGAGACTATAAGGAGGCTTTACATGAGCGAGGTCGTTTCTTCTTCCGATTTCCAGTCCAAGGTGCTCGACGCGCAGGGTCCCGTGCTGGTGGACTTCTTCGCCACGTGGTGCGGCCCGTGCAAGATGCTGGCGCCCACCATCGACGAGATCGCGGCCGAGCAGGCCGGCAAGGCGTCCGTCTACAAGCTCGACATCGACCAGAGTCCCGACATCGCCCAGAAGTACGGCGTGATGAGCGTGCCCACGCTCGTTGTGTTCGAGAACGGCCAGGTGAAGAAGCAGGCTGTGGGCGTGCAGCCCAAGCAGAACATCCTGTCGATGCTGGCCTAGCGCCGCCTCGCCGCAGGTTCCCGGAAGCGCCGGCCGCCTTGGGCAGCCGGCGCTTCCTTGTGCTCGGGGAGGCAAAGGGGGACAAGGGGACGGGATAACGTCACGTTCTTCGAAGTCCTCGGATCTCGTTAATCGCTTGGGAATGTGACGTTATCCCCGTCCCCTTGTCCCCCTCCTCCACGCATCCTGCCGCTCGTGCGCCCCGGCGGTCAGCCCAGCACCCAGGCGCGGTAGTAGTCCCAGCGCGCCGCTTGCGGGCCCTCCTCGACGGCGGTGAGCAGGTAGGTGCCAACCGCGAGGCGCGGCTCGAGGCCCTGCCGGGCCGCCTCGGCGAACAGCGCGGGGGCGTTGCTGCGGTTCGGGTCGTCCGGGTCAACCAGCAGCAGGCACTCGCGCCCCTCCCCGGCGCCCGGCGCATCCCGCTCCCAAACGGCGCCTGCGCGCGTGGGCGTGTCGGCCACCATCTCGAACACGGTTCCCGGGTCCGCTGCGTCCACGAGCACGGCGAAGCGCCAGGGCTCGTCCACGAGCAGGGGCCAAAGGGCCGGGTCGGCGTAGTCGATGGCGTCGAGGCGGGCGATGCCCGGCGCGCCGGGCCGCATGCCCGCCGCCTCCAGCTCCTCGGCCCGTGCGTTCAGGGCGCGCTGCCGCGCCAGGCGGGCCCGCATGGCCTCCAGCTCGGCGATGCGCTGCTCCACGTCGCGGGCCGTGCGGTCGAGCGCGTCGTCCAGGTCGCGTGCCGAGAGCGTACGGTAGCCCGCCAGCTCGCGCACCGGCACGCCCAGGCGACGGTAGAACGCTATCTCGCTCGCGTCGATGAGGTCGTGCAGGGCGTACTGCCGGTAGTCGTTGCCGCGGTTGCGGCCGGCGCGCACGAGCCCCTCGCGCTCCCAGTAGCGCAGCGTCGACGGTGACACGCCCAAGTAGCGCGCCGCGTCCTTGATGTCGTACAGCACGGGTTCCATGACGCGCTCCCTTTCCGTTTGGAGATTTGGGGGAGGTGGGCAGGGCGCCCCTTTACCTTAAAGTCGCTTTAAGGTTTAGAGTATCATGCGGCAATGGCCAAGACAAGCCCCGCCCGCGCAGCGAGGCGTTGGCGAGGGGGCGCCCCTTGGGGGCGCGATAGAGCACCGGCGGAGTGGAAAACCATGATCAAGAAGAATATGTTGAAAGAGTACCTGCGCTACATCCTGCCCACGATGCTCACGTTCACGCTCGCCAGCGTGTACAGCATCGTGGACGGCATGTTCGTGGGGCACGCGGTGGGCGATGCGGGCGTCGCGGGCATCAACGTGGCGTTCCCGCTCGTGGCCTTCGTCATGGCCGTGGGCACGGGCATCGGCATGGGCGGCGGCGTGATATCGTCCATCGCGCGCGGCGCGGGCGACGAGGCGAAGTCGCGGCGCGCGGTAGGCACGACGTTCGTCATGCTGCTGGCGGCCGCACTGCCCGTCATGGCGCTGCTGCTGTTCGCGGCCGAGCCCATCTGCCGGCTCCTGGGAGGCCAGGGCGGCACGCTCGAGCAGGCCGTGGCGTACACGAGCGTCATCGCGTGGGGCGTGCCGTTCCAGATCTTCGTCACGGGATGCACGCCGCTCATCCGCAACCAGGGGCGCGTGGGCTTCGCCATGACGGTGCAGGTGTTCGCGGGCCTGATGAACGTGGTGCTGGACTACGTGTTCGTCATGCTGATGGGCTGGGGGACGGCCGGCGCCGCCGCGGCCACGGCGGTGTCTCAGGCTGCGGCGTTCGTGCCGGTGCTCGCGTTCTTCCTGCTGAGGAAAAACCGCATCGCGCGGGCCGACCTGCGCCCGGACGGCAAGATCGTCGCCCACGCGCTGAAGCTGGGCATGGCGCCCTTCGGCCTGACGCTGCTGCCCGAGGCCACGGTGGTGGCCATCAACGTGAACCTGTCGGCCTACGGCGGCGAGACGGCGCTCGCGGCCTACGCCGTGGTGTCCTACACCGCCTGCGTCATCCAGATGCTCATCCAGGGCGTGGGCGACGGCTCGCAGCCGCTCATCTCCAAGCACTACGGCGCGGGCGACGCCGACGGCGTGCGGCGGTTCAGGAACACGAACTACCTCATAACCATCTCGCTGGGCGCGCTGGGGCTTCTGGCCATGTACCTGCTGCGGAACCTTGTGCCGCTGGTGTTCGGCTCGTCGGCCGAGACGGCCGCCATCGTGGCGTACGCGCTGCCCATCTTCTCCATGGCGTATGTGTTCTACGGGTTCACGCACGCGTCCACGTCGTACTTCTACGCGGTGGACGACGCCCGCGCCTCGAACGCCATCGTATACGGCGAGGCGGTGCTCGTGGTGCTGGTGGTGTTCGGCATCGCACGGGTGGCGGGCGTCGACGGCATCTGGTTCTCCGTGACCATCGTGCAGATGGTGCTGGCCTGCGGGGCCGGGGCGCTGCTGCGCTACCGTCACCGGAGGCGCGCCGCGCAGGCCGCCCCGGCCCCGCAGCCGGTGGGCGAGGGCTGCTAGCGGCGGCTGCGCACGACCTGGTTAGGCTGCCGCGCGCTGGCCGACCCGGGCTGTGCTGTCGTACGACCCGGCCGGCTCTGGTCGGTGCGCGATCGGTGCGGGCCGGAGGGGGGCGGTCAGCGGAGGGCCGGCATGCGGCTAGCCTCCTGCTGCTCCACGAGGGGCTTGAGGTAGCCGTAGCCCTCGGCGTCCATGCGCTCGAGCGGCACGAAGCGCAGGGCGGCGCCGTTGATGCAGTAGCGCAGTCCGCCTGCCTCGGCGGGGCCGTCGGTGAACACGTGGCCCAGGTGCGCATCGTCCGCGCGGCTGCGCACCTCCGTGCGCAGGGTGCCGAAGCTGCGGTCCAGATGCTCGGTGACCACGTCCTTCGAGAGGGGGTGCGAGAACGCGGGCCAGCCGCAGCCGGAGTCGAACTTGTCCGCGCTGGCGAACAGGGGCTCGCCGCTGGTCGCGTCCACGTAGATGCCCGGCTCGAACGTGCGGTCGTAAGGGTGGGCGAACGGGCGCTCCGTGGCGCCCTCTCGCACGACGCGGTACTGCTCGGGCGAGAGGGCGCGGCGCAGCTCTTCGTCGGGCGGCGCCGCGTAGCCTTGCGCGCGGATGGCGTCGGCCACGCCGGCCGCGTCGAGGGGGCCGGCAGCGCCTGGGGCGCCGGGGCCGTCGGCTGCAGGCGCGTCGAGGGCATCGTCCGGGCCATCGTCCGCGCCGCCCGCGCCGGCGTCGCCCGGATTGCGCGCTTCGCCGGCCGAGACGCCCTGCGCTTCGCTCGAGCCGGCATCGATCCCGGGGATGGCGCCCATCACCGCCGGATCATCGGGCGATTCGCACAGGCCGTCGAACTGGATGCACGGCTGCCCTTCCGCAAGCCCCATGCGCCGTGCGAATGCCTCGGCGGCGGCCAGGTCGATGTGGCAGTAGCCGTGCGGGTTCTTGCCCAGGTAGTCCTGGTGGTAGTCCTCGGCTGCGTAGAAGCCGTCGAGAGGCTCGATCTCGGTGACGATGGGCTCGGTGTAGCGCGCTTGCTGGCGGCGCAGCGCCGCCTCGATGGCGGGCAAGTCGGCCTCGTCCTGCCAGTAGATGCCGCTGCGGTACTGCGTGCCCGCGTCGTTGCCCTGGCGGTTAAGGCTCGTGGGGTCCACGACCTCGAAGAAGCCGTCGAGCAGCACGTCGGTGGGTAGGATGCGCCGGTCGTAGGTCACGGCCACCGTCTCGGCGTGGCCCGTGTTCCAGTTGCACACGTCGCGGTAGCTGGGATTCTCGGTGGAGCCGTTAGCATAGCCCGCTACCGTGTGCCGCACGCCGGGCAGGCGCTTCAGGAACGCCTCGAGCCCCCAGAAGCAGCCGCCGGCCAGGTAGAGCGTGTGCAGGTCCTCGCCATCCGTCCTGCCGTGGCGGCCCGCACCCGCCCGCTCGCCGTGCGTACGCGGGCCGCCAGCCGACGCGCCGTGCAGGTGCGCGCTGCGTGCGGGAGACGATCCGGCCGGGTGGTTCGTGTTCTCAGCGTCCATGGAACGTTCCTTTCCTCGCTTGGTCGCATCCATGGTAGTGCGCCCTGCGGGCGCGCGGCGCCGCCTTCGCGAAACCGTCACGCACGCGTTGAGCACGCGGGGCCCGGCGCGGCATGACGGTTCGCCAACCGAATCCTGCTTATTCGGCGTAAAGTGGTGCCGATCTTGTGACAATTAGGCGACGAGCCCTATACTGGATGCAAAGCAAAGGTTCCGCGATAGGAGGCTTCCCATGACAGAGGAACCCAACAACGACACGTCCGCCGCGTGCAAGGCGGACGGAGCGCAGGATAAGGCCATCGACGTCGCCGTCATCGGCGCCGGGCCTGCGGGGCTCACCGCGGGGCTCTACGCCGCGCGCGCCGGGCTGGAGACCGTGCTGTTCGAGCGCATCGCGCCGGGCGGGCAGCTGGCGCAGACCGAGCACATGGAGAACTACCCGGGCTTCCCCGAAGGCACGAACGGTTTCGAGCTGGCCTTCTCCATGAAGCAGCAGGCCGACCGCTTCGGCGTGCGCAACGTGGGCGAGGAGGTGCTGGGCGTGGACTTCACCCAAAACCCGAAGGTGCTCAAGACCGCGTTCAACGAGTACCGCGCCAACAGCGTGATCATCGCCACCGGCGCCCGTCCGCGCAAGCTGGGGCTGGAGCTGGAGGAGGAGCTGCAGGGCCGCGGCGTGTCGTACTGCGCCACGTGCGACGGCAACTTCTTCCGCGACAAGACCGTCATGGTGGTGGGCGGCGGCAACACGGCCGCGGGCGATGCCATCTACCTGTCGCGCATCTGCAAGAAGGTGTACCTGGTGCATCGCCGCGACAAGCTGCGCGCCACCGCCATCTACCACAAGCGCCTGGAGGACCTGCCGAACCTGGAGTTCGTGTGGAACGCCGTGCCGCGCAAGCTCGTGGCCGACGAGGGCGCGCTCGCGGGCGTGCGCGTTGAGATGCTCGAGACGGGGGAGGAGCGCGACATCGCCGTGGACGGCCTGTTCGTGGCCGTGGGCACCGAGCCGAACACCGAGTTTCTGGCCGGTGCGCTGACGACGGACGAGACGGGCTACATCGTGGCCGGCGAGTCGGGCGAGACGGAGGTTCCCGGGGTCTACGTGGCCGGCGACGTGCGCACGAAGTTCCTGCGCCAGGTGGTCACTGCCGTGGCCGACGGGGCGCTGTGCGCCGAGGAGGCTGCGGAGTACCTGGCTATCTAGGGGAGGCACCGCGGGAGGGGCTGCGCTTTGCGCTGCTCTCTGATATCATGAACCAGTTACCGTAACGGCGCCCGGTGCCTTGTGCACCGGGCGCCCGCCGCGCGCGGGCGTGCGCCGCGCAACCACGTTCAAGAAGGACATATCCCATGCAGGAAACGGACATGCGAGAGAAGCTCGAGAAGATCATCCAGGCTTACGAGGACCTCCAGGGGCGCATGGGCGACCCGGCCGTGCTCGCAGACCAGAAGGAGTACAACCGGCTGGCCAAGGAGTACGCGAGCCAAGGGCCGCTGGCGAAGAAGGCCCGCGAGTACGTGCAGGCCTCCGACGACCTGGCGGCGGCCAAGGAGATGCTCGCGGACCCCGATATGAAGGAGTTCGCCCAAGAGGAGATCGCCGGCATCGAGGCGCGCCTGCCCGCGCTCGAGGAGGATATCAAGTTCATGCTCATCCCGGCGGACCCCGCCGACGACAAGGACATCATCGTGGAGATCCGCGCGGCCGCCGGCGGCGACGAGGCCGCCATCTTCGCGGGCGACCTCTACAAGATGTACGAGCGCTTCGCGGGCGCGCAGGGTTGGAAGACCGAGACCATGGACGTGTCGGCCTCCGAGGCCGGCGGCTTCAAGGAGATCCAGTTCAAGGTCAAGGGCGACAAGGTGTACTCGGTCATGAAGTTCGAGAGCGGCGTGCACCGCGTGCAGCGCGTTCCCAAGACCGAGAGCCAGGGGCGCATACACACGTCCACGGCCACCGTGGCGGTGCTGCCCGAGGCCGACGAGGTGGAGGTCGACATCAACGAGAACGATCTGCGCATCGACGTGTACCGCGCCGGCGGCCCGGGTGGCCAGTGCGTCAACACCACGGACTCGGCCGTGCGCATCACGCACCTGCCGAGCGGCCTGGTGGTGCAGTCGCAGGACCAGAAGTCGCAGCTGCAGAACAAGATCGCGGCCATGGCCGTGTTGCGCGCGCGCCTCTACGAGAAGATGTTGGCCGAGCAGCAGGCCGCCGAGGGCGCCGAGCGCCTGGCGCAGATCGGCTCGGGCGACCGCTCGGAGAAGATCCGCACCTACAACGGCCCGCAGGACCGCGTGACCGACCACCGCATCGGCTACAACGGCACCTACAACGGCGTGCTTCTGGGAGACGGCCTGGGCGACGTGATCACCGCGCTGCAGGCTGCCGACCGCGCGCAGAAGCTCGAGGCGGCTGTGTAAGCTCGCACTCGGCCGTATCCCATATCGGCCGGCATGCGGCAGAACGCGCTCCGAAGTCACCGTTTTGGCCGCGGTGAAGCCCTTTCGCCGCGATAGGGGCCTTGTTTTCGACGGAGCCGTGGAATGACGAGAATCATCATGCGCTTGACCTGGCCTTCTTCGGAAGGGTTGTGGCGCGGTGGGGCTGCACGCCGAAATCGGGCTTCACGGCGGCCAAAACGGTGACTTCGGAGCGCGAGAAACCGTAGGCACGCTTCAAAGCGGGTCTCGATGGGGGCGGCTCCGGTACCTGCAAGATTCGGTTCGAAGGGGATATGGTCGTGGAGAACGACATCTGGACCATCAAGGCTGCGCTTGACTGGACGGTCGGGTACCTTGAGCGCAAGGGCGACGAGAGCCCGCGCATCTCGGCGCAATGGCTCCTTTCCGAGGCGTGCGGCCTGTCCCGCATCGAGCTCTATGCCAACTTCGAGCGCCCGCTGTCGATGGACGAGCGCGACGCGCTGCGCGGCTACGTTACGCGCCGCGGCCGGGGCGAGCCCTTGCAGTACATCACCGGCGAGGTGGGGTTCCGCCACATCACGGTGCGCGTGCGCCCCGGCGTGCTCATCCCGCGGCCGGAGACCGAGGTGCTCGTGAGCGAGGCGCTCGCGCTCCTGCCCCCGGCGCCGCGCCCGCGCGCGAAGGGCGAGGAGGCCGAGGCGCCCGCCGAGGACGAGGCAGGGCTGGCCGGTGCCGCGGACTCCGATTGCACCGAGGCGTCCCCGGCGCCCGCCGAGACGTCCGCGCCCGAACCGCTCTTCGTGGCGGACCTGTGCACGGGGTCCGGCTGCATTGCCTGCTCCATCGCCTACGAGCATCCGCTCGCGCGCGTTTACGCTACCGACATCGCACCCGAGGCCGTCTCCCTCGCGCGCGCGAACGCCGCGGCGCTCGGGCTGGACGGGCGCGTGAGCGTGGTCGAATGCGACCTGGGCGAGGGGGTTCCCGCCGAGGTCGTGGGCGCGCTCGACCTCGTGGCGTCGAACCCGCCCTACGTGCCCACAGCCGTGCTCGCCGGCCTCCCGCGCGAGGTGGCCGCCTACGAGCCTGCGCTCGCGCTCGACGGCGGCGCCGACGGGCTCGACGTGTTCCGCCGCCTGCTGGCGTTCTGCGCCCATGCTCTCAAGCCGGGCGGAGGCTTCGCCTTCGAACTGCACGAGACCTGCCTGGACGACGCGGCCCGTCTGGCCGCCGAGGCGGGCTTCGTGGACGTGCGCACCGTGTCCGACCTCGCCGGCCGCCCCCGCGTGCTCGCGGGCCGTTCCGCGCGAACCTAGCTGCGGGCGGTACGCATCTGAAGGGTTCGCCCGCGGCCGGCGCGGCTCGCGCGAGCGGCTTTCCGTCGCTGCGCGGCTCGCGCGAGCGGCCGCCCTGTTCTGCGTGGAGCACGCGAATCGCCGTGCGGCAAGCGATTTTTTCGATTTGTGTACGCTTGTGGTGGGAGTCGCGCGCCTTAGCGGGCCGTCGGCTCTCAAAAGCCCTGGTCGCGTTTTGTGAGACCTCACTTCGTGTCCGTCGGAAAGCGCTTTTCGCACCCGAAGCTCACACAAATCGAAAAAATCGCTTGCCGCACGGCGATTCGCGTGTCGGGGCGCCGTTAAGGGCTGCAGGATGGTGCGAGGGCCTATAATGGAGCGGTTGCACGTTGGTGAGGGGAAGGGGATCGCATGAGCAAGATCGTCAACGAGCCGAAGAACACGTTCCCGCTGTTCGTGAAGGTGCGCGAGCAGCTGGAGCACCGGGCGCTGTGGCTCTACCTGCTGGTGGACGAGGCGCGCAAGCACGGGCTGCCCGACGACGCGTTCGCGGCCGATGCCGTGAAGCGCTGCGGGCTGTACCAGGGCGCCGAGATCATTGAAAAGAGCGGCACGAAGAGCCTGAAGGGCCTGAAGAAGGTGCTGTTCACGAAGAGCGCGCAGATCGTGTTCGAGATGAAGGTGGTGGAGAGCACCGACGACAAGCTGTCCATAGACTTCCACTATTGCCCGCTTGTGAAAGCGTGGCAGAAGCAGGGCTGCACCGACGAGGAGATCTCCCGGCTGTGCGATTTGGCCATGTGCGGCGACCGCGGCATCGGCGAGGCGCACGGCGTGGAGCTGGACCTGCCCAAGACCATCGCACGCGGTGACGACTGTTGCGCCATCCGCTACGTGCGTCGCGACGGGGCGTCGACTAGCTAGGGAAACACAGGTCGATACATGGTTCGACCGGTCGGGTAGGGCAAGGGCCCTGCCACCGACCCGAGGCAGTCTAACCCGTCGAGAGGCAAGGGCGGGGGCCTTGCCCGAGCGCATGGACGAACGCCGCATGGATCGGCGTTTCCCTTGGTCGGCACTCCGCTCCGACATGCGCTAGAATACGTCTAACAGTAGCTATCGTCCTCTATCTCGAAGGAGCAGCAATGGTCCAGCGCAACGTGTTGAAAGAGAACCTTGCCGAGTCCGCGCGCGTCGTGCGCGAGCGCATCGGCGACCGCCGGCTCGAGGTGGGCATGATCCTTGGCTCGGGGCTGGGCCCGTTGGCCGAGCGGATCGAGGGCGCCGTCTACGTACCGTACGGCGAGGTTCCCCATATGAGGACGAGCACTGCCACGAGCCATGTGGGCCGCTTCGTGTGCGGCATGCTGGGCGGGAAACGCGTGCTGGCCATGCAGGGCCGTTTGCACGGTTACGAGGGCAACACCGCCCAGGAGGTGGCCTACCCCGTGTGGCTCATGCACGAGCTGGGCGTGGACACGCTGTTCGCGACGAACGCGGCCGGCGCCATCAACGAGAGCTACCGGGTGGGCGACTTCTGCATCATGGAGGACCACATCAACTTCACCGGGCGCAACCCCGTGGCGGGCCTCGAGCCCGACGGCATCGCGTTCCGTTTCTTCTCCATGCTGGACGCCTACGATCCCGCGCTGCGGCGTCTTGCGCGCGAAACTGCCGACGAGCTGGGCATCCGCGTGCAAGAGGGCGTGTACCTGGGGCTGCTCGGCCCGAGCTTCGAGACGCCGGCCGAGATACGCGCCTTTCGCGCCTGGGGTGCCGACACGGTGGCCATGAGCGTGTGCGAGGAGGTCATCGCGGCGCGGCACACAGGGATGCGCGTGCTGGGCATGTCACTGGTGAGCAACATGGCCTGCGGCATCGAGGGCGCCTCGCCCACCGACGAGGAGGTGCTCGACGTGGCGCGCGACCGCGAGGCCGACTTCGCGCGCCTGGCCACTGCCATCGTGGAGCGCATGTAGGGAAAGTGCCCGCGCGGCGGGAGGAGCCTGCGCCCTCTCCTCAGTCCTCCAACTTGAGGTCGCCTTCGGCGATGAGGCCGGCGCGGCGCATGAGGATGCATACCGCCCAGCTGATAACGGCGGGCAGCACCAGGCACACCAGCACGAGGCCCGCCCATTCGAACGCGCCGGGTGCCGCCGCGCCGGCCTCCATGCCCGCCACCCAGCCGGTGTACACGCCGATGGGCCCCACGAGGCCGCACGTGCCCATGCCCGAGGCCACGGCAGGGCCGTTCTGCTGCAGGGCGAACACGCAGGTGGCAAGCGGCCCGGTGACGGCTGACGCCACGATGGGCGGCACCCAGACGAGCGGCTTCCTCATGATGTTGCCCATCTGCAGCATGGAGGTGCCCAGGCCCTGCGACAGCACGCCGCCCCAGCGGTTCTCGCGGAAGCTCATGACGGCGAAGCCCACCATCTGCGCGCAGCAGCCCGCGAGCGCAGCCCCGCCGGCCAGCCCCGTCAGACCAAGCGCCGCGCAGATGGCGGCGGACGAGATGGGCAGCGTGAGCGCGATACCGATGACAACCGACACGATGATGCCCATGAACATCGGCTGCAGCTCAGTGGCCCACATAATGAACCCGCCCACCGACGAGGCCAGCGCCCCTATCCACGGCGCCACGCCCAGCGCCAGCCCGCAGCCGGCCAGGACGGTGACGGCGGGCGTGACGATGATGTCCACCTTCGTCTCCTTCGACACCGCCTTGCCCAGCTCTGAGGCCGCGATGGCTATCACCAGTACGGCCAAGGGTCCGCCGGCCCCGCCCGCCGCGTTGGCGGCGTAGCCGACGGCTGCGAGCGAGAACAGAACGAGCGCTGGCGCGCGCAGCGCGTAGCCTATGGCAACGGCCATGGCCGGCCCTGCCACGCTCTTGGCGAACGTGCCGATCTCGTTGAAGAAACCGACGCCGGATAGGTCGCCCACCGTGGTGAGGATAGTGCCGATGAGCAGCGAGGCGAACAGGCCCTGGGCCATGGCCGACAGCGCGTCGATGGCGTAGCGCTGGAACGATACCTCGATGTTCTTGCGTGCAAGGAATGCTGTAACGGAGTGCTTGGGCATGCCGTCCCCCTTCGGGCGCGAGCGGAGCTATGCGGTTCTGACCGGGATTTCTCGTGGAACCATGGTAGACGAAGCCGCAGGCGGGAGGGACGGGAGCGCGGCCGGCGCCCGTCTGCGGCGGATTTCCGGCGAGCCTGTGCGGTTTGCGGCGTCCCCGCGCGGCCGAGGGGCGCTTCGGGTACAATCGACGCGAAGCGACAGGACCGAAGGGCCGCGAGGCCGCGCGATGGGGCTGCGGGGCCGGATGGCGGTGCGGACGGAGCCGGGCGGGATCGGGCAGGAGGGGCGAGCGCAGGCGTGGATATGGTTTTCGAAGAGGTCTTCTCGCGGCGGCAGATAGAGGCGCGTCGGGTGGCCGACGGCGCGGCGGATGCGCCGGTTCCGGCTATGACGCAGACACGCCTCGGCACTCCTGTGCCCGGTGGGGCGCGCACGCTGCGCCTGCACGTGCTGGCCAGCGGCAGCCGCGGCAACGCGGCCGTGGTGGAGGACGCGGCCACGGGCGCGGGCGTGCTCGTGGACTGCGGCATCTGCAAGCGCGACTTCTTCGCGCGCTGCGACGAGGCCGGCTTCGATCCGGCGAGGCTCGCGGCCATCCTCGTGACGCACGACCACACCGACCACACGAAGGGCCTCGGCGTGGTGCTGCGCGGCCTGGCGAAGAAGGGCGTCGAGCCGGCCGTGTACGCGGACGACGCTGTGCGCGCTGCCAGCAGCGAGGTGCGCGCGCTCGAGGATGCGCATGACGTGCGGTCCCTGCGCGCAGGCGATGCGCTCTCGCTTGCCGGCCTGGCCGTCCACGTGTTCCGCACCTCGCATGACGCTGCCTCGTCGTGCGGGTTCCGCTTCGAGAGCGCCGGCGGCGACGTGGCGGGCTTCGTCACCGATACCGGCATCGTCACGGGGGAGGCGCACGAGGGCCTCATGCATGCGCGGCTGTTGGCGCTGGAGAGCAACCACGATGTGCAGATGCTCGCCGACGGCCCCTACCCGTATCCCGTGAAGCGCCGCGTGGGCTCCGATGTGGGCCACCTGTCCAACGACCAGGCCGCCGCCGAGCTGGAAGCGCTTCTGTGCGACGAGCTGGAGCAGGTGGTGGCCATGCATATCTCGCAGAACAACAACACCTACCGCCTGCCCGCCGAATCCCTCGCCGCCGTCGTGCGCCGCGCGGGTCATCCCGCTGCGGTGCAGGCCGCCCTCCAATCCGTGCTCGTGAGCGTGGGCTGACCGAGGTGGCCGCTATACGGCCGTTGACGCTGGCAAAAGGGGAACGGTGCGAACGCCTGCACCCTGCGAGCGCTTCGCCCGCCCCGCTCTCGACATGCCCTACATGGTCTTCTGCGCCTTCGCGATGAACGCGACGTAGGCGATGAAGGCCACTACCTCGATGCCGACGAACACGAGCATGCCGACGAGGGTTACCTGGCCCAGCACCCACAGCACGAGCGCTGTCACCGGTACGAGCACGGAGAACAGCGTGAACGCCCGCGTCGCGGCCAAGTTGCCGATGGCCACGTTGCGCTCGTCGTTCTGTTCGACGAGCTCTTTTTGCGTGGGCTTGTGGGCGAGTGCGAACAGGCCGCACACGATGAGGGCGAACGCGCATCCTCCCAGGCCGAAGGCGGCTTGGGCGCCCAAGGGCAGCGCGTCCGACACGCCGCCCAGGTTGAAGGCGAAGGCGAGCGTGGCCACGAGGAACAGCACCCCGATCGACAGGGTGATAACGGCGGGCTTGTTGTTCATTGCGCTTCCTCTCGGTAGATGAACACGTCTTCGATGCTCAGGTCGAAATGGCGGGCGATCTTGAACGCCAGCAGGATGGAGGGGTTGTAGCGCCCCTTCTCCAGCGAGCTGATGGTCTGGCGCGACACACCCAGCTCCGTGGCAAGGTCCTCTTGCTTGATGCCGCGCGCCTTGCGGATTTCCTCCAAGCGGTTCTCCATGCGCGTTCCTTCCGCTTTTGATTTAAGGTAAAGCTAGCTTTCCATGAAGTATAGACGCGTGGGTGTCATATGTAAAGCTAGCTTTCCAAAAAGAAGGACGAAAAGAAAGGCAGCGCACTCGGTGGGCCACGTGAGCAAGGGATCGTGACGAGCGGTGCCCTTTGCGCGGATGGTGTGCTGTTGCCGTCGTTCGCCGGTACGGAATGTGGAGAAACCGTGCCGCTGCCCGCAGCAAGGCGCTACACTGGGTTCATCTCGCTTGCCTTTGTGGGGCGGAGCGTCGCCACCGGGTTTCCCGGCCGGCACAACACCAACAAACCACTGCAACCAAGTTTCCGCTGACGCGCCGCCGGGCGCTCGCGCGCGCCTGCGCTGCGGCCCAAACGCGCCCAACCGAGAAGAAGAGGTACTACATGACCCGTTCCGAGAACCCCGAGCAGCGCACCCGCTACTCCTACGCCGATTGCCTGCGCGGCGACTTCGACCCACCCGCGTCGGAGGGGGAGTCCACCCTGTTCCAGACGCTGTTCGTCATCGGCATGGCCGTGACCATGATCCTGTTCGTGAACGTGGTGGTGCATCCGGCGGCCACGCTCGACCCGCTGGCGCTTGCGGCGTCGTTCCCGCTGTGGTTCTGCATCGCGTTCACTGTGCGCAGCCTGTTCGCGAACCGCTTGAGCTTCTGGCTGTTCGACAAGCTCAACCCCGGCCACCTTGAGGGTGTGGGCGCGTCGGCCCTGCTTGTGCTCGTGAACGTGTGCATCATGGCGCCCATCATGTGTGCCATCGGCGTGACGCTCTCGGGCGCTCATGCAGCAGCGTTCCTCGGCGCCTATGCCACCATGCTGCCCCTTGCGGCCGCGGCGGCCTATGCCTTCTGCTTCCTGGTCGTGCGCCCGCTGGTCATGCTCGTGTTCAGCGACGTGTGCAAGCCCCTGATCGCCCGCCTTAGGCAGGCGGGGTAGGGGAACCTCTCGCCCGCGCACAGGCCCCAAGCCGTTCTCGGGCCCCGAAGCCGCCGCACGCCGACGATGTTTTTTTCTGCGGCTGTCAAAAAATCCTTCGGCTTGCATTCACCCGCGTTCGTTATGATGGGATTCCATTCGGCTTTAGCCGAATGCGGCCGGTTGAAAGGCCGCATAGGACGTGGATGGCAGGACGAGGCGTGCGAGGGGGCGTGGCCCATGCTGCTGGACGATATAGAGATTTTCACGGTCATATCGGAGACGAAGAGCCTTTCCCAGGCCGCGGAGCGCCTGTACATGTCGCGACCGGGGCTCTCGCAGAAGATCGCCAACATAGAGGCGCGCTACGGCACGAAGCTCTACGTACGCACGTCGACGGGCGTGGTGCCCACGGCAGCCGGCCAGATCGTCACGAAGTTCGCCAAGAAGATCGCCACGTTGGAGACCGCGCTCTCGGCCGAGCTCGCGGCGGTCGACGAGCACTTCGACAGCACTATCGAGGTGGGCATGAGCATGAACGACGGCGTGGCGCTGCTGCCGGCGCTGGTCAAGCGCTTCCACGACCTGCACCCCGACGCGCTCGTGCACCTGGACGCGGGCTACGAGCCCGAGCTCATGGAGAAGCTGAAATCCGGCAAGCTGGACTTCGCCCTGCTGGAGAACCAGCCGCTCGACGACGGCATCTCGCGCGAGACGCTCGGCTACAAGCGCCTGCTGTTCTGCGCGCCCGACCGGCCGCCCTACAACTCCGTGCCCCAGCCCGTGAAAATCGAGACGCTGCTCGAATGGCCCATGATCATCTACGAGTGGAACTCGGGCCGCCACATGGTGGGCAACCGCCACTTCCGCGAACGCTACAACCTGTCGCTCACCGACCACAACATGGTGGCGCGCTTCGACACGCACGAGGCCATGGTGAACGGCGCGAAGGCGGGGCTCGGGTGGGCGAGCATCCCCGAGTGCGTGGCCGAGCGCTACCGCAACGAGCCGGGCCTCATCTGGTTCAAAATCGATACCGACCCCATGCGCTACCCGGTGGACCTGGCCTGGCACACCGGGCGGGTCATATCGCCGCTGGCGCTGGAGTTCAAGGACTTCATCCGCGACAACGTGCCCGCGGGCTACTTCCACGGGCGGGGGTAGGGCTTCCTGCGAGCAGGGGAGGCGTGCCGCGGCGTCCGCCCGTGCGCCGCGCCTGCCGAGCCCGCTGTGCCTGCGCTCGCCTCCTAACGCCCGCCCGTCCCGACGGCACCGCCCCTTGCCAGCCGCGCGTCCGCGGACGTGCCTGGCGCTTCCGGCCGTCAACGTCGCTTTACGGCGGCGGTAAGCGAGCGCTTCCCGGAGCATCCCCTTACACCCCCTGCTTCCTATCGTGACGGCGAATCCGCCTGCGCGCCCAGCCGGCGTTCTCCGCAGGGTCTAACCTTGCCTTCATCGCCCCGCCCGGAGACGAGGGGCGGCATAGGAGAAGGAGGAGCGATGGACAAGCAAGGCATCATCGAGGCCAGCCGCGCCCGACGCGAAGGGGAGCGCATCTTCTACACGTCGTGCCCGGCGAACGGCTGCTGGGACAGCGCGTGCATCCTGAAGTGCCACGCGAAGGACGGCCGCATAACGGCGATCGAGCCGGACGACTCGGTGAACCGAAACGACAGCCGCGAGGACTGCGGCTGGGAGAACATCTGGAAGGGCAACGTGCAGATGCGCCCCTGCGCCATGGGCCATTCATGGAAGAAGGAGCTCTACGCCGAGACGCGCCTCCTCCACCCCATGAAGCGCGTGGGGGAGAAGGGCGCCGGGCGCGGGTACTTCGTCCCCATCAGCTGGGAGGAGGCGCTCGACACCATCGCGGAGAAGATGGTGGAGATCAAGGGGAAGTACGGCCCCTACGGCATCTTCCACTCGCAGTACCCGAGCTTCGAGAAGAACGGGTTCCCGCTCGCGCCCTGGTGGGAGGCCGGCTTCGGCGCTTGGGGCGAGCACTCCACGTCCGGCCACGCGGCGGGCGAGATGCTGCACCTGGGCGTGGACCTGTCCAAGACGGCCAAGGGCCTCTCCGAGGCGCTGCCGGGCTTCGAGGCGTCCGACATCTTCAACTCGAAGCTCTTCGTCATGTGGGGCATGGACCCGGTGGTGGCCTGGTTCGGGCCGTCCTCGTACTACATGCAGCTCGCGCACGAGTACGGGTGCAAGACCATCGTCATCGACCCGCGCTACACCCAGTCGGCCGAGCTGCTGGCCGACCAGTGGATTCCCATCCGCCCCGGCACCGACTTGGCCATGATGCTGGCCGTGGCCCAGGTGCTCTACGAGGAGGACCTCGTCGACCACGAGTTCGTGGACCAGTGGGTCGACCCGGTGGGCTTCGAGGAATGGCGCGCCTACTGCATGGGCGAGGGCGAGGACGGCATCAAGAAGACCCCCGAATGGGCGGCCCCCATCTGCGCGGTGCCGGCCGAGACCATCCGCGAGTTCGCGCGCCTCTACGGCACGACGAAGCCGGTGCACCTGCAGTACTTCTACTCGTGCGCGAAGCGCCACATGGGCGACTACAGCGCGTCGGCGTCCATGCTGCTGCAGGCCATGACCGGCAACATCGCCTGCGCCGGCGGCTGCCAGACAGGCGCCTGCCTGCCCACGCCCGGCCGCGTGCCCGCCCCGCGCGCCGACTTCGGGCGCGACCCGGGCGACTACCGGGTGCCGGTGCTGTTCAACAACAACTGCCTGACGGAGGTGCTGGCCTGCCAGAAGGACTACTGGGAGGGCCGCATGGACGAGAGCGAGTTCCGCCACCGCATCGGCTCGCCTACGAACGACGCCCCGCTGCCGAACGTCCAGATGATCATATTCGAGAACAACTACGCCAACAACCACTCGAACGTTAACAAGCGCTTCGCCGGCATGGCGTCGACCGAGTTCAACTGGGGCTTCCAGTGGCATCTCAACCAGCCCACGGCCGAGCTCTGCGATATCATCCTGCCGGCGCCCGTGTGGCAGTTCGAGGGCATGGACGAGTACATGTACGGGCACCAGCGCTTCGTGAGCGGCCCGAACGGCATGCGCAACTACTTCACGTTCTGCGCTCGCGGCGTGGACTTCCCCGGCGAGGTGCGCTCGAAGGAGTGGGTGTGGACCGAGATCGCCAAGCGCCTGGGCGACGAGGTGGTGCAGGGCTACAACCCGCGCCTGGCCGACGTGGCCTGGGAGGATTGGGTCGACGCGCAGGAAGCCATCTACCGCGAGGCCTTCGAGGAGTGGGCCGACAACGAGACCGTCATGGCGTACCTGGGGTACGACCACCGTCCCACCTGGGAGGAGTTCAACGCCAACCCCGTCGTGCGCACCGAGGTGGACGTGCCGTACTACCCGTTCAAGACCCTCATGGAGCGCGGCGAGAGCCCCTTCGGAACCCCGACCGGCAAGATCGAGTTCTCGTCGAACTTCGTGAAGGACCACGACATGACCGAGACGCGCTGGCGCGGGCAGATCGAGCCCATGCCGGTGTGGAGCCCGAGCTACGTGGAGGGCGATATCGGCTCGGCCTCGAACGACGGCTTCTACAACCCGAAGGCGAAGGAGTACCCGCTGTCGCTCGTGTCGCCGGTGTCCATCTACCGCCAGCATTCGAGCAACGACAACAACCCCTTCATGCGCGAGGACTGCTACCGCCACGCCGTGTGGATCTCGGGCGTGGACGCCCAGGCGCGCGGCATCAAGGACGGCGACCTGTGCCGCGTGAGCAGCGACCGCGGCGAGACCGTGCTCACGGCCTACGTGACGAACCGCATGATGCCGGGCACCGCCGCCGTGCACCACGGCGCGTGGTACCAGACCGACGGCACCGCGGCCGAGATGAACGAGTACGGCCAGGATCTGCGCGGCACGCCGAACATCCTCATCGACGACGGCCATCTGCCGCATATCCTGGGCGCGCTCATCACGGCCGGCCTCGTGGAAGTGGAGAAGCTGGCCGATGGCGACGCCGAGGGCTTCGGCCTGGAGGCGGAGCGCGGCGGCATGCGCGGGGCGAAGGCGGCGCTCGGCCTGCGGGCCGCGCTCGGAGAGGGAAGGGAGTAGGACCATGACGCAGTACGGATTTATGTTCGACATGAACCGCTGTTACGCATGCCAGGCGTGCAGCATCGCGTGCAAGGATTGGAACGGCCTCGAGCCGGGCGCCGAGAAGTGGATGGGCGTCTACGAGTGGGAGCAGGGCACGTTCCCGAACATCCGCCTGCACGCGCTGGCGTTCCCGTGCGGCCATTGCGAGGACCCGGCGTGCGCGAAGGCGTGCCCGAACGGCGCCCTCTACAAGGAGGACGAGTTCGGCGCCGTGCTCGTCGACCAGGACAAGTGCGACGGTTGCCGGAAGTGCTACGATGCGTGCCCCTACGGCGCGCCGCGTTTCGCCTCCGACGAGCCGGGCACGAAGATGAGCAAGTGCACCATGTGCGTCGATCGCCTGGCCGAGGGCATGCAGCCCGCGTGTACGGCGAGCTGCCCGCTGCGGGCCTTCGACTTCGGCCCGCTCGACGAGCTGGTGGAGAAGTACGGCGACGTGCGGTACTGCGAGGGCATGCCCGCGCCCGATGCCACGGCTCCCGCCTTCCTCGTGTGGAACCCGCGCGAGAAGCAGCCGCTTGTGCCCTACGACGCCGAGGAGGCCATCGCGCTCAACCGCCAGCGCGGCGACTTGGGCACGCTCTTCGAGGGCGCCGAGGACCTCGCCTCCTTCGACGAGGGCACCGTCCGCCGCGACGAGCTGCGCATGAAGCACGGCACCGTGGTGGAGTTCATGCGTGCGACCCGCAACGATATGGCGTAGGAGAGCTCCGGGAGCGCTCTGGCGAGCGCTCCCGGAGTCGGGGGAACGAAAAACCAACGAAAGGGGAAAGCTATGGAATGGATAGGAGTTGCCGGCATCGTCGTCGGGCTCGTGTTCTTCGTCATCGCGGCCATGAAGGGGTGGAACGTGCTTATCACGTCCCTCGTCACGGCCGTCATCATCGCGCTCACCAACGGCATGGATATCGCCGCGGCCATGGTGGGCGGCGAGTCGTCGTACGTCACGGGGCTCGCGGGCTTCGTACAGAAGAACCTGCTCATCTTCATGGGCGGCGCCATCATGGGCGAGTTCATGGACAAGTCGGGCGCGGCCAAGGCCATCGCGAACGCCGTCATGGGGAAGGTGGGCTCCAAGAGCCCGTACCTCGTGCTGCTGGGCATCGCCGCGGTGGGCGCGGTGCTCACCTACGCGGGCATCTCCATGTTCGTGGCCATGTTCGCGCTCATTCCGCTGGCGCGTCCGCTGTTCAAAGAGTGCAACATCCCGTGGCACCTGTTCTGCGCTGCCTGGACGCTCGCGGCCTGCTCGTTCACCATGGCCATGATTCCCGGCGTGCCCGCCATCGCGTGGATCAACGCCGCGAACGGCTGCGGCGTGTCGCTGACCGCTGCGCCCGTCATGGGCATCGTGGGCTCGATCGTCGCCATCGCGGTGTCGTGCGTGTACATCAAGTTCGCGCTGAAGCGCGCCCAGGCCAAGGGCGAGACCTACGAGACGTCCGCAGGCGAGGCCGAGGTGGCCGACGACAAGCCGCTGCCGGGCGTCGCCGTGGCGCTGCTGCCGCTCGTGCTGCTCATCGCCATCATCATCGTCGGCTCGCAGCTGGGCGTGGCGAACATCATCTACATCGCCATGGTGACGGCCGTCGTGGCCAGCATGGTCCTGTTCCACAAGCACATCGACAGCCAGCGCGACGTGCTGGGCAACGGCGCCAAGGCGGCCCTCGGGCCTGCGCTGTTCACCTCGGCCGCCGTGGGCGTGGGCACCGTGGCCGCCGCCTCCGTGGGCTTCACGGTCATCTACGAGGCTATCTTCAACATGCCGGGCGGCACCTACGTGTCCGCCGCCACCATGGCGGCCGTGCTCGGCGGCGTCATGGGCTCCGGCTCGGGCGCGGTGGGCATCATCGCCGGCAACTTCCTCGACCCGTACCTGGCCACGGGCGTGAACCCGGCCGCCCTCGCGAAGATCATCGCCACGTCGGCCACCATCGGCGGCGCACTGCCGAACTCCGGCGCCATGTTCGGCATGCTGGCGGCCATGGGGCTCAACCACAAGAACTCGTACAAGCACATCGCGGCCATATCCATCGGCGCGGGGCTCTGCGCGCTGGTCGTGATGATAGTGATGGCGAACATCGGAATCGTTTAGGTCCGAGCACGCCGCAGGTTCGAGGGCGTGACAGAGGGCGTGACAGAGGGACGGGGATAATGTCTCATTCCCCCTGCGCTTGCAGCAATCGAGAGACTTCGGAGAATGAGACACTATCCCCGTCCCTCTGTCACGCCCGTCACACCTCTAACAAAGGGGGCAATCATGAAGGAAACACCGGTTGCCGGGAAGGCGCCCAACGAGGTGAAGGCGCCGGCTCGGGGGCGGGCGCCGGACGCGGCGGGGAAGGCGTCGCTGTTCGAGCGCGTGCCCGACGCGGCGCGCCTCGCCTGGCCCGATATTGCGGCCATCCTCTCGGGCGTGGTGTCCAGCCTCTCCAAGCTCATGGGCGGCGGCATCGTGGCGTTCTACGCGGGCTGCCAGCTGGGCGGGGTGGCCATGGCCATCACGTTCGCCTTGAGCTTCGTGCTCACGTACCTGGTGGGCAAGATCACGTTTCACGAGGGCCTGCCCAACAACGTGGTCAGCCGCCTGTACATCTTCGGCACGAAGGGCTCGGCCGCCGGCTCTCTCGTGTGGATATTCCTGCTGGTAGGTGTTCTGGCAGTGGGGACGGTGCAGCTGGGCAACGCCATCCTGTTCGCGTTCGGCTGGAGCGAG
This sequence comes from Gordonibacter sp. RACS_AR49, assembly GCF_030418435.1. Classification (NCBI taxonomy): domain Bacteria; kingdom Bacillati; phylum Actinomycetota; class Coriobacteriia; order Eggerthellales; family Eggerthellaceae; genus Gordonibacter; species Gordonibacter sp. RACS_AR49. Next base: position 85,659 of record NZ_JAIUDM010000005.1, on the reverse strand, counting down.
GAGTGGATGCGCTGGGCGCTGTTCGCGGGCATCTCGTGCGTGTGGGTGCTCATGGCGCTCTTCGGCACGAAGGCCATCGCGCGCATGAACGCCGTGTTCGTGGTGGCGCTGTTCGCCGTCATGGGCTACGTGGTATATCTTGTGGCCGCGAACGGCCAGATGGGCGACGCGCTCACGCACGGGGTGCTCATTCCCGGCGTGGAGGTGGGCGAGGGGTTCGCCTACGGGGTGAACTACGCCATCATGACGTCGGGGCTGCTCGCACTCTTCGCCGCCGACTTCACGCGCTTCGCCCGCCGCGAGCGCGACCTCGTGCCCATCTCGCTGGTGGGAAGCCTGTTCGCCGTGGTCACGTACCTGTTCGGCGCGCTCATCACGTACTTCGGCTTCGAGCAGTCGGCGGCGTACTTCTCCACCATGGGCTACGATGCCGCGGGCGCGGCGCATGCCGCCATCACGAACCCGGGCGTGTCGCTCGTGCTGGCGGCCGGCGGGGTGGGGCTCGCCATCATCTGCCTGTCGCAGATGAAGGTGGAGACGTCGAACTCCATCGGCGGCGCGAACGCGGTGTCGAACCTGTTCGACTCGCTGTTCGGCGTGAAGTTCTCCTGGCCCGCGGCCGTCGTGGTGGCGAACGCCATTGGGCTTTTGTTCATCCTGGGCGGCATCTTGGACCAGGTGAACGCGTTTATGAGCTTCGGCAGCATCCTCACCATCTCGTGGTGCGTGCTGCTCGTCACCGACTACTACCTCGTGCGCGGGCCGATGCGCATAGGCTCGCGCGGCCTGCCGCTCGACCAGGTTGAGAGCGTGAACTGGCGCGGCGTGGCCACTATCGCCGTCGTGAGCGCGGTGAACGGCGTGCTGTACGCCACTGGCGCGGTGGCCGTGCCGTTCGTGACCACGGCGCCCATGACCGCGGCCCTGTACGTGGCCTTGAGCTGGCTCGCCCGCGGTCGCGTGCGCGCCCGCGAGTCCGCGTGCGGCGCGGTGGCGGGAGAGCGGGTCGAGGGAGCGCCGGCGGCCGGCGCCGCACCCCGCGGCGAGGATGCCGCTGCGGCGGCCGAATGAGGTTCCCGGCCGCACGGCCGTGAGCAAGAAGAGAAACCGACAGAGAAACCGACCAGAAGAAGGAGACAGAGCCATGTGCTTCAGACCAGCGGTAAGCGGGATGGGCCCCGTCAAGTGCCCGAAATGCGGTGCGGAAGTCGACCCGAAGCTCGACGAGTGCCCGAACTGCGGCGCGAAGGCCGCCCCGGCGCCCGGCGTTCCCGCCATGCCGGCAGCTCCCGGCGCGCCCACGCCGCCTGCGGCCCCGAAGCCGCCGAGCGCCCCGCCGGCTCCGGGAGCGTAGGCGCTCGGCGCGATCAACCCCCTCAAACGCGAGGCGCCCCCGATGCGGGGGCGCCCTGACAACGAAAGCCGCCCCCGCATTTCGGGGGCGGCTTTCGTTGCGTCATGCTAGCCTGCCACGCTGTAGGCCCAGAGGCCGGTGCTCGATGGCAGGATCTCTTCGAAGTCCCAGTGCCGCTCCGTGCGGTCGACGCTCGCGGGGTCGTTCACGACAAGGCGGCCGCGCTCGTCGATGTCCGTCAGCACGATGTAGGCGGTACCGTTGCCGAATGCGCTGGACTGCACGGCGCAGACGACCGGGAAGCCCGAGTTGATCTGTCGCCTGACGGCTGGCTCGCTTGCCTCTACGGGACGTGCCGTCAGGCCGAGCCCGGCTGCGCCGTCGGTGAGCAGCGCCGTGGCGTCGGGTTGGTAGGCATAGCCGTCGCGCTGCGCGGCCGAGGCCACCTCCACCGGCCCCACGGAGGCGTCGCCCGTGAGGTCGATGCGCACCATGGCCAGGGCGAGCGGCGCAGCGCCGGACGTGCCGATGGTGCCCGAGCCGTAGGGGCGATCGGCCCATTGGGGATCCACCTGGTACAGCTGGGGCACGGTTCCCTGCTGCCACGACGATGGCGCCGCGCTGAGCGTGGCCTTCGTCGTGGCAGCAGGCTCGTCGGTCAGGATGGCATTGTCGACGATGCCGGTGAAGCCGTTCGCGACGCCGATGCCCACGAAGGCCGCGCCCACGGCGATAACCGCCATGAGCATGACCGCCGCCAGGATGCGCATGGGCTCGACGTCGGTGATCAGGGGCTTGGCATCGACCCGCGCACCGTGGGCCTGCGGAGGGCATACGGTTTCGCAGGCGCGGTAGGACACGACGCGCCGCTCGTTGCTGCGCGGCGCCGACGAGTAGCGCACGCCCTGCGCGCAGTCCGGCAAGGTGTGCCGCTCGGACGCGTACGGGTCGACGCGGCCGCCGGTGCTCGCTTGCTCGGCGACGAAGTAGGGCAGTCCACGGTACGGCATGCCGCGCCTCCTTTCCAAAGGTTCTCGAGCTTGCGGGGCCGGCGCGGTTCGCCCGCGTCCGGCGCCCGGGGTTTCTAAGGGTGCGAAGAGGGAGTTTAGGCTGTCCGTACGTGCTACCGCCTATGATCGGGGCATTCGTTTCCCGCGCATGGCCGATCAGTCAGCGAACCGACACGTGTGCAGCTCCTCACGCGGCTTCCCCGCCACCGGCGCTGCCCGCTGATCTTTTCCGCGCCGCCTGCGCAAACGCGTCGCGCGCATAGTACAATGCACCCATGACCAACCGCCACCGGCCTGCGTGCCGCAGCGCGCCACTTGCAGCGCGGCCGGCCGGGGAACCGAAGAGAGAGAAGGAGCGCATGGCCAGGGTGTACAACTTTTCAGCAGGTCCCGCCGTCTTGCCGGAGGAGGTGCTTGCCGAGGCCGCATCCGAGATGCTCGACTACCGCGGCTCGGGCATGTCCGTCATGGAGATGAGCCACCGCTCCAAGCCGTTCGGCGAGATCATCGAGAACGCCGAGGCCGACCTGCGCGAGCTCGTCGGCATCCCCGAGAACTACCGCGTGCTGTTCCTGCAGGGGGGCGCGTCGCAGCAGTTCGCCGCCGTTCCCATGAACCTCATGAGGAACCGCGTGGCCGACTACATCATCACCGGCGCCTGGGCGAAGAAGGCCTTCAAGGAAGCCAAGATCTACGGCGACGCCCGTGCCATTGCCAGCAGCGAGGACGAGACGTTCTCCTACATCCCCGACTGCTCCGACCTGGACGTGTCCCCCGACGCCGACTACCTCTACATCTGCGAGAACAACACCATCTACGGCACAAAGTTCCACACGCTGCCCGACACCAAGGGCAAGGACCTCGTGGCCGACGTGTCGTCGTGCTTCCTGTCCGAGCCGGTGGACATCACGAAGTACGGCGTCATGTACGGCGGCGCGCAGAAGAACATCGGCCCGGCCGGCGTGGTCATCTCCATCATCCGCGAGGACCTTATCACGGACGACGTGCTAGAGGGCACGCCCACCATGCTGAAGTGGAAGACGCAGGCCGACGCGAACTCGCTCTACAACACGCCGCCCGCCTACGGCATCTACATCTGCGGCAAGGTGTTCAAGTGGCTGAAAGACCAGGGCGGCCTCGAGGCCATGCAGAAGCGCAACCAGGAGAAGGCCGCGCTGCTCTACGACTTCCTCGATGCGAGCAAGCTCTTCCGCGGCACCGTGCGGAAGGCCGACCGCTCGCTTATGAACGTCCCGTTCGTCACCGGTGACGCCGACCTCGACGCCGCGTTCGTGGCCGAGGCCAAGTCCGCCGGCCTGGAGAACCTGAAGGGCCACCGCAGCGTCGGCGGCATGCGCGCGAGCATCTACAACGCCATGCCCCGCGCCGGCGTGGAGGCCCTCGTTGCCTTCATGGACAAGTTCGAGCAGGCGCACGCGTAGGCACTTTCCTCTTTGAAGAAGAGTCGCAGGCGGCGCATCGGAAAACGGTGCGCCGCTTTTTCTAGAGGCGTTTGCTAAAGAAGGCGTCTGTTTGAGGTGCTCCAAAGATAAAGGTCCTTAGAAAAACTGGCAAAAACGCCTTCAAGTTCCTTAGGAGAAGTGGAGTCCCATCGAGTGAAAACCTTCCTACGTCATTGCTTCCCGACGGTTCGCCCCTCTTCCGCCAGGTCGATCGGCTCTTGTTGGGAGTTTATCGAGAGCTTGCGGTAGATGCGCGACGTATGGGTCTTGACCGTGTGGGCGGAAATGAAAAGCTGGCCGGAGATGACCTCGGCGCTGCGGCCCTTGGCCCGCAGAGCGAACACCTAGTCGGAGGGCGTGGCATTTCGGCGTCCTTGCATTCGGGACTTGAAAAAGGGTAAAATAAGGTTCTTAATAAAGACCGCAATAAAGAACCTTATTAAGGAGAAAAGCTATGCCGGCTATTTACCCCTCTACTGCGCTGAAAAACCAGCAGCGTGAGATCAAGAAAATTGCAGACACCGAAGTTGTCTACATAACCGAGAACGGCCGCGGAAAGTATGCCTTCATGTCGGAGGACGTATTCCAGAAAAAGATTGACGAGGCTGTTGAGCAGGCGCTTTACGAGCAGCGTATGGCGCAGGCCCTCCGGCAATCCCGTGATGATTTCCAGAATGGACGCTACTATTCTTCCCGCGATGACCTCATGGCTGCGGTGCATGACAAGCGGGCCTCGCATGCCTAGAATGGAGTACGCGGAGCGCTTCGCCGAAGATCTTGCTTTGGCAACCTCTCCGAAAGTGGAGAGTCGTATCCTTGAGAATCTGGACAACATCGAACGTTTCGGCGAATTTGGATCTTCGATGGTTCCCGCGTCGATCAAGGAAGAGTTCGGCGAAGGCGTTCGCAAAGTGGCAGTGAACCCGTTCGATCTCGTGTACACACTCTACCCTGAGCAAGACCTTGCACGGGTAGAGGCGCTCGTACATCAGCGCGCCGCTCGCTAGGGCTGCGTGCGGTTTTGGAGATAAATGCCAGCTTCTCCCTCATTCCCGACCTCGTCCATGTGAATTTCCTACGGGAAACCTTCGATATTCAAAGTTTTTCTTGCACGGGGCGGATCGGGGAGTATACTGGCGTCCAACAACCTCATAGATCGAAATGCGATGACGAGGACCAGTAGGGACGAATCCATCTTCCAGAGAGCCGGCGGAAAGCTGCGAGCCGGCGGTGGACGGTCCGAAAGCCCCCTCCGAGCAGTTCGGCATGAACGTTTCGCGCGCGGACGGACGATCTCCGGCCCGGCGCGCGGGGCAAGTAGGGCTGAGCCGGCGACAACCGTTACCCGTCGAAGCGTGCAGTGCGGCTTAAGGCCGCGGTGCATTCTTTCTCCTAACCGTGGTCCTGGTGCAGCGACTTGCCTGCAGCGGGATTTTTTTATGGCTGGTTGACCGCAGGGCAGGGGCCCTGCCCTTGCCGGCGAGCGAGGTCGACCCCGCCTGTGGCGGCAAGGGCAGAGCCCCTGCCCTGCGGGACGGATCGACAGCCAGCACGGACGAAGGAGGAAGGAACGGCATGAAACGAAGAAGCTCGGCCGTCACCGAGGGCGTGGCGCGCGCGCCGCACCGCAGCCTGCTCAAGGCCGACGGGATCACCGACGAGGAGCTGGAGCGGCCGCTCGTCGCCGTCTTCAACTCCCGAAACGACATCATCCCGGGGCACAACAACCTCGACAAGATCGCCGAGGCCGTGAAGGCCGGCATCTACCTGGCCGGCGGCGTGCCGTTCGAGATCTCGACCATCGGCGTGTGCGACGGCATCGCCATGAACCACGACGGCATGCACTACTCGCTCGTGTCGCGCGAGGCCATCGCCGACTCGCTGGAGTGCGCGGTGCAGGGCCACGCTTTCGACGCGCTCGTGTGCATCCCGAACTGCGATAAGATCGTGCCGGGCATGCTGCTGGGCGCGCTGCGCGTGAACATTCCCACGGTGTTCGTGTCGGGCGGCCCGATGCTGGCCGGCAAGCAGCCGGGCGGATGCGGCCCCTCCACCGACCTCAACACGCTGTTCGACGGTGCAGCGCGCGTGAGGAGCGGCACGATGACCGAAGAAGAGCTCAAGTTCTACGAGGACACGGCGTGCCCCACCTGCGGCAGCTGCTCGGGCATGTTCACGGCGAACTCCATGAACTGCCTCACCGAGGCCCTCGGCATCGCGCTTCCCGGCAACGGCACCATCCCCGCGGTGTACTCCGAGCGCATCCGCTTGGCGAAGCATGCGGGCATGAGGGTGATGGAGCTCTTGGAGCAGGGGGTCTGCGCGCGCGACATCGTGAGCGAGGCCGCCATCCACAACGCAATGGAGTGCGACATGGCCTTCGGCGGCTCCACGAACACGGTGCTGCACCTCACGGCCGTCGCCCGCGAGGCGGGCCATCCCATCACGATGGACGATTGGGACGCGGCGAGCGCGCGCACGCCGCACCTCGTGAAGCTCGCGCCCTCGGGCCCGCGCCCGCTCACCGACCTGTACGAGGTGGGAGGCGTGCCCGTGGTCATGGCGGAGCTCGACCGCTTAGGGCTCATCGACCGAAGCGCGCTCACCTGCATGGGCCCCATGGGGGGCTACCTCGACTACATGGCCGAGCATTGCGCCGGCGCGGATGGCGAGGTGGTGCGCGCGCACGACAACCCGTTCTCCCCGGTGGGCGCGCTTAAGGTGTTGCACGGCAACATCGCGCCCGACGGCGCCATCGTGAAGAAGTCGGCCGTCGATCCCTCGATGATGACGCATACCGGCCCCGCGCGCTGCTTCGACAGCGAGGAGGAGGCCTGCGCCGCCATCAACGCCGGGAAGATCGTGGCGGGCGACGTGGTGGTCATCCGCTACGAGGGGCCGAAGGGCGGCCCGGGCATGCGCGAGATGCTGACGCCCACGTCCTCCATCGTGGGGATGGGCCTGTCCACGAGCGTGGCGCTCATCACCGACGGGCGCTTCTCGGGCGCGACGAAGGGCCCGGCCGTGGGGCATGTGAGCCCCGAAGCGGCCGCAGGCGGGCCCATCGCGCTCATCGAGGAGGGCGACCAGGTGACGGTGGATATCGAGGGCGGCGCGCTCACGCTGGGCGTGGACGATGCCGAGCTCGAACGCCGCCGCGCGGCCTGGACGCCGCCGGCGCCAAAGCACGACCACGGCGTGCTCGCGAAGTACGCGAAGCTCGTCTCTTCCGCAGACAAGGGGGCGTATGTTTCATGACCGAGGCGAACCAGAACCAGCAGCAGCCGCGTCCCGGCGCGACGGCGGCCGTCAAGGGCGCGCCGCGCGGCCTCGGCAGCCGCACGGAGAAGCAGGGCCGCACCATGACGGGCGCGCAGGCGGTCGTCGCCTCGCTCGAAGCCGAGGGCGTCGACCTCGTGTTCGGCTACCCGGGCGGCCAGGCCATCAAGATCTACGACGCGCTCTACGACTCCACGCAGATCAAGCACGTGCTCTCGCGCCACGAGCAGGGAGCCGTGCACGAGGCCGACGGCTACGCGCGCGCCACGGGTAACGTGGGCGTGGCTATCGTCACGAGCGGCCCGGGCGCCACGAACACGGTCACCGGCATCGCGACGGCCTACATGGACAGCGTGCCGCTCGTGGTGATCACGGGGCAGGTGCCGCGTGGCGTCATCGGCACCGACTCGTTCCAGGAGTCCGACATCGTGGGCATCACCATGCCGGTGGTCAAGCACAGCTACCTGCTGCAATCCACCGACGAGCTGACGGCTACGTTCCGCGAGGCGTTCCACATCGCCAAGACCGGCCGCCCCGGCCCCGTGCTCATCGACGTGCCGAGCGACCTCGCCAGCGAGGAGCTGGTGTTCGCGTACCCCGACGAGGTGAACCTGCCGTCGTACAAGCCCACCTACCGCGGCAACGCCAAGCAGGTCAAGCAGGCGGTGGCCCGCATCCGCCGCGCCGAGCGGCCCGTGCTCTACGTGGGCGGCGGCGTGGTGTCCTCCGGCGCGTCCGAGGAGCTGCGCGCGCTGGCCGAGCTCATGCAGGTGCCGGTGGTCACCACGCTCATGGGCAAGGGTGCGTTCCCCGCGTCCCATCCGCTGAACCTGGGGCCCGTGGGGATGCACGGCTCGAAGTACGCGAACCTGGCCATGACGGAGAGCGACCTCATCATCGCGGCGGGCGCGCGCTTCTCCGACCGCGTCACGGGCCGGCTCGACGAGTTCGCGCCGCACGCCGAGGTCATCCACATCGACATCGACCCCGCCGAGATCGGCAAGGTGCGCGAGGCGCAGATCCCCATCGTGGGCGACCTGAAGGGAGTGCTCGGGGGCATCGTGGCCCAGCTTTCCAAGGAGGGCGTGAGCCCCGAGACGGAGGCGTGGCTCGGGCAGATCGCCGAGTGGCGCCGCCGCCACCCGTTCTACCATCCGAACGTGGGCGACGCGCCCGAGGAGATCGTGCCCGAGGTGGTCATGGAGAAGCTCTCCGACGCGCTCGATCCCGAGAGGAGCATCGTCGTGACCGAGGTGGGGCAGCACCAGATGTGGGCCGCTCAGCACATCGCGCGCGAGCGCCCGCGCTCGTTCATCTCGTCGGGCGGCTTGGGCACGATGGGCTTCGGCTTCCCGGCCGCCATCGGGGCCGCCATCGGGTGCCCCGACAAGACGGTGGTGTGCGTGGCCGGCGACGGGTCGTTTCAGATGAACAGCCAGGAGATGGCCACGGCGGGCATCCACGGCGTGCCGGTGAAGGTGCTCGTGATGGACAACCGGTGCCTCGGGATGGTGCACCAGTGGCAGCATCTGTTCTACGGCGAGCGCTACTCCTCCACGCTGCTCGACGCCAACCCCGACTTCGTGAAGCTGGCCGACGCGTACGGCTGGCAGGCCGCGCGCGTGGAGAGCCCCGACGAGCTGGACGCCGCGCTGGCTGCGATGCTGGCCGCCGAGGGCCCCTACCTGCTGGACGTGGCCATCTCGCGCGACCAGAACGTGTTCCCCATGGTGGCGCCCGGGCGCGCGCTCGACGACGTGATAGGCGCCATCGACGTGGCCGTGGGGGCCGTGCGCACGGACGTGCCCGAGGCGGACGGCGCCGCGGGCGGGAAGGGAGGCATGCGATGAGGCACATCCTGTCCGTCCTGGTTGAGAACAAGCCGGGCGTGCTGTCGCGCGTGACGGGGCTCATCTCGCGGCGCGGCTTCAACATCGAGTCGCTGTCGGTGGGCCCCACCGAGGACCCCACCATGTCGCGCGTCACGGCCATCGTGAAGGCCGACGAGGTGGCCTACGAGCAGATCACCAAGCAGCTGCACAAGCTGATCAGCGTGCACAAGATCAACGACCTCACCGACGAGGGCGCCATCGAGCGCGAGCTCGTGCTGTTCAAGGTGAACGCCACGCCCGAGCGCAGAAGCGAGATCATCGAGATCGCCAACGTCTTCCGCGCGAAGATCGTCGACGTGGGGAAGAGCTCGCTCACCATCGAGGCCACCGGCGACGAGAGCAAGCTCAAGGGCATGGAGGACCTCTTCCGCGCCTACGGCATCAAGGAGATCACCCGCACCGGCAAGATAGCGATGTCTCGCAACAGCAAAGACGTTTAAAACCAGCCTACAGAAAGGAAACCAACACCATGGCTGTCACGATCTACCACGAGAACGATGCGAACCCCGAGCTCATCCAGGGCAAGAAGGTGGCCGTCATCGGTTACGGGAGCCAGGGCCACGCCCATGCGCTCAACCTGAAGGACTCGGGCGCCGACGTGCGCGTGGGCCTGCGCGAGGGCTCGAAGTCGCGCGAGGCCGCCGAGGAGGCCGGCCTCAAGGTCATGGGCGTGGCCGAGGCCGCCGAGGAAGCCGACCTCATCATAATACTCACGCCCGACGAGACCCAGGCCGCCACCTACGAGGCCGAGATCGCCCCGCACCTGAAGCCCGGCGACACCCTCGCGTTCGCGCACGGCTTCAACATCCATTACGGCTGCATCACCCCGCCCGCCGACGTGGACGTGGTCATGATCGCGCCGAAGGGCCCGGGCCACATGGTGCGCCGCGTGTTCACCGAAGGGGCGGGCGTGCCCTGCCTCATCTGCGTGCACCAGGACGCGTCGGGGCAGGCCAAGGACGTGGCGCTGTCCTATGCCTGGGGCATCGGCGGCGCCCGCGCCGGCGTCATCGAGACCACGTTCAAGAACGAGACGGAAACCGACCTCTTCGGCGAGCAGGCGGTGCTCTGCGGCGGCGTGACGGCGCTCATCAACGCCGGCTTCGAGACGCTCGTGGAGGCGGGCTACCCGCCCGAGATGGCCTACTTCGAGTGCTTCCACGAGATGAAGCTCATCGTGGACCTCATGTACGAGGGCGGCATGGCCAAGATGCGCAACTCCATCTCCAACACCGCCGAGTACGGCGACTACTACGCCGGCCCCCAGGTGATCACCGACGAGGCGAAGGCCGCGATGAAGATCATCCTCGCGCGCATCCAGGACGGCAGCTTCGCCCGCGAGTTCATGGAGGACTCGGCGAACGGCCAGAAGTGGCTGCTCGAACAGCGTGCCGAGCACGCCGAGGCCCCCATCGAGCAGGTGGGCGAGGGCATCCGCTCCATGTTCAGCTTCGCCCGGCGCTAGGAAGGTCGCGCGGCGCCGCGCAGCTGCCGGGTTGAGCGGCGCCGGCGACCGATTGCTTGGGCGGCTTTTCGCATTTCGTCGATAATTTCCCGCCCGACCCGGCGCGGCGGGCGGTTTCGCCTTATCATGGGGCAGCCGCCCGGACGCGTCCCGACGGGTTCCCGCGCGGCGCAAGCGAAACATACCAGGAAGACTCTTGCAGAGGTGGTAGTTCTATGACGAAGAAAGTGCTGGTTGCCGAAAGGCTGGCCGACGCCGGCCTCGCGGTGCTCCGCGACAAGGGCTACGAGGTGGACGTCAAGCTGAAGATGCCCCCCGAGGAGCTGATCGCGGCCATCCCGGCTTACGATGCCCTCATCGTGCGGTCGGCCACGAAGGTGACGCGCGAGGTCATCGAGGCGGGGAAGAACCTGCGCATCATCGGCCGGGCCGGCGTGGGCGTGGACAACGTGGACGTGGAGGCCGCCACCGAGCGCGGCGTCATCGTGTGCAACGCCCCCACGTCGAACATCGTGAGCGCCGCCGAGCACACCATGGCCCTCATGCTGGCCTGCGCCCGCAACGTTGCCCAGGCCAACGCCTCCATGCACGAGGGCCTGTGGGAGCGGACGAGGTTCACCGGCGTCGAGCTGTACGAGAAGACGCTCGCCATCTTCGGCCTGGGCCGCATCGGCGGCCTCGTGGCCGAGCGCGCCCGTGCCTTCGGCATGAGGCTCGTGGGCTACGACCCGTACTGCAGCCCCGAGCGCGCCGAGCAGCTGGGCGTGACGCTCTACGACGACGTGGACGCCATCGTGCCGCTCGCGGACTTCATCACCGTGCACCTGCCGAAGACCAAGCAGACCATCGGCATGTTCGGGCCCGACCAGTATGCGCGTATGAAGGACGGCGTGATCCTGGTGAACGCCGCGCGCGGCGGCATCTACAACGTGGACTCGCTCGCCGACTTCCTGGCCGCCGGCAAGATAGGCGCCGTGGGCCTCGACGTGTGGGAGAACGAGCCGTGCACCGGAAGCCCGCTGCACGAGTTCCCCAACGCCATCCTCACCCCGCACCTGGGCGCGTCCACGAAGGAGGCGCAGCTGCGTGCCGGCGTGCAGACGGCCGAGTACGTGGCCGCGGGCCTGGCGGGTTCCATCGTGCCCACCGCCGTGAACATGGCGCCGGTGCCGCCCGAGGTCATGGACGCGGTGGGGCCGTACGTGCCCGCCTGCCAGATGATGGGCAGCATGCTCGCGCAGATCCACGGCGAGGTGCCGCAGTACCTGAAGCTCACGGCCGCAGGGTCGCTCGCCGATGCCGACCCGTCCATCCTGGTGGCCGGCACCGTCAAGGGGCTCCTGTCCTACCAGGGCCGCGCCACGGTCACGCCCGTGAACGCCGATGCGGTGGCCCAGCGCCACGGCATCAAGGTGGAGACGCAGGCGCGACCCGATGCCGACGGCTACGCCTCCACGGTGGCCGTCATGGCCGACGGCACCGAGGTGGCCTGCACCCGCGGCGATGCCGCGCAGACCGCGCGCCTCGTATCGCTCTTGGGCTACAAGATAGACATCGCGCCGGGACGCCAGTCGCTCATCTTCGAATACGTGGACGCCCTGGGCCGCATGGGCACCATCGGCACCATCCTGGGCGAGGCGGGCATCAACATCACCACCATGCAGATCGGCGCGAAGCCGGCCGACCGCTGCGCGCTCGTGTACATGAACGTGGAGGGCGAGGTGGACGACGCCGTGCTGTCCCGCCTGCGCGCCGAGATACCCGAACTGAAGAACCTCTGGTACGTGAAGCTGTAGCGAGCTCCTTCACCCAGCAAAGGAGGCATTATGCCCCGTATTACAGAATTTGCCCTGATCGATCGCGCCGAGCAGCCTTGCGTTGCGGTGAAGGAGCGTACGCCAGTCGCGCAGCTACCTGCGCTCATTGGTTCCGCGTTCCCGAAGTTGGGCGCCTATGTCGCTGGGGAGGGCCTCGAGCCTGCCGACATTCCGTACGTACGCTTTCTCGATATGGGCGACATGGATAACCTGCTCGTGGAAGTGGGCTTTCCGCTTGCCCGCCCGCTGCCGGATGCAGGTGACGTCGTGGCCGGCAGTATTCCGGCTGGGCGCTACGTCACGTTCATGTTTCTGGGGCCGAACGAGGACATGGAGCCAGTCTATCAGGAGATGGAGACATGGCTGGCACAGCGCGGGCTCGTTTCGTCAGGTCAGTGTATCGAGCAGTACTACAACGGCGCGCCGTTTCCGCGCGAGAAAGCGCTTACGGGCGTGTTAGTGCCTTTGGTTTGAGCGACGCGTTTCTTTTCCACGTCGCCAGGCAATCCCAAGTGACGCACTTGGGATATTTGCTAAGATAGTCGAAGCAATCGTGAATAACCCGCCGCCCCTGCGAGGGTGCAGCGGTCGTTTAGAAGGAAAGGACGCATGACATGACGCGCAAGATCGACATCTTCGACACCACGCTGCGCGACGGCGAGCAGTCGCCGGGCGCTTCCATGAACACCGAGGAGAAACTGGTGGTCGCGCGTCAGCTGCTGCGCCTGAACGTCGACGTCATCGAGGCGGGCTTCCCCATCTCGAGCCCCGGCGACTTCGAGAGCGTGCGCCGCATTGCCGAGCTGGCGGGCGATGCGGCCGTGGTCTGCGGCCTCACGCGCGCGGTGGAGAAGGACATCGACGCGGCGGCCGACGCGCTCAAGTACGCCAAGCGCCCCCGCATCCACACGGGCATCGGCGTGAGCCCGAGCCACCTGCGCGACAAGCTGCGCATCACCGAGGACGAGTGCGTGGAGCGCGCCGTGAAGTGCGTGAAGTACGCCAAGCAGTTCGTGGAGGACGTGCAGTTCTACGCCGAGGACGCGGGCAGAAGCGACTACGACTTCCTCGTGCGCGTTATCCAGGCCGTCGTGGACGCGGGCGCCACCGTGGTGAACATCCCCGACACCACGGGCTACTCGCTGCCCGAGGAGTTCGGCCGGCGCATCAAGTACCTGGTGGAGGGCGTGAACGGCATCGAGAACGTGAAGATCGCCGTGCACTGCCACAACGACCTCGGCATGGCCACAGCACTCGCCATGGCCGGCGTGAAGAACGGCGCGCGCCAGGTGGAGTGCACCATCAACGGCCTGGGCGAGCGCGCGGGCAACACGGCCATGGAGGAAGTGGTCATGGCCATCCGCATGCACGAGGACGAGCTGGACGCGCACACCGATATCAACACGCGCGAGTTCTGCAAGGCGAGCCGCCTCGTGTCGTCCATCACGGGCATGAACGTACAGGCCAACAAGGCCATCGTAGGCGCGAACGCCTTCGCGCACTCCTCGGGAATCCACCAGGACGGCGTGCTGAAGAAGCGCGACACCTACGAGATCATCGACCCGGCCGATGTGGGCGCGGGCTCGAGCCAGATCGTGCTCACGGCGCGCTCGGGCCACGCGGCCCTCAAGCACCGCCTGGAGGAGCTGGGCTACGAGCTTGAGGGCGAGGCGCTCGACCAGATGTACGAGGCCTTCCTCAACCTGGCCGACAAGAAGAAGGAAGTCTACGACGAGGATCTGGAGAGCCTCGTGAACGAGCGCGACCGCAACGAGAGTGCGCTCTACACGTTGGAAGGCGTGCAGATCAGCTGCGGCTTCCCGCTCACGCCCACGGCCACGGTCACGCTGAAGAACGCCGCCGACCAGGTGGTGACGGCATGCGAATACGGCACAGGCCCCATCGACGCCATGTGCAAGGCCGTGAACAAGATCGTGCAGGTGGACAACGATCTCACCGAGTTCGCCGTGCAATCCGTCACGCGCGGCATCGACGCGCTCGGCGAGGTGACCATCCGCGTGACCGACCCGACGGGCGACATCTACACGGGCCGCGGCGCCGACGGCGATATCGTGGTATCGTCCACGAAGGCGTACCTGAACGCCCTCAACCGCCTGCTCAACGACAAGCAGGGCAAGCGCGCCTAGACCTGGCCGAAGCGCTGCGGAGGCGCCGCGCCCTCATGGGATGCGCGCGCACCGCCTCATGACGGGGAGCCCGGGCCGTACGACGGCCCGGGCTCCCCGTTCGCGCATCGGCCCGGTTTCTCCTTTGCGCACCCTAATGCTACTTCATCAGCAGCGTTTCTTGACCGTTGACGGGTTTCCACAAAACCCCGACTGACACGCCTTCGAGGCGCGCGCTATGCTGGGATCGGCGGCCAAGCTGGCCGCGAGGTTGGGAGCAGCGGCGCGAAGCCGCCGGACGAAAGGATGCGCGCAATGGAGAACCCCGCACAGAAATCCTACCAGCTCTACATCGACGGCCAGTGGGTCGACGCCTCGGACGGCGGCACGCTCGACGTGTTCTGCCCGGCCAACGGCGAGCAGCTGTCCACCATCGCCGACGCCACCAAGGAAGACGTCGACCGCGCGGTCGACGCGGCATGGAAGGCGTTCGAGACCTGGGGCAAGACCGACAAGGCAGAGCGCGCCATCATCCTGAACAAGGTCGCCGACATCATCGAGGCCAACGCCGAGAAGCTGGCGCTCTTGGAGTCGCTCGACAACGGCAAGCCCATCCGCGAGACGCGCGCCATCGACGTGGCGTACTCCGTCGACCACTTCCGCTACTTCGCCGGCGTCCTTCTGGCCGACACGGGCGAGGCCGATATGCTTCCCGGCAACATGATGTCCCTCGTGCTGCACGAGCCCATCGGCGTGGTGGGGCAGATCGTGCCGTGGAACTTCCCGTTCCTCATGGCCGCCTGGAAGCTGGCCCCGGTGCTGGCCGCCGGCGACTGCACGGTGTTCAAGCCCTCGTCCACCACGTCGCTCACGGTGCTGGAGCTGGCGAAGCTCACGCAAGACGTCATCCCGGCCGGCGTGTTCAACGTGGTCACGGGCCGCGGTAGCAAGTCGGGCCAGTACATCCTCGACAATCCCAAGATCAGCAAGCTCGCGTTCACCGGATCGACCGAGGTGGGCCGCGACGTGGCCCGCGCGGCCGCCGAGCGCCTGATCCCCGCCACGCTGGAGCTGGGCGGCAAGTCCGCCAACATCATCTTCCCCGACTGCAAGTGGGACATGATGCTGGACGGCGTGCAGCTGGGCATCCTGTTCAACCAGGGCCAGGTGTGCTGCGCCGGCAGCCGCATCTTCGTGCACGAGGACATCTACGACAAGTTCGTCGAGGACGCGTGCCGCGCGTTCGGCAACGTGAAGATCGGCATGCCGTGGGAGGACGACACCCAGATGGGCAGCCAGATCGACCAGGGCCAGATGAACAAGATCCTCGAATACGTGGAGATCGCCAAGCAGGAGGGCGGCCGCGTCCTCTGCGGCGGCGAGCGCGCCACCGAGGGCGAGCTGGCCCGTGGCGCGTTCCTCAAGCCGACGCTCATCGTGGTGCCGAACAACTCGTGCCGCGTGGCTCAGGAGGAGATCTTCGGCCCCGTGGCCGTGGTCATCAAGTTCAAGGACGAGCAGGAGGTCATCGACCTGGCGAACGACTCGGTCTACGGCCTGGGCGGCGCCGTGTGGACTCGCGACATCAACCGCGCGTTCCGCGTGGCGCAGGGCGTGCGCACGGGCCGCATGTGGGTGAACACCTACAACCAGATCCCCTCCGGCGCGCCGTTCGGCGGCTACAAGGAGTCCGGCATCGGCCGCGAGACGCACAAGGTCATGCTCGAGCACTACACCCAGACGAAGAACATCATGATCAACCTCGGCGAGGAGCCGAGCGGCTTCTACCCCGAGAAGTAGCGGCTGACCGATAACTCGGCAGGCAAGCGGGCGGCAGCGATGCCGCCCGCTTTTTGCGTTGGGGCCCCGCGGGAGAGGGGCCGCGCGATGCAGCTCCTATTATGCGTTCTGCTGCGTGCAGGAGCGCCCGAACCGCTGAACGACGAGGGGGCGTCGGCGGGCACGTTCCCTAGAAGTCGCTCCTCTGCAGGTTGATGTAGTTCAGCAGCTCGCTGCGCTTGTGGATCTGCATCTTCTCGTAGATATGGCGGATGTGGGTGTTCACCGTATAGGGTGATATGACCAGCTTCGTGGAGATGGTGCTGGTGGTGTAGCCGCGGGCGATGAGCCCGAGGATCTCGCGCTCGCGTGCCGACAGCGAGAACTCCTCGGCCACCTCGGCGCAGATCTCGTCCACCTCGGCCTTCGAGGGCGGTGCCGCCGTCAGGGCCACGATGCTGAACTCCTGGCGCACGAGGGGGATGAGCAGCGCCGCGAGCACGCAGATGAGTGCGAGGCACGTCTCGGGCGCCACGGCCAGCGCCATGGCGGGCGCATGCTCGTAGGCCACGGCCAGCGTGTTGCCGAAGGCGATGCCCGCGCGCACGCAGCCTCCCGAGAAGCTGAACGCCATGGCCGGCGTGCTGTAGCCCTTGGACATGAGGATGCCGAAGTACATGATGAGGAGTATCTCGAAGATGGACGAGATGCCCACCGCGGCCACGAAGGAGGGGAAGTACAGCGCCTTGTCGGCCAGGAACAACGAGAAGGCTACGATCTCGAACACGAGCAGCCATGGGTAGAGCTTGAAGATGTTCACCTTGTCCTTGGACGCGATGCAGATGCCGGCGATGGCCAGCATGAGCACGGCGCCGCCCAGGATGCCGAACGTGAAGCTGGACACCTCGGTGGGCAGCACCTCCCAGGGGATGACGGCCGCCAGGAAGTACGAGGCGAACGACGCCACGAACGAGATGGCGCACACCACTGCCATGCTCTTGAAGCCGCCGCCCGCGGCGTGCTTCGGCAGGAGCGCCGGGAACGAGCACGTGCCGTCGCGTCGCGCCAGCACCAGAAGCCCGCCCGAGGCCAGCGGCAAGAGCGCCACGAACGCCGTGGCCGCCACGGGCGGCAGGAGCAAGGTCGTGCCCACGCACGCGAGCAGCGTGAAGCCGAACACCGTGCCGATGTGCTTGATGGAGAAGTTCGCCTTCACGCAAGCGTAGCGTTCGCCCCAAAGTATCCACATCACAGCCTCCGTGGCGCCCAGGAAGAACGACAGCGCGTAGGCCACGCCGGGTGCCGTGAACGAGAAGGGTGCCAGGCACAGCGCGAGGGTGGCCGCCGTGGTGAGCGCAGGCGCCGCCCATGCGAGCCAACGGTATGACGAAAGGTGCCGTTTGCGCCCCAGCAGCAGCGCGATGAGGAACAGGAACAGCACGGTGGCGCCCAGGTTCAAGAGCCATGACACGGTCACGCGCTCGTCGAGCAGCTCGGTCTGCACGAACGCGTGCGGCACGAACCACAGCGCGTAGTGCCATGCCAGAAGCAGCGCGAAACCGACGTACTTCGCCGCCGGCCCCTTCGCGAGCCGCGCCAGCGATTCTTCTGCAACCTTACCCTGCTCCCTGCGATCCTCCGATTGGCTTCCCATGGACGCGCCCACCCCTTCGTTCTCGGTCATGCGATGGATGACGATGCTGCCTACCTGCCCGAACCGTCGGTGCGCGACGGCGGGCGCATGCGCTACTCATTGGTGAGAACCTATCACCAATTCTACGGTAACGCCTCGCAAAAAAGTAAGTATTCGGGTGTTCATGGCCATTTTGCGATGGCAAAACCACGGCTCGCGAACAGAATGCGCCCATCGGCTCGGAACCTGCCGCTCGCCGCCTCACCCAAGCCGTTGGGCGCCAGGTTCCCGGACAACCGCAAGGAGAAAGGAAAGCGCAATGTCACTGCTTGCCAAGAGCAAGGGCGAGGTGACCTACAAGGAGCTCTCGGGCTTCCACAAATGGTTCCTCATCATCCTCGTGTCGATGGGCTCCTCCATCATCTACACGCCCGTCTACCTGAAGAACGTGTTCTACGAGCCCCTCATGCAGGGTCTCGGCTGCACGAACGCGGACCTCGGCGCGCTGCTGTCGTGCTACGCCGTGGCGGCCGTGGTCTGCTACCTGCCCTCGGGCATCCTCGCGGACAAGATCCGCATGCGCACGCTGTCGTGGGTCGGCTTCGGCGGCACGGCGGTGCTCACGTTCGTCTACGCGCTGCTGCCCTCGCTCGGCCTTCTGTACGTGCTGTTCGTGGGCTTCGGCATCACGTCCATCCTCATCTGGTGGGGCACGCGCTTCAAGATCGTGCGCCTGTGCTGCGCCGAGGACGAGTACGCCTCCAAGATCGGCACGAGCTACTCCATCTACGGCGCCGCCGGCCTCGTCATCGGCCTCATCAACGCCGCCATCGTGTCGGCCATTCCGGTGCCGAGCGAGGGCATCCAGGTGCTGCTCGTGTTCCTGGGCGTGCTCATTGCCATCCTGGCCGTGTTGTCGTTCGTCTTCATCCCCAACTTCAAGGGCGAGATCGACCCGAACGCGAAGCTGTTCAGCCTGGGCGAGGTCGTGCAGGCCATCAAGCATCCCGGTGTCATCTGGGCGTGCCTGGCGTACTTCTGCGTGTACACGGTGTACCAGGGCGTCACCTACACCACGCCGTTCATGACGACGTGCTTCGCCGCCCCCGTGTTCATCGTGTCGGTCGTCGGCCTCATCCGCACCTACGGCATCGGCCTCATCGCGGGTCCGGTGGCGGGCCTGTTCGCCGACAAGCTGCTGAAGAGCCCCTCGAAGTCCATCCTGCTGTTCTTCGCCGCCGCAGCCGTCGTGCTGGCCTGCTTCCTCGTGCTGCCGCGCGATGCGGGCATGGTCGTGGCCGTGGCCGCCCTCATCGTGGTGCTGGGCTTCGTTACCTACGGCGCGTTCTCCATCGGCTCGTCGCCCCTCACTGAGGCCAAGGTGCCCATGGCCATCTTCGGCACGGCCTCCGGCATCCTGTCGGTCATCGGCTTCATGCCCGACGTGTTCGTGCACACCTGGTTCGGCGGCATGATCGACGCCCAGGGCGCCGACGCCTTCAACTCCATCTTCATCATCCTCATCGCGTTCGCCGTCGTGGGCTGCTTCTGCCTGGTCATGACGCGCCGCGCCATGAAGAAGAACGAGGCGCTCGAGGCCGCCAAGGCCGACGCCGCCCCGGGCGAGGACGCCGTCGCCGCCTAGCAGGTCCGAACCGCCCCGCACCCATCCGACCGACGCTGGAAAGGACGCCGCCATGAACAAGATCGACGTGCTCGCGAAGATCAATCCGCAGATGAGAGCCGTGCTGGCCCGCGAAGACGAGCTGGCGGGCGACGCGAACGACACGTCCGCGGGCTTCGAGAGGATGCGCGAGAACTACGTGGCCGGGCGCGCATGGTGGGCCGAGGGCGGCCCCGCCATGGCCGAGAAGGCCGACGGCGAGGTGCCCGGCCCCCACGGCGCCATCCCGGTGCGCTGCTACTATCCGACCGAGGCTGCCGCCGCGGGCCGCGCGGCGGGCGAGGGTGCCACGCCGGGCATCGTGTACGCGCATGGCGGCGGGTTCGTGCTGGGCAACCTGGACACGCACGACCGCATCTGCCGCATCCTGGCCGAGAAGACCGGCTCCGTGGTGGTGGCCGTGGACTACCGGCTGTCGCCCGAGGCGAAGTACCCCTCGGCCGTGCGGGAGGTGGCCGCCGTGGCCTCCTACCTGCACGGGCAGGGCGCCGCGCTCGGCGTCGACGGGGAGCGCCTGGCGTTCGCCGGCGACTCGGGCGGCGCGCACCTGGGCCTCGCCGCCACGCTGCACCTGCGCGAGGAGCTGGGCGGCAGCGGCTTCGTGAGGTGCTGCCTCTTGTTCTACGGCTGGTTCGGCCTGGCCGACTCGTCGTCCATGCGCCTGCTCGGCGGCCCGTGGGACGGCCTGACGGAGGAGGACTGGCAGTGGTACCTGGGCCTTTACGCCGAGGATGCCGCCGCGCTCGCCCGCGAGCCCTACGCGAACCTGTTCCTGAACAACATGACGCGCGACATGCCGGCCTGCTACATCGCCGCCGCGGAGTTCGACCCGCTGCGAGACGACTCGGCCACGCTGGCGGCCATCTGCGAGCAGTACGGCACGCCCGTGCGCTACGAGGTGTTCAAGGGCGTCATCCACGCGTTTCTGCACTACACGCGCATGCTCGACGAGGCGAACGACGCCCTCGAGCATGCCGCGACCTTCTACCGCCAACAGCTGGGGCTTGGCCCCCTGCCATCCTAGGCGCAGGCTGTAGGCCGTAGCCGAGGGATCTCGACAAACAAGGTTTTACGGCGGGGGGAAGCCCCGCTGGACACACTGAAAAAGGAGGATCGTCATGGATTTCAAGTTGACTGACGAGCAGGAGCTGATCGTCGACAGCTACCGCGAGTACATGGAGAGCGAGAACTGGGAGACCTACTTCCACGAATGCGACGAGAGGCACGAGTACCCGCTGCGCTGGGTGCGCGGCCTCTGCGAGCTCGGCTTCGACCAGATCATGCTGCCGGAGAGCCACGGCGGCCTGGGCCTCGAGCAGCCCTGCGTGACGCTGATGGCCGTGTACGAGATCCTTGGCAAGTACGGCGCGCCCACCTACGTGCTCTACCAGCTGCCCGGCTTCGAGACCGTCATCCGCGAGGGCACCGAGGAGCAGATCGACGCCGTGCTGGCCACGCTCGGCACCGGCGAGCAGATCTGGAACTCCGCCTGCACCGAGCCGGGCGCCGGCTCCGACGTGGGCGCATTGGCCACCACGTACAAGCGCGAGAACGGCAAGATCTACCTCAACGGCACCAAGACCTTCATCACCTCCTCGGCTGGCGTGAAGTACCTGGTCATCATGGCCAAGAATGCCGATGACGAGTCCATGTTCACCGAGTTCTTCCTCGACATGACCAAGCCGGGCGTGAAGCTGTCTCCGCTGACCAAGCTGGGCCTGCGCATGGACAGCTGCTGCGAGGTGTACCTGGACAACGTGGAGCTGGAGGAGAAGGACATCTTCGGCAAGGAGGGCAACGGCTTCATGCGCGGCGTGTCCGACTTCAACTTCGAGCGCTGGCTCGTGGGCGCCTGCGACTACGGCACCGCCATCAGCGCGTTCGAGGATGCCATGGCGCACGCGAACAGCCGCATCGCCTTCGGCAAGCCGCTTAGCCGCTTCCAGCTCAACCAGCTCAAGATCGCCGAGATGTGCATCAAGCTCACGAACATGAAGAACATGCTGTACGAAGCCGCCTGGAACGCCGACAACAACGACGGCAACTTCGATCCGGCCGCGGCCGCCATGTGCAAGTACTACTGCGCCAACGCCGCGTTCGAGGTGACCGACGACGCCATGCAGATCATGGGCGGCATCGCGGTGGCAAGCGAGCATCGCATCAACCGCATCTGGCGCGACCTGCGCGTGGACCGCGTCTCCGGCGGCACCGACGAGATGATGGTCCTCGCCACCTCCAAGGGAGCCTCCATCAAGTACAAGCAGAAGTAGCTCCTCGGACCCGTCCGCGGGGGCCGCTGCGCCCCCGCTTCTAGAAACCCATGCGAACAAGGAGGAACACCATGGCACTTCCCACCGAAAAGCCGTCCTACGGCCCCCTCGACGGCGTCAAGGTTGTCTACGCGGCGGTCGAGCTCGCGTGCCCGAAGGCCGCCGACCTCATGGCCGACTGGGGCGCCGACGTCGTCTGGCTCGAGAACACGGGCGCGGGCGACACCATCCGCGACACCCCCTACATCAAGCAGGCCGAGCGCCGCAACCAGCGCTCCGTGGCCCTGAACTACTTCTCCGAGGAGGGCAAGAAGGTCTTCTTCGACCTCGTGCGCGACGCCGACATCTTCATGGAGGCCTCCAAGGGCGGCACCTGGGCGCGCAAGGGCATCACCGACGAGGTGCTTTGGGAGCTCAACCCGAAGCTGGTCATCGTGCACGTCTCCGGCTTCGGCCAGGAGGGCGACCCCAAGATGGTCAAGCGCGCCGCCTACGACCTCACGGTCATGGCCTACTCCGGCATCATCATGCAGAACGGCACCGAGGAGCAGCCGATGCTGCCCGGACCCTACGCCGGCGACTACTTCAACACGCTCATGATCGCGAGCTCTGCGCTGGCGGCCCTCTACCAGGCCGAGAAGTCCGGCAAGGGCGAGTCCATCGACCTGGCCATGTACGAGACGCTGCTGGCCATCGGCCAGTACTACCTCGTCGACTACCTCAACGAGGGCATCAAGTGGCCCCGTCCGGGCGCCCGCAACCAGAACCTCTGCGGCATCGGCGAGTTCAAGTGCAAGGACGGCTTCCTGGGCGTGTGCCTGTACGGCGTCGACCAGAACAAGTACTTCCTCGAGACGATCGGCCTGGGGCACCTCTGGGGCACCGAGGACATCCCCGAGGACACGAGCGGGCTGTGGCTGTCCAACCCGCACGCCGACGAGATCCAGAAGGCGTTCGAGGACTACTGCCTGGCGAACTCCAAGTACGACATCGAGGAGGACTTCGCGGCGCACCGCATCGCGGCCCAGGTGGTCAACGACATGGAGGACCTCGTGGAGGAGGAGCACCTCAAGCTCCGTGACACGTGGGTGGACTGGGAGACGGCCGACGGCGAGACGTTCCACGGCCTGGGCGTGTTTCCGAAATTCAAGAACAACCCCGGGGCGATCTGGCGCCCGATGCCCCCGCAGGGCGGCGACACCGTCGACGTCATGACGAAGCTGGGCTATACGCCCGAGCAGATCGACGAGCTTGCCGCGGCCGGCGTCGTGAAGGTCGGCTAGGACGTTCGCCGTACGCCGTTCCGGGAGCTGCATCCCGGGGCGGCGGGCTCTGCGGATGCGCGGCCCGCATCGACGCCGCGCATCCGCTCGATACCGCCCTCGTCGGGAGGAGCCCCGCGCATGGCGGCATCGAGCGGATAGCCGGGGAATCGGAGAAGGAAGAGGTGAGGCGAGTGACGGACATCGTGGGGAACGAAACGGTGCGCAGCCTGTGGGACGGCCTCGTGGCCGCTTGCGGCGACCGCACGTTTCTGCGGTTCCGCAACCGCGCCGACGAGACGCGCTCCTACACGTACCGCGCCTTCGACGAGGAGATCAACCGGGCGGCCAACGTGTTCCTGACGCTGGGCGTGGAGCGCGGCGAGCGCGTGGCCGTGCAGCTGTGCACGTGCCCCGAGTTCATGGTCGCGCTGTTCGGCCTGGCCAAGATCGGTGCGGTCATGGTGCCCATGAACGACCAGTACCGCGCCGAGGAGGCCGCCTACGTGCTGGAGGGCACGGAGGCCACGTGCGCGGTCATAGAGCCGAAGTTCTTGGGGCTCTACGCCGAGCTGCGCGATGCAGGCGGGCGGCTTCCCAAAGGGCTCTTGGTCGCGCGCATGGACGAGGACGACGTGGAGGGCGCGGCCGAGGCCCGCGCGGCGCTCGCGGCCGACCCGCTGCTGCGCGACTTCACGGCCCTGCGGGCGGGGGCGCCCGTGGAGCTGACCGAGCGCTGCGAGCTGTCCTCCGACGACCCGGCCGAGATCATCTTCACCTCGGGTACTACCTCGCGCCCCAAGGGCGTCGTGCTGACGCATGCGAACATCCTGTTCAGCGGCCTGTACGCTGACTGGGAGGTATCGCTTACGCACAACGACCGCCTGCTCACCACCATGCCGGCCTGCCATTCCAACTTCCAGCTGGCGGCGCTCATGCCCGTGCTCACGGCCGGAGCGGAGCTCATCGTGGTCGAGAAGTACAGCGCGAGCCGCTTCTGGTCGCAGATCCGCGAGTTCCGCGCCACGGTCACGCAGTGCGTCGCCATGATGCTGCGCACGCTCATGCTGCAGCCCGAGTCGCCGAAGGACCGCGACCACGAGCTGCGCGAGATCCTCTACTTCCTGCCCGTGACGACGGAGGAGAAGGAGGCGTTCGAGCGGCGCTTCGGCGCGCGCCTCATGAACACCTACGGCTCCACCGAGACCGTCGGCTGGGTGCTCACCGACCCGCCCTCCGGCCCGCGCAACTGGCCGAGCGTGGGGCGCGCGGGCCTGGGCTACGAGGTGCGCGTCATGGGCAACGACGGCGTGGAGGCGCGCACCGGCGAGGTGGGGGAGATCCAGGTCAAGGGCGTGCCCGGCCGCACGGTGATGAAGGGGTACTTCCGCAACCCGAAGGCCACGGCGGCCGCGTTCACCGAGGACGGCTGGCTGCGCACGGGCGACAAGGGCTACATGGACGAGAGCGGCTGGTTCTTCTTCGTGGACCGCAAGGCCAACATGATCAAGCGCGCGGGCGAGAACATCTCGGCCGGCGAGGTGGAGAACGTGCTCGAGTGCCACCCGGCCATCGCCGAGTCGGCGGTGATCGGCGTGCCCGACCCCATCCGCGACCAGGCCGTGAAGGCGTTCGTGCGGCTCGAGGCCGGCGCGCGCCTTACCGAGGAGGAGGTGCGGGCGCACTGCGAGGAGCACCTGGCCCCGTTCAAGGTGCCCTCCCTCGTGGAGTTCGTGGAGGACTTCCCCCGCACATGCTCCATGAAGATCGAGAAGAAGCTGTTGAGGTAGGGCCGCGAGTGGGGCGGGGATCGCGGGTGGGACAGGGTGGGACAGGGGGGTGGGACAGGGGGACGGTTCTCTTGTCCCACTGAATTCGTGGGACAAGAGAACCGTCCCCCTGTCCCACCCTGTCCCCCTGTCCCACCCACAGAACCAGTGACCGTCTTCGAATGTGAAGGAGAGGAAGCCATGGCTATCAGCACCGAGATCGTGGGCAAGGAGTTCGGGCCGTTCGTCCGCGAGTACACGTTCAAGGACCTGGAGATCTGCGCGCTGGGGTGCAACGCGGGCTTCGACGGGCAGACCGACCTCATTTACGTGAACGAGAAGGACGCCGCCAACCCCGACCTCAAGGTGCTGCCCATCTTCGGCGTGCCGCTCACGGTGCACGAGGAGATGACGCGCACGCTCGACTACGGCTACGACTACGAGGGCTCGCTGCACTACGGCTTCGAGATCCGCCTGCACGCGCCGTTCAAGATGAACGACCGCGTGGAGACGTTCGTCACCCAGGACGCGCTGTACGACCGCGGCGAGGGCCGCGGCTGCCTATCGAAGCAGACGGGCCGTTCCTTCTCCTCCGACGGCACGCTCTTGTGCGAGACCGAGACGTGGGACGTGTGCATCTACGACGGCGGTTGGGGAGGCCCCAAGCCCCCGAAGGACATCGTCGAGATGCCCGACCGCGCGCCCGACGCCGTGGTAGAGGAGACCATGCCGCTCAACATGCCGCTCATCTACCGCCTCATGGGCGATTGGCACCAGCAGCACATCGACTTCGCCTACACCGAGCAGACGGGCCTCGCGCGCCCCATCGCGCACGGCGTGAGCCTCGGCGGCTTCACGATGCGCCATATCATCAGCTCGTTCTTCCCGGGCGAGCCCGAGCGCATGACGCGCTTCAAGACCCGCATCACCTCGCCGGTGCTGCCGGGCACCACGCTGCAGACCCGCATGTGGAAGGTGGGCGAGAACGAGATCCGCTTCCAGCTGGTGGACGCCGACGCCGACGAGACCGGCGCCAAGCCCCACCTGAACTTCGGCATCTGCGAGTGGGACTAGGCGGTTCTGCTAAGACGAGAAGGTGGTGGCACCATGATCGACAACGTCAAACAACTTACCCAGGTGGCAAGCCCTCCAACCTCCCAGCAGGCAGCCGATGCCGCCCTGCAAATCGGTGGGGAAGTGGTGGACGCCACGAAGCGCGTCGTGAGAAAGACGCTCGACGATGTGTCAATGACCCCCTTCCTGCGCAAGATCACGTTCTTCGCCAGCGGCGGCGCCTTCCTCGACGGCTATGCGCTCTCGCTCATCGGCGTGGCGCTCACCCAGATCGTGCCCGCTTTCTCGCTCGCACCTGAGCAGAGCGCCCTCATCGGCGCGTCGGTGCTCGTGGGCATCTTCTTCGGCACCATCCTCGGCGGCTACGTCACCGACCGCATCGGCCGGCGCAAGATGTTCATCGCCGACGTAATCGCCATCTGCCTGTTCTCGCTGTGGAGCGTGTTTGCCCAGGCCCCGTGGGAACTCGCGGCGGCCCGCTTCTTCATCGGCCTGTTCATCGGCGCCGACTATCCCATAGCCACTTCGCTCATCGCCGAGTTCGCTCCCAAGAAGAG
This sequence comes from Gordonibacter sp. RACS_AR49, assembly GCF_030418435.1. Classification (NCBI taxonomy): domain Bacteria; kingdom Bacillati; phylum Actinomycetota; class Coriobacteriia; order Eggerthellales; family Eggerthellaceae; genus Gordonibacter; species Gordonibacter sp. RACS_AR49. The sequence goes on along the minus strand of NZ_JAIUDM010000005.1, from coordinate 59,225 downwards.
CCGCTCCATTAACATGGGTATCGTGTCGGCGGCGTGGTATCTCGGTGCCACGGTGGCCGCGGTGGTAGGGTATGCGCTCTACAGCGTCGACGATGGTTGGAAGTGGATGCTTGCCTCACCTATTCCCATTTGCATCTTCCTGCTCATTGGTCGCAGTCAGGTGCCCGAGTCGCCCCTGTGGCTCACAAGCAAGGGACGCACCCGGGAGGCGCACGCCGTCATGGAACGCGTCTACGGTATGGACGTGGAAATCGAACGCCCCGAGGTGGGCAAAAAGAAGATGACCGTGCTCGCCATCTTCCGCGGCGGCTATCTCAAGCGCATTGCGTTCCTCGGCATCCTTACGCTCTGTCAGGTGGCTCCCATGTACGCCATCTACACGTTCGGACCCGAGATCATGACCGCGTTCGGCCTGGGTGCGGGGCATGAGGCCATTCTCGGCGAGAGCGTGGTCAGCCTGTTCTTCCTCATCGGCTCCATCCCGGCCATGTTCTGGCTGAACTCCATGGGGCGACGACCGCTGCTCATCCGCTCGCTCGCCCTCATGGCCGTGGGGCTGGTCATCTTGGGGCTGTTCCCCGACGCGCCGGTGTTCGTGGTGGTCATCGCGTTTGGCCTGTACGCGTTCTTCAGCGGCGGTCCGGGCATCCTGCAGTGGCTCTATCCCAACGAGTTGTTCCCGACCGAGGTGCGCGCCTCGGCGGTGGGCATCGCCATAGCGTTCTCGCGCATCGGCACCGTGGTGGCCACGTACGGCACGCCGCTGTTCCTGGCCGCGTTCGGCGTGGGCCCCACCATGCTCGTGGCGGCCGGCCTCGTGATCCTGGGCCTGGTGCTGTCGGTGCTCATGGCGCCCGAGACCCGCGGAAAGACTCTTGAGGAGACGAGCGCGCTCGACCCGGGAGACGCGCGCCCGCGCGGCGCGTAGGGCAAAGCGCCCGCGCACGGTCATCCCGGGCCCCGAGGCCAGGCGGAAGCGCCCGCCGGGATGGCCTCGGTCTTCCAGCTCGCCCGCACTCCCGGCTCGCCCCCACATCCCTGCCCGATGGGCGCGGGCCGCCTGGCTCGCATGCGCCTGCTCCCTTTTTCGCGTCCAACGGTCAAAAAAGAGCCGGTTTGGCAATCTGCAGGATGGCCCAGACGCTTCGCTTCGGCCTTCTGCTCGAGAAAAGCCTGGTCGCTTTCCCTCTGAATTCAGCAAAGCATTTTGACGATTGCCAAACCGGCTCTTTTTTGACAGTCGAAGGCCTTTTCAACGTCAGGGGCGGGGTAAGCGCGGGTTTTCCAGGAGCATCCCATGCAAGACGTGCTGCCTCGCACGCCAGGAAGGCTGCCCGCTGCGCAAGCGCACCCCGAGCCGCGTCCGCAGGATCTGCGCGATGCGGTCGAGTTCGATGAGGTTCCGGGCGCTGCCCGACGTTACCGACACCACCGTGAACCCGCGGTTCAGGAGGACGTTGCGCCTTCTCGCGTCGTCCGCTGCCTGCCTGGGCCCGTGGAACTCCGAGCTGTCGTATTCGAGGGCGACGCGGGCCTCGTGCCAGACGAGGTCGCAGAAGCACTGCCGGTCCCCGGGGGCCAGCCGGCCGCGCCGCTTGGGCCGGACCTCGCGGTTCATCTGCGGTTTGGGGAGGTTGTACCCGCCCAAGCGCAAAGGAAGGCACAGCAGCATGACCATGCACGTCTCCATGGGCGAGGCAGAGCCGGAGGCGATGAAGCGCAGCGCCTTGCGCGCTTTGACGGTTCCCGGCATGTCGCCGGCCGCTTCGATGAAGCGGCCGAGGCGGGCAACCGTGGTGAAAGGGCGCTCGAAGCCGTAGTCGGCACGGGCGACCGTCGGTATGCCGTACGTGCCGCAAAGCTCGAAGCCGAGCCTGACGAGCGCGATGGGCGGCAGCTTGGTCGCCATCTGCACGAAGCAGAGCTCTGGCGAGCTGACGAGCACGCCCTCTGCAAGGCGGACGAAGGATCCCCGCGGATAGGTCGATGAGCTCACGTGGCAGGTCGCGAGTTCGCTCCTGCTGCGGTACGCGGCGTCGGGCACGAGGACGTGCAGGGGAAACGCCAAGTTGGCGATCTCGCGGCCTATGCTTTGGATGTCGCGCAGGGCGACCTTGCCCTGGGGCAGGGGTCGGCCCGTCCGCCAGCAGGGGGTCTTGCGCGGGTCGGCGTGCAAGGCGAGCGCAGCCGTCCCCTCCTTCAAGGAGGACCATACTTGGAGGGCCGATATGTGGCTGACAAATACGCTCATGCTGCCAACCTAGCATGGCCGTCGTGCGGTTGCCAGCATGTGAAGAGTACGTTGACCAGGTGTTACCATGAGCAGAATTTCCGCTGGATCTGCGTCGGGATTCTGCTGGATTCCTGCAAGATCCGTGCAAGGTCTCTGCAAGGTCGACGGAGGGGGCCGCGAAATGCGGACGCGCATGTCGCGGTTTTCGCCCTTCCCTGCCAAAAAAGAGCCGGTTTGGCAATCGACGAGAGCATGGTTTGCACAGCGGTTTCACGTGAGCTGGGGCGATAGGCTGTCGAATGCCGCGCAGGAGGGGCGAGCGACGCTTCCGGATTGCCAAACCGGCTCTTTTTTGGCAGGGAAGGGCATATTCGGCGGCAGGCTGGGTTCTGTAAGGGAAGCGAGGCTTCGGGGAGAGGGCGAAAACACGCTCTCCAAGGGAGAGGGCGAAAGCATGCTCCCCGAATGAAAACCCCGGGCTGGCGAGGGCCCGGGGTTTAGCGCGCCGGCGGGTGGTCCGCAGGCGCCGAATCGGCCCGCTGAAGCGGGGAGGGGAGGTAGGCTACTTGCCGATCCAGTTCGGCTCGCGCTTCTCGACGAAGGCCGCGGGGCCCTCTATGCCGTCGGCGGTCTTCTCCAGGAAGCGGTAGGCGGCGTCCGAGTAACGCATCGCGTCCTCCTCGGACATCTGGTCGGCGGCGTGCACGATGTACTTGGTCCACTTGAGGGCCAAAGGAGCGTTCTTCAGGCAGGCCTCGGCCAGCTCGATGGCCTTGTCCATGACCTCCTCGGCCGGCACGACGTAGTTGACCAGGCCGAGCGCCTTGGCTTCGGGGGCCAGGATCTTCTTGCCGGTGAGCAAAAGCTCCATGCAGTCCTTGCGGTTGATGTCGCGGGCGAGGCGCACGAGGCCGCCGGTGGAGGCGATGATGCCCAGGCCCACCTCGGTGCAGCCGAACTTGGCGCGTTCGGAGGCCACCACCATGTCGCAGGACAGCGCGATCTCCATGCCGCCGCCGGCTGCGGAGCCGTTGCAGGCCGCGATGACGGGCTTGGAGCACAGGCGCGCGGTCAGGCCGCCGAAGCCGTGCTCGGTCACGGTCTGGCACTCGCCGCCTTCGCTGAGCTCGGAGAGGTCCTCGCCCGCGCAGAACACCTTGCCCGTGCCGGTGACGATGATCGCGCGCACCGCGGGATCGGTCTCGGCGTTGTTCATGATGTTCTCCATGGCTTTGGAGGTCACGCCGTTGAGGGCGTTCGCCACCTCGGGGCGGTTGATGCGGATGATCAGCAGGCCGTCCTCGCGAAGCTCGGAAACGACGGTGTCGGTGCCAAAGTAATCTGCCATTGCTCCTCCTTGAATGGTTGCGACTCTCTGCGTATGCCGGACGTTGGCTGGCTGGCTCGCTCCCGTTTGAAGCAGGGGGGGCTTGCAACGTGTCTGCCGCATCCGACGAACTGCCGTCCATGATGCGCCCCTCGTGCGCGCAGCGCATCGCAAGGCGCGCGGTAATTGCCCGCTACTCAAAAACGTGCCATCGCAAGAAAGTGAGTAGGCGCCCCTTCCGCACGGTGCGGCGCGTGCGAAGGGGGAGGGCGCCCGAAGCTGCAGCGCCCGGTTCGGGGAGGGATCGAAGGCGGAGCATCGGCGTTGGAAGGCATCCGTGCGAGGGCGGGCATAGGAGGAGGGGGCGGCTCTCCTCCGTATGGAGCGGGTGCGGAGTGCGATGTGCCCGATAAGGCTGCGAACGCATTGCCGATATGTTGGCTGGATTTGAATAACACCAGGTCAGTAATCGTTAGTTTTTGAGTATCGAGGGTTTCACAGCGATTTTGCGATGACGTGGCGCCGCCGTGGCCGCACACTGCCCTCAACGCGCTGGGAGGCGGACGGCTTTCGAGGATTACGGAAGGTCGGAAACCTCCTGGCAAGAACCCCCGCACCCAGGTACATCACACGAGAAGGGAAAGGTACAGGATGAACATCGTTGCTGCTTTCAAGGTGGTTCCCGACGATCAGGATATCCAGGTGTCAGCCGACCGCACGCTCGACTGCTCCAAGGCCAAGGGCATCGTGTCCGCCTACGATCTGAACGCGCTCGAGGCTGCGGCCCAGCTCGGCGCCGCGAGCGAGGACTCGCGCGTGGTGGCCGTCACTGCCGGCCCCTCGTCCATCAATGACTCCAAGCTCAAGAAGAACGTGCTCGCCCGCGGCGTGGACGAGCTCTTCATGGCTGCCGATGACGCCTACGCGAACATGGACGCCCATGCCGCCGCGGCCGCCCTCGCCTCACTCGTGGAGCAGGTGGGCGCCTACGACCTCATCCTCTGCGGTGACGGCTCGGCCGACAACTACGCGCAGCAGACCGACGTGCAGCTGGCTGCCAAGCTCGGCCTGCCCGTGGTGACCGGAGCGACGAAGATCGAGGCAAGGGAAGGCGCCGTGGTGGTCGAGCGCACGCTCGAGGACGTCGTCGAGACCGTCGAGGTCCCGCTGCCCGCCGTCGTGTCCGTTGCCCCCGACATCGCCGTGCCGCGCATCCCCGGCATGAAGGACATCCTCGCCGCCGGCAAGAAGCCCATGAACGTGTTCGGCGCTGACGCTGCGACGGATGCCTCGCTCGAGACGGTCTCGTGCCTCGCACCCGAGCAGGCCGACCGCAAGCAGCAGGTCGTGGACGCCTCGTCCGACGGTGCCATCGAACAGTTCGCCGCCGCCCTCAAGGCCTCCCTGTAATCTGCGCGTCCCCTGTCAACCCATAGCATTCGAAGAAAGGCTGGATACCATGAAAGCACTTGTCATCGCCGAACGCGCCGACGCCGCCCGCGAGTTGGCCGCCGGCGCCCGCACCCTGGCCGACGAGGTCGTCCTCTTCTCCTTCGGCGAGGCCCCCGCGGCCGTCGCCGACAAGGTCGTGAGCATCGCCGTCCCCGAGGGTGCCGTCCTCGACGACGCGGCCGACACCGTGATCGCCGTGTTCGACGCCGAGCAGCCGGGCATCGTCGTGGCCGAGCCCACGCGCCACGTGAAGACCATCGTCGGCAAGCTGGCCGCGCACGCGGGCACCTCCGTCGTCACCGACGTCATGGCCTTCGAGGACGCCGGCGCCCGCAGCATGTATTTCGGCGGCGTGGCCGAGCGCGTGCAGAAGCCGGTCGGCGGCGTCGCCCTCTACACGGTGGCCCCCGGCGCGTTCGAGGGCCTCGAGGCCTCCGGCGCGAACGTCGTGGAGGAGGTCGCCTGGGTCGCCCCGGCGAACCCTGTGAAGCTCCTCGACTCCAAACCCATCGAGAAGAGCGGCGTGGACCTGTTCAAGGCCGACGCGGTCGTGGCCGCGGGCCGCGGCTTCGCCGAGGAGGCCGATCTCGACCTCGCGCGCGCCCTCGCCGACAAGCTGGGAGGCGGCCTGGCCTGCTCGCGCCCCCTCACCGAGGGCGTGAACTGGCTCCCTACCGAGCTCTACGTGGGCGTCTCCGGTCTCATGCTGTCGCCGAAGGTGTACGTGGCGGCCGGCATCTCGGGCCAGATGCAGCACATGGTGGGCTGCAACCGCTCCGGCGCCATGTTCGCCATCAACAAGGACAAGAACGCGCCGGTGTTCAAGCAGTGCGACTACGGCCTGATCGGCGATGTGAAGGACGTCCTGCCGAAGCTCGTGGCGGCCCTGTAAGGCACCTGGCCGGGGAGGCTCCGTCAGCGCCCAGTCGCTCGGACAGCCCTCGCTTCGCTGCGGAACTCACTTGGTGGGCGCAGACGAAGCCTCCCCCCGCGTTGACTTCGCTGCCGCCATGAGATTCGGCCGGTGGCCTTGCTATTGAACTAAGGAAGAAAGAAAGGAGCGCACGATGTCTGAAACCGATTTCGACGCGATCGTCGTCGGCTCCGGGTGCGCGGGCGCCGTGGCGGCCTACGAGCTCGCGAAGGCCGGCAAGAGCGTGCTCGTGGTCGAGCGCGGCAACTTCGCCGGCGCCAAGAACATGACCGGCGGGCGCATCTACTCGCACTCGCTCAAGAAGGTCTTCCCGGACTTCGAGCAGGAAGCCCCCCTCGAGCGCAAGATAACCCACGAGCGCATGGCGTTCATGGACCCCGCCGCGCAGATGGCGGTCGACTTCACGAGTCCGGAGCTCGCGGAGGAGGGCAAGGAGTCGTACTCCGTGCTGCGCGCGCCCTTCGACCAGTGGCTGGCCTCCAAGGCCGAGGATGCGGGCGCGGAGTACATCTGCGGCATCGCGGTCGAGGAGCTCCTGAAGGACGGTGCGGGCCGCGTGACGGGCGTGCGCGCCGGCGAGGACGAGATCACCACCGAGGTGACGATCCTCGCCGAGGGCTGCAACACGGTGCTCGCCGAGAAGTGCCTCGGCAACCCGCGCCCGAAGCCCTCCCAGATGGCCGTCGGCATCAAGCAGGTGTTCGAGCTGCCGGCCGCCCAGATCGAGGACCGCTTCCTCGTGCCCGAGGGCGAGGGCGCGGCGATGCTGTTCGTGGGCGACTGCACGCACGGCAACGTCGGCGGCGGCTTCCTCTACACGAACAAGGATTCGATCAGCCTGGGGCTCGTGGCGACCATCTCGACGGCGGCCGACGGCGCGAACCCGCACCCGGTGTACCAGATGCTCGAGGACTTCAAGGGCCACCCGGCCGTGGCTCCCATCATCCGCGGTGCGAAGCTGGTGGAGCACTCCGGCCACATGGTGCCGGAGGGCGGCTACGACATGGTGCCTCGCTACGTGTTCGACGGCTGCCTCGTGGCCGGAGAGACGGCGGGCCTGTGCATGAACATGGGCTACCAGGTGCGCGGCATGGACTTCGCCGTGGCGTCGGGCCAGATGGCGGGCCAGGCGGCCGTGCGCGCGCTCGACGCGGGCGACACGTCGGCAGCGGGGTTGGCCTCCTACAAGACGGCGATGGAGAACTCCTTCGTCATCCAGGACCTGGAGACGTTTCGCAAGTGGCCCCACACCATGGAGGGCTGGTCGAGCATGTTCACCGACTACCCGATCATGGTGAAGGAGGTCTTCAACGCGCTGTTCAGCGTGGACGGTGAGCCCCAGAAGCCGCTGTTGAAGCGCATGATGCCCCTAGTCAAGAAGCGCGGCCTCTTCAAGCTGGCCGGTGAGATGAGGAAGGCGGTGAAGTCGCTGTGAGCCGAGTCAATGAGATCACGGTCAACGTCGACGAGTTCCTGGCGCTCGACAAGTACGAGGTGGACGAGGAGAGCGCCCACATCGAGCTGGTCGAGGACCCCGACACGGAGGAGTTCCTGAAGCTCGTGCGCGTGTGCCCGGCGGCCCTGTACAAGATCGACGAGAACGGCGCGAAGTCGTTCGACTACGCCGGCTGCTTGGAGTGCGGCACCTGCCGCATCGCCTGCGGCGGCACCATCGTGAAGAAGTGGGATAATCCCCAACCCACCATGGGCGTGGAGTACCGTTTCGGCTAGGAAGGAGGCAGGGGAGCGGACACCCGCTCTCCTGCCTTCCCGCTCCCCGTCGGTTACGCGAGGGTTTCAGCCGGGTAGCAGCCGGCAACGCTTCCCGCTGCCCGCTCGTGCGGGCCTTACAGTGGAGGCTCCATCGAACGCAGCGAAAGGAGCCCCACCCATGAGCACCCTCATCGTGCTCGGCTATCCGAGCGAAGAAGAGGCGAAGTCCGCCTACCAGAAGGTCCTCGACCTCGACAAGAACCTCATCGTCAGCCTCCAGTCCATCGCCGTCGTGGCGCGCCATGCCGACGGCAAGTACGACGTGGTCACGCCCGGCTCCAAGGTGGGCACCTCCACGGTGTGGGGCCTGTTCTGGGGCGTGCTGTTCGGCCTCTTGTTCTTCGTGCCCGTGTTCGGCGCGGCCATCGGCGCCGGCATCGGCGCGCTGACGGGCGCCATCGTGAAGCACGGCGTGGACAAGGACTTCCAGGACCGCGTGCGCAACCTGCTGTCCTCCGACGACAGCGCCGCCGTGTTCATGGTGGTGGACGAGATGACCACCGACAAGTTCATCGACGCCATCCGCCCGTTCGGCGGCGACGTGCTGCAGACGTCGCTGTCCGTCAAGGACGAGGACGAGCTCAAGCACGCCCTCTTCAAGAACTAGGCACGGTACCGCATCCCCCTGCGTGCCCGGCCCCGCGCTCCTCAACGACGAAGCCGCCCCTGTGGGCGGCTTCGTCGTTTCCGCACGCTCTTGCCGGCCGGGCGCCGGCGCTTCTTCGCGCATCCGGCCTCGCGGCCGCCCGCCCGCAAGGCCGGATGCGCCGCCTGTTACGCCCGTGCCTTCTTGCGCAGCCCCCAGGCGTACAGCCCTGCCATGATCACGGCCGCCCCTCCCGTGAGCACCACGATGCCCACGACGAAGTTCGTCCACGGCAGCGTGGCCAGCACGGTGGCCACCGACGTGAGGATGCTGTACGAGAAGTTCGAGAACGACGACGCCGCGCCCACGCGGTCGTCGGGCTGGTCCAGCAGCACGACGAAGGCCATCGGCCGCACGATGCCCTCGGCCAGCGCATAGGGCACGAACGCCACGAGGAACAGCACCGGGCTCGTGGTGCCGAACGCCGCCATGAGCGCGAACGAGAGCGCGGTCAGCCCCACGCACAGCTTCAGGATGCCGCGCACCTTCATGAATTTGGACAGCCACACGTACACGTACGGCGCCGCGATGGTGACCACGCACGCCGCGGCGTAGATGCAGCTGTACGTGAAGTAGGACACGGCGAAGAAGTCCATGAGCACGTAGGACACCACGGCGATGAACGCGAAGTACGGCATGCCTGCCACGCCCATGAGCAGTGCGAGCGCCATGAACGAGCGGTCGCCGCCGAGCTCGCGCACGCCGCGCAGCATGTCGCGCAGCGAGTCGGCCACGCCGGGGGCGGGCGCATCGCCGCGCAGATGCGTCTCGGATATGAGCAGCGACAGCAAAAACCCGATGACGCCGCACACGGCCAGGAACTCGAAGATGCCCCGCCAGCCGGCCAGGCTCAGCACGAACGTGCCGAGGAACGGCGCGAGCGCCGGCCCGATGATGATGAGCGACTGCAGGCATGTCATGGCGAGCTTCAAGTCGGGTCCCGCGTAGGCATCCTTGATCATGGCCGTCTCGATGGTTGACACCGCGCCGTAGCCGAGCGCCTGACCGATGCGGAAGGCCACGAGGAACTCAACGTTCGGCGCAAAGGCGCACAGGATGGAGGACGCGGCGAACAGGCCGCAGCCGGCCACGAGCACGGGGCGTCGTCCGAAGCGGTCGCTCACCGGCCCTGCGAGCACCACGCCCACGGCGCAGAATGCGAAGAACACGAACACCGTCAGGTTCAGGTAGGCCGCCGACACGTCGAAGGCGCGCTGCATGCTGGGAAGCGCCGGCACGTACATGTCGATGGACAGGATGAGAAGCAGGTTGATGGAGAGCGCGCAGACGAAGAACGAACGCGGCCCCAAGTGCTTCTGGGGAACGGAAAGCTGCATGGAAGATCTCCTCGGACGGTCCTTTTGGCCGCACAGATGCGCGAACCCGCTCGCCAGTATAGCACCGCTCCCTGCCGCACAGCGCGTTGACCTGCACTTAGTCTCAAATCGAGAACCCCGCGCACGCGAGGAGCAAAGTGCGACTGGAAGGGGTGTCTTGCGAAGAGCGCTCGGCCGCGCACCCGGCGCGGTGCCGCGAGCCGGGGAGCTCGTGCTGCCGCGCCAAGTTGCCGAGCCCGCACACCTTCCGCGCCCCGTGCGGGCTCGCAGGCCGTTTCAGGGGGTGCGCCCCGCCCCGTTTCGGGGGATAATGGCCGGCATACGATTTCGCGTCGAGCAAGAGGGGATTGCCGTATGGACGAGAACAAGCTGGGGAAGAAGATCACCATCCTGCGCGAGGCGCACCACCTGACGCAGCAGGACCTGGCCGACCGCAGCCAAAGCGACCTGTCCGTCATTGCGGGCCTCGAGGCGGGCGACGTTCCCGCATCCCTGGCGCCGCTCATCAAGATCACGCGCGCGCTGGGCGTGCGGCTGGGCACGCTCATGGACGACGACGAGAACCTGGGGCCCGCCTACATCGATGCCGAGCAGATGCGCGAGGTCGAGCGCGTGAAGAGCCTCGAGACCACCTCCGGCGGCGACCTCAGCTACTTCAGCCTGGCGGCCGGCCGCCCGTCGCGCCATATGGACCCGTTCGTGATCACGGTGGATCCCACCGGCGAGACCGACCACGAGCTGGTGGGCCATGAGGGCGAGGAGTGGCTCTTCGGCATGGAGGGCTGCATCGAGATCGAGTACGGCCGCGAGGTCTACGTGCTACACCCTGGCGAGAGCATCTACTACGACTCCATCGTGCCGCATCAGGTGCGCGCCCACGACGGGCAGAAAGCCAAATTCTTGGCCGTCGTGTACACGCCGATCTAGGGAGGCGACATGACGACCGAGGAAACCCCCGTGCCCGGCCCCGTCCCGGGCGACCCCGACTACCCGCTTCACTCCGAGAAGACCATCGGCCGCTACTTCCGCGACCAAGTGGCCATAGACCCCGACCACGAGTTCGTCGTGTACCCCGACCGCATGCTGCGCTGGACCTACCGCGACTTCGACGAGCGCACCGACAACCTGGCCCGGGGACTGCTCGCCATCGGCCTGCGCCCCGGGGATCACCTGGGCGTGTGGGCGCGCAACATCCCCGACTGGCTCACGTTCATGTACGCCACCGCCAAGATCGGCGTGGTCATGGTCACCGTGAACCCTATCTACAAGTCCCACGAGCTGGACTACGTGCTCAAGCAGTCGGACATGAAGGCGCTCTGCGTCATCGACGCCTACCGCGACGTGGACTACCTGCAGATCATCCGCGAGCTCGTACCCGAGACGCTCACGCAGCAGCGCGGCTACCTGGAGTCCGAGACGTACCCCTGCCTGAAAAGCATCATCTACATGGGGCCCGAGAAGCACCGCGGCTGCTACAGCGTGCCCGAGCTCATCCTGCTCGGGCAGCATGTGCCGGCCGACGCGCTCGAGGAGGCGGAAACGCACTTCGACAACAACAGCGTGGTCATGATGCAGTACACCTCCGGCACCACGGGCTTCCCGAAGGGCGTCATGCTCACGCACCGCAACATCCTCAACAACGGCTTCTACATAGGCGAGGGGCAGAAGCTCAGGCCACACGACCGCGTGACGCTGCCGGTGCCGTTCTTCCACTGCTTCGGCTGCGTGCTGGGCGTCATGGCCAACCTTACGCACCGCTCCACCATGATCATCGTGGAGGACTTCGACGCGGGGCTTGTGCTGCAGGCCATCCACAAGGAGCGCGCCACGGCCGTCTACGGCGTGCCCACCATGTTCATCGCCGAGCTCAACCATCCCGACTTCGACACCTTCGACCTGTCCAGCCTGCGCACGGGCATCATGGCCGGAAGCCCCTGCCCGCCCGAGACCATGCGCGAGGCCATGGACAAGATGAACCTCGCCGAGATAACCATCTGCTACGGCCTGACCGAGACGAGCCCCGTGTTCACGCAGACGAGCGCCGACGACGACATAGCGCACAAGTGCGAGACGGTGGGCCGGGCGCACCCGCCGGTGGACGTGCGCGTCATCGATCCGGCCGACGGCCACATCTGCGGCGTGGGCGAGCCGGGCGAGCTGTGCTGCAAGGGCTACAATGTGATGAAGGGCTACTACAAGATGCCGGAGGAGACAGCGCGCGCCATCGACGCCGACGGCTATCTGCACTCCGGCGACCTGGGCACCGTGGACGAGGACGGCTACTACCGCGTGACCGGCCGCATCAAGGACATGATCATCCGCGGCGGCGAGAACATCTACCCGCTTGAGGTGGAGAACTTCCTGCTGACCATGCCCGGCGTGCTGGACGCCCAGGTGGTAGGCATCCCGGATGCGCGCCTCGGCGAGATCGTGGGCGCGTTCATCCGGGTGCGCCCCGGATACGAGGGCATGACCGAGGAGGACGTGCGCGCCTTCGCCATCCCGCGCATCGCGCGCTACAAGGTGCCCAAGCGCGTGTTCTTTGTGGACGATTTCCCCATGACCCCGTCCATGAAGGTGCAGAAGTTCAAGCTGCGCGAGATGGCCGAGGATCTGGTGCGCGCGGGGAAGTAGGGGTTCCTCGTCCGCCTCGGCGTATCGCGTGCCCGCCGAGGCCGGACCCCCCCCTTATGCCAGGCGCTTGCCGGCCGTCTCGCCGGGGGTGACGGAGTAGACTTCCTCCACGTGGAGGAAGCACACGCCCTTGCTCGTGTAGTCGTAGCCCATCGAGCTTAAGATAGCCTGCACCTGCGCGGCCACCTGCTCGTAGCGAGGGCCCTCGTCCTCGTAGGTCACCGTGCCCTTCACCTGGAAGCCGCCCTCCTCGTCCCACACGGAGAGCGCCACGTGCGGGTTAGCGCGCAGATTGGCGAGCGACTTGTTCAGGTACTGGTCGGATACCATGACCGTCTCGTCGTCCCATGCCTGCTTCATGCTCACCGGCACCACGTTCGGCACGTCGTCCGTGCACGTGGCGAACGCCGCCGCGTAGGCGTTGTTCACGAGCTCCTGGCACTCCTTCGGCATCTTCGCCATGAGAAACCCCTTTCCCTGCAAGACGTGTTCCGCGCCGCCGCACCGCGTACGGACGGCGGCGCGCCCTTCCGCTATTCTACGACAACCTCGGCGCATACCACCGGCACGGGCGCCTTCAGGCAGTCGCTCACCGGGCAGCGCTCCTCCACGAGCGCCGCCAGCGCGCGGGCCGCGGCCCCGTCCTCGCTTTTCAGGTGCATGCGGAAGCGTACCTCCTGCAGGCCGTTGCGCACATCCGGCGCCTTGCCCGTGAAGCCGTCGGGATCGAGGTCGCCCTCCACCTCCACCCGCACACCGTCGAGCGGCGCCCCCTGCATCCGCGCGAACAGCAGCGTGGCAATGGCTTGGCAGGCGCCGAACGCGCACAGCAGCCCCTCCACCGGGTTCATCGACGTGTCGGTGCCGCCCGATTCCTTCGGCTCGTCGAACACGAGCTCGAACCCACGACACGAGCCCTTGACCTGCAGCCCCGTTCCCGTTGATGCTATTTCCGCCTTCATCGTCTCAAGCATGGCGTACCTTCCCTTCCTCGATGGCGCTGCAATCGCAACGCGCCCTTCTGGGCCAGTTTAAGGCGGCTTGTCTGGACGTGTTAAGTGGTCGGCGAAATATTGAGTCACTCGAGTTTTTTTGAGCGACTTCCGTCAAGGAGTGCTGCGGGGTATGGTGTGATGGCGCGCCATCGAGGACGATTTTCGACGGGAGAGGCCCCTTCTTGTCATTCTGGGCGGAGGCGCGAGGCGCCGCAGTCGAAGGATCTTCAACGATGGGCATCCCTTGTGGTCGAAGATCCAGAGGCGCGCGTTGCCCGTTCGGCGAAAGGGGAGGCCCATGGCGTACAAGCGCAAGCTCGAGAAGGACATCCGGTGCCCGCTGGAATACGGCTTGGACGTGTTCGGTGGCAAGTGGAAGTCGCGCATCCTGTGCGTGCTCTCCGACGGACCGCTGCGCTACAGCGTGCTGCGCGACGAGATGGCCGACGTGAGCGATGCTGCGCTCGCATCGGCGCTCAAGGATCTCGTGGCCGACGGCCTGGTCGTGCGGCACCAATTCGAGGAGATACCTCCGCGCGTCGAGTACGCCCTTGCAGCGAAGGGGGAGTCGGTCATTCCCGTGCTCCAGCACATCTGCCAATGGGCCGGCCTTTTCCATCGGGACGTGGCCGACCTTGCGCTCGCCCGCTGCCGCCGCTGCGATTACGGCCGCCCTTCGTGAAGATTGGCGTCGTCAGATTGTGCTTCTGATGGCGTCGGGCTTGCGGTTCCGTCCGCCCTCGCCAGCTCCTACCGCCGTGCCTGCGCGAGCAGCCGGCAGCTCAGGTGGACGCGCAGCAGGTCCGTGCCCGCGGCGGCGGGGCTCTCCAGGTCGATGCCGGAGAGGGCCTTGATGCGCTTCAGGCGGTAGGCCAGCGTGTTGCGGTGGATGAACAGGGCCTCGGCCGTGCGCGTGGCGTTGCAGCCGTTCCCCAGGTAGGTGAGCGCCGTCTCGACGTACGCGGCGCCGTCCTCGGCGTCGGCGCGTGCGAGCGCTACGGTCGCATGGTCGAGCAGCCAGGATGCGTCGGTGTCCAGGGCCAGGCGCACGCGCATGTCCTCGAACCAGCAGTCGTCGTAGAAGCACGACAGCGTGGAGCCAAACGCGCCGCCCATCCTCGCATCGTCCACGAGGCCGTAGGCGAGCGCCGCCTGGTCAGCTGCCGTGCGCACGAGCGAAAAGTCCGCAAACAGCGACGAGAAGCCCGCACGGAACCGCGGCTCGACGCCCGCCTCCACGTCGCGGGCTGCATGCCGCGCGTGGAGTGCAGCCAGCGGGTAGTCGGCGTCGCGCGCCACCATGAGGGCTGCGTCCCCGTCGTCGAAGAAGCGGGCGCGCGGGTAGACCTCGGCGATGAGCCTCACCGTCTGGCCGCGCGCGCCGGCGTCCTCGGCCGGCTCCGCAGTGCCGAAGCGCGCGACGAAGAAGTGGTCGTCGGCCCGCCAACCCGCCTTCGACAGGGCGTACTCCAGCACCTGCGGGCGCACCGGCCGCCCGTCCAGCAGGTCGCGTAGCGGCCCGAGCGGCTCCTCGGCCGGTTGCGGCCGGCCCTGGTGCGGCATCACGAGCGTCAGCAGGTTGCCGAGGTAGTCCACGAGTGCGAAGTCGGCTGGCTGGAAGGGTGCGTTCACGTCCACGAGCTCGAAGCAGCCGTAGTACGCCTCGCCGCACACGAGGTTGCGCACGAGGTAGCTACGCCCGTCGCCGGTGGCGTTCTCCATGAGGAACGCTCGGTCCTGCGCGCCAGGGTCGGACGAGCCCGCTGCCCACGCCTCCATGCACAGCTCGATGGGGCACGCGCCCGTTGCGATAGCCGACGTCCACAGCCTATCGTCCAGCTCCTCGGGAAGCCTGCCCGCCACCAGCACGAAGTAGAGCGTGGCGTCCGAGAGCATGAGCGGGTTCGCGAACTGCTCCGCGGCGATGTCGAACACCTCCTGCAAAGAGGCGTCCCGCGCCATAGCCGTGAGAAGGGTCTCGGACCATGCGTCAAGGCGCAGGCGCATCTCCAGAAGGCGCGCGAGCATCTCGGCGGGCGCGGGCAGGCCCGGGCCGGCGGGCACGTAGAGCACGGGCGGCGTGTCCGCCTCATCCGCTTCCTCGGGCGGGGCGTCGGCTCCCAGCACGAGGAAGGACCCGGCAGTGGCGAAGACGTCGTCCAATGCACCGAACGAGGCCACGTCGGCCACGAAAAGGCTCCCGGTGCGCGGGATGCTCAAGGGCCCGAGCACCTCCACGCGGTCGAGGTCGAGCCGGGAGTCGTGTCGGTAACGGGCCGTCGGACCCAAGTCGGCGAGTTCGGCGAGCACGAGGTCGAGGTTGAAATTCACGGTTGCCTCCTTGGGCTGCCACGTGCGGTTTCGGCCGGCGAGCGGCATGGACGGCTCGCAGCGATCGATGACGGATCGGCAACGCCGCCTCCTCGCCGTCCTGATAATTACCTATATCATCAGGTATATCTTACGCCATTGTTCATAATGCACAAAATCGGCGGCACAGATTTCGGCCGACGGGACGATGACGGCCCCCTGTTGCCTCCATACACTGTGCGCCGTCGAAAAACTACCATCATGGTGAAAAGAAGAGCGAACGAAGAGAGGAAGGACCGTATGGAGCTGACGAGGCGCGGGTTCCTCAAAGGGTCTGCGGCGGCTTGCGGCGCAGCTGCGGCGGTAGGCATGTTCTCGACGGGGAGCTGGTTTTCCCCAGCGAAGGCGTACGCAGGCATCGGGCCGGCCGGTGCTGAGGCGTCGGGCGGCGGCAACGAGCACACGGCCTGCACGTACCACCAGGGGCATTGCGGCGGTATGTGCCCGCTCAAGTGCACGGTGCGCGATGGCCGCTTGGTGAAGGTGGAGCCGAACACGTGCGTGGATGACCGCTACGAGACCATCTGCCTCAAGGGCATCTCGGAGGTGCAGCACATCTACGGCTCGCATCGCATCCAGACGCCTTTGCGACGGGTGGGCGAGCGCGGCGCGAACGAGTTCGAGCCCATCAGCTGGGACGAGGCCTACGATGAGATCGTGGAGCGACTCACGTCGCTGCAAAAGCAGCACGGCCGCGACTGCGTCATGGTGGGCGCCACCACCGAGGCCAGCTTCCCGTTCCTCGCACCGATGCTGGGCGCGCAGACCGGCGGCATGGGTGGCATCGACAACGGCACGGGCAACGGCCTCGACCCGGCCATCGGCCACGGCGGCGGCTACGCGTATGCCACGGGCGAGGCGCGCGACTGGACGCGCGCGAACATGGTGCTCACCGTGGGCAGCAACTTCTGCGAGTCTACGCTGCCGCAGGTGCGTCTGTTCTTCGAGGCCAAGGAAGCGGGCGCGAAGATGATTACCGTCGACCCGCACTTCTCCACCACGGCTTCCAAGTCCAACGAGTGGATTCCCATCACACCCGGCACCGATGCGGCGCTGTTCTTGGGAATGGCATCGGCCATCGTGGATAACGAATGGTACGACGAGGCATTTATGGCCGCCCACACCGCCTTCCCGTACCTCGTGGACACTGCCACCGGCAAGCTCGTGCGAGACCACGCCGAGGACCCGGCCGCAGAGGAGCCGGAGACCGGCGAGCAGAACCCCTTCTTCGTGTGGGACGCCGCTGCGAACGCCCGCGCGCCGTACGCGAGCGTGGCGAACCCCGCGCTCGAAGGCACGTTCACCGAGGGCGGCGCGTCTTACAAGACCGTGTTCACCCTGTTCAAAGAAAACCAGAAGCCCCATACGCTCGCCTGGGCATCCGAGAAGACGGGCATCCCGGCCGAGCGCATCGACGAGCTCGCCCGCGCCTACGCGCAGGACGGCCCCGCGTCCATCGCGCTCGGATGGGGCGGCAACGACAAGATGGCCAACGCCGACATCGCCGGACATGCGGCCGCCATGCTCGCGGCGCTCACCGGCAACATCTGCAAGCCCGGCGCCAACATCGGCGTGTTCGTGGGTGGCGCGTGGAACGGCTACACGGGCGACCTAGCCGCTTGGGAACTGCCCGAGGATATGACCTCCGCTGACGACGAGATGGCGGCCTACGATATGCGCACGAAGCAGAACAAGGTACGTGCCTTCATCTGCTGCGGCGACTTCTTCCAGCAGCACTACGCCAACATGAACGCCACCGTCGAGTGGGCGAAGAGCCTCGACTTCATCGTGTCCATCGACCCGTACTTCACCGAGGGCGCCAAGTGGGCCGACATCGTGCTGCCCGCGTGCACGCGCTTCGAGAACGAGGAGGAGGTAGGCAACCTCAAGGTGGGCTACAACCAGCTGGTGCTGCAGAACAAGGTCATCGAGCCGCTGTTCGAGGCGCGCACCGACTTCCGCATCCAGCGCGAGCTGGCCGAGCGCCTGGGTGTGGCCGATGCGCTGCCGAAGGACTCCGGCGAGTGGGTGGCCGCCATGCTTGCCAACTCCGAAGACCCTTACCTCAACGCGCTTACCGTGGACAAGATCAACGAGAACCACGGTGCCTACCCGCTCGAGGGTATCGAGGTACCCCGCCAGGCGTTCCCCGACCTCGTGTTTGGCACCACATCGGGCCGCATGGACGTGTACTACGACAACCTGGTGGACTTCGGCCAGGCGCTGCCCACCTACGAGGATCCCTCCGAGGCCTACGACAGCAACCCGCTGCGCGATACCTACCCGCTGCAGCTCGCGAACGTGCGCTCGCGCTTCCGCATCCACAACCAGTTCGCCGACGCCTCGTGGATCCAGCAATACTACGAGCCCTACGTGGAGCTGAATCCCGCCGAGTTGGACGCGCGCGGCATCGCCGCCGACGACACGGTGGAGGTGGGCAACGACCGCGGCAGCTTCCAGTGCCGCGTGAAGGCGAACCCCGCCGTGCGCCCCGGCTCAGCGCGCATGATCGAGGGTGCCTCGGCCGACTACCTGGCATCCGGGAACCTCCAGAACGTGACGAACGACACCATGGTCGAGCGCGGATACGAGCTCATGACCGGCCCGGTCATCCCGTTCTCGGATACGCTCGTCGAAGTGAAGAAAGCGTAGGGTGACACCATGACGAAACTGGCCATAGCCATCAACAAGGAGCGTTGCGTGGGGTGCCACACCTGTGCGAACGCCTGCAAGATGCAGAACAACGTGCCCATGGGCATGCTCTGGAACCGCATCCTCACCGAGGGCGTGGACACGCTGGACGGCGCGAAGGGGGAGTATCCGAACCTCACGCGCACCTACTTGCCCGTGCAGTGCCAGCACTGCGAGAACGCGGCGTGTTTGAAGGTGTGCCCCACGGGGGCCACGTACAAAGACGATAAGGGCCGCGTGGAGATCGACTACGACAAGTGCATCGGCTGCCGCATGTGCATGGCGGCTTGCCCGTTCAATGCCCGCGTGTTCAACTGGGAAGAGCCCGTGCGCGACCCCGACGTGAACTACGGCGATGTGCGCGTGCCCGTGCGCAACAAGGGCGTCATGGAGAAGTGCACGCTCTGCAAAGAGCGCACCGACGACGGCGACGTGCCCATGTGCGTGCGTGTGTGCCCGGCCCGCGCCCGCACGTTCGGTGACCTCGACGACCCTGAGAGCGACATCTCTAAGCTCGCCCGCGAGCGCGTCGGCGACGTCCACCATCTGCTCGAAGAAAAAGGTACCCGCCCGCAACTCTTCTATATAGGCTAGGGAGGAAAACCCCTTATGAATTTCTCGAATCTCAAGAACCTCTCGGCCCCGTACAAGGTTGCCATGGGCGTGCTGGCCGTGCTGGTGCTGGCTGGCGTGGGGGCGTACGTGTACCAGTTCATGGGCGGTCTGGGCGTCACCGGCATGTCGAACGGCACGTCGTGGGGCCTCTACATCGCCAGCTTCATGTTCTTCGTAGGACTCTCGGCGGGCGGCCTTATCGTGGCGTCGTCCGCGTCCATCTTCCATGTGGCCGAGTACAAGAAGGTGGCGCTTCCCGCCATCCTCGTGTCGCTCATCTGCATCTGCATTGCGGGCGCGTTCGTGCTCATCGACTTGGGCGGCATCGTGCGCATCCTGAACCTGTTCGCGTCGCCGAACTTCATGTCGCCGCTGCTGTGGGATATCTGCGTCATCACCACGTACCTTATTATCAACCTCATCTATCTGTACTTCATGACCTCGAAGAAGCCGGGCGCGCAGAACAAGGTGGCCATCGTGAGCCGCTTCGCGCTGCCGGTCGCCATCCTCGTGCACTCCGTGACGGCCTGGATCTTCGGCCTGCAGATCGCGCGCGCCGGCTGGTACTCCACCATCATGGCGCCGCTGTTCGTGGCCTCAGCCATGGACTCGGGCCTGGCGCTTCTGCTACTGGCGCTTTTGTGGATGAACCGCGCGAAGGTGTTCGCCACGTCGCGCAAGCTCATCGCGAATCTGGCGGGTCTTCTGGCCGTGTGCATCGCCGTGGACGGCTACATGGTGGGCTGTGAGATTCTAACGATGGCGTACCCTGGCACGGAGCATGGCATGGCCGAGCTCGGCCAACTGTTTGCCGGGGCCACGGCGCCGTTCTTCTGGATCGAGATTATCGCGGGTGTCATTGTGCCGTTCTGCATCCTTGTGTTCGCGAAGAACCGCCGCCGCACGGGCCTTGTGGCGCTTGCGTGTGCGGGGGTGGTTGTGGGTGTGTTCTGCAAGCGCATCTGGCTGCTGTTCACCAGTTTCATCTTCCCGAACGTGTCCGGCGCGCCGGGGCTTATCTCGGGGTCGTCCTCGTCACAGGGCGCCGCCGGTATCGACGGGTGGGCGGTTGCTAGTTCGTATGCGCCCACGCTGCCCGAGATTATGATTGCGGTGGGCATGGTGGCGCTCGGCGTGCTCGCGTTCCTCGTGCTGACGAAGGTGTTTTTGACCTACGACCCCGCACCCGCGCTGGCCGACGATGTGGCGGCGGGGCTGGCCCCCGCCGTGCCGACGGTGGGTGGCGCGTCGGTGGGTGGCGCGTCGGTGGGTGGCGCGTCGGTGGAAAGGGCTCCGCATGCCGATGCCTGCTGAGGTCTGGACGCGTCGGGCTCACCGGTTCGCGTTCTTGGGCAACAGCCTGCTCGCTCCGATGACGCCCGATGCCGCATTCGGGCTGGACGAGGCATTTTGGGATGAGTTTGCGGCTGGCGAGGCCGAGAGTCCGTCCATCCACCGCGCGCTCGAGCGCCTGAAGGCCTACACCCGCGCCGCGCAGGTGGACGGTGCGGGGCTTGAGGACGCCGTGCGACGCGTGAATGTGGAATACGCGCGCCTGTTCATCGGTCCGCCGAAGCCCGCCGCGCCGCCCTGGGAAACGATGTACGCGCAGGCTGGGCAGGTGGGGGAGATCGGCTTCGGCCGCGCCACCGTGGCCATGCAAAACCTGCTCGCCGAGGCCGGCCTCGTGTTGGCGAACGAGAACAACCAATACGCCGACCACTTGGGCATAGAGCTGCTCTACCTAGCCGAACTCTGCCAACGCTGCGCCGCCGGTGCGGCCAGCGGGCCCTCGGCTGTCGCGGTGGCCCCGGAAACGCGTGGGGATGCCCTCGCCGCAGCTACGGTCGCCGGTGCGGCGGCGGACGAGGCCCTTGGCTGCGAGGAGCGCCTGCGCGCGTTCGTGCGCGAACACCCGGCCGCATGGGCGCCGGCGTTTCGCGACCGCGTGGCCGAGGCCGCTCCCGACGGCTACTTCGCACCGCTCACCGCTCTGGTGTGCGACCTGCTGGAAGACCTGTAGAGGGAAGGCGCGAACAACGCGCCTTCCCTTGCTTTTTCATGGGCAAAACTCATAGTGTTTCCGTTACCTTTATGCTATCATTTGCGCAGCATATCACGCGGGAGGGTCCCGCACCTACGTAATGGCTGGCGAGAAACGGAAAATCGAACATGAAACGCAGTCCCCGCTTCCTCTCGGCGGCATTAGCCGTCGTCTTGGCCTCTTCGCTGTTCGGCATCCCGGCGTATGCTGTCGATGCTGATGCCGATGACGCTACTCCGGCTCCGCAGGAGTCCCAAGAACCTGCAGCCGACCCCGCGGCTTCCGAGGTGCCCTCGGATACTCCGGCGGTTGTCGAAAACAACACCCTGCCGCCCAACGCGGACCAGCCCAAGGACGAGGCTTCCTCCGACCTGGTGGGTTCGATACGCCTCGCCTTGACCGAGGGTAGAACGGCCATCGTAGACTCCACGATGGGTATCAGCGCAGAGTACACCGTCTCGCTTGATGGTGCCGATGGCTTCCATCGCACCGCGACGGGCAATCCCTCTACGGCAAACCTGCAAAGCATCGTCCGCTTCGACGGCCTGGCCGACGGCACCTACGAGTTCGCGGTGAGCGCACCCGGTTTCCTGACGTATCACCAGCAGGTTGAGATCAAAGCCGACGCCGTGTCTCTCGAGCTGCGCACGGGCGATTTTAAAGTGAATGAAGAGGCGGCGCATCCCGGCCTGATGGTGTCGGGCGACGTGACGGGCGATGGCGTTGTCGGCGTCGATGACGCTAAGGTTGTTGTCGACGCCCTTGAGTCCCTCGATTCCCCCGACGGGCACGATCCCGCATGCGACCTCGACGGCGACGGTGCCGTGACGCTCGTTGACTTGGAGATCGCCGCTGCGAACATCGGCAAGGCGCAGGTGAATGCCACCCTGACCCGCACGGTTTCGGCTGCTGCGACCACAGCCGCGGCAACCAAGGGCACTGTCGAGAGCACGGGCGATATCGCCGACGTGGTCAACGGCATCGCGCCTGTCGTGCTCAAGTCCGAAGCGGAGGCTATTTCGACCGACCATCCCGTTGCGGTCGAGTTCGCCCTCGCATCAGAGAAGGTCGCAGCTCCCCTCGTGAGCGGCATGACCGTGGACGCGCCAAGCGACAACACCATCGAAGGCGGGTTCGTCGAATTCACCTATATCGGCGATGATGGCGTAGAGTACACGGATTCGGCGGAGATATCCTCGTCGGCGGTGCCTGTGCGCTTCTATCGTTCGCGCGCTGCGTCCAAGGCTACGGCGGAAATCGTGAACGGCACCATCGTCATCAACTTTAGCGGCCAGATCGCCGTGAAGAAAGTCACACTCACCATCACGAAAACCTCCGGCAGCAGCAACCTCGCCGAGATTTCCAAGGTCGAGTTCCTGAACAACATGGAAGAGCGCATCCCCGAGCCCGACTTGAGCGCTCCCACGAACTTGCAAGCGGAACCCGGCAGCAAGAAATTCACCGTCTCGTGGAGCGCCGCCACCAACGTGGTGGGCTACGAGCTCTCCCTTACCGCTCCCGGCAAGGACGGCGCCGACGTCACCGAAGTCAAGCGCACCACGTCCACCTCGCTCACCATCACCTCCTTCAATGGCGGCAAGGTCAAAAACGGCATAGAATTCCACGTGAAAGCGCGCTCCACCAACGGCGAGTGGCGCAGCCCGTGGACGGACGAGATCACGGTTACCCCGATCACTTCCAGCAAGCCCGACGCCCCCGAGGGCCTCAAGCTCACGGGCATGTACCGTGGCCTTTCCGCCAGCTGGAAGAACATGGAGGACACCGATTCCTATAACCTGTTCTACCGCGAGAAGACCGACGGCAACGGCCCCTATACAAAGATCGGGAACATCACGTCGTCATCGTACCAGGTGACAGGCTTGAAGGACGACGTCGAGTACCAGGTGTACGTGACTGGCGTGAACGAGATAGGCGAAAGCGGCCCCTCGCTCGCAGCGGTGGCCCGCACGGCGAACGTCAACCCGGCACAGCTTCCCGCGTACCGCTTGGTGAACACGAAAGACGCCGACGGGCGCTATCTGGACCACATCGTATCGGCCACCTACGGCCGCGGCTCCATGGTAGAGAGCCCGCTCGATGCCACCTCGGGCGTCGCGAAGAGCGCGCTCGGGCTGTTCGACGACAACTACGCGTCGTATCTCCAGGTGAACGACTGGGACGAAGGCGGCTACTATCCCGGCTCCAACAAGGGCGTCACCGTGACGTTCGACGAGCCGCAGACGCTCGGCATGATCTCGTTTGCCGAGGTGCAGGACGGCGTGCCGTTCGGCAAGGTGGTGGTGAACTACCTCGATGAGACCAACGTATGGAAGGCGGCGGATGCCACCGTGCAGATGCGCGCGGGCGCGAACGGCCGCAAGTACGCGCTGGCGAAGCTGGCCGAGCCGGTCACTACCGCGAAGGTGAGGGTGGCCACCGGCCGCGCCTGGTGGGCGCCGAACGTGGTCATCGCCGAGATGCGCTTCCATGCCTACGACAGCCTTGAGGCCGACATCATGGCGCTCTATGCCGATGACCTGCACCTCGAGCTCAAATCTGACGTGACGACTGCGACCGTCGACGCCCTTCAGCAGCGCCTCGACACACCGGATGCGGCCAGCGGCGAGTTCCACCCGTACCGCACGGCGCTCCAGACTGAACTTGACGCCGCTCGCAAGCTGCTGGCTACCGAAGGCCTCGAGGGTACGGTGCGCGTGCACAACGGCATCTCCGCGGCGCGTGATAGCTCGCGCAATTTAGGGATAGGCGGCCTCAACGCCTGGCAGCCGCTTGGCGCGGTGGTCGCGGCGGGTGACGAGATCGTCGTGTACGCCGGCGCTGCCGGCAAGGCCACGGGAAGCAGCGCCCCGCTGCGCCTCGTGCTGTCGCAGCAACATGCCGAGGGCGGCGCCACGAAGGTGCTGACTACGCTCAAGGCGGGCCGCAACGAGATCACCGTTCCGCAGCTTTCCACGCTCGACTTCGAGAAGGGCGGCCAGCTCTACGTCGAGTATACTGGCGCGTCAGATACCGAGCAGTGGGGCGTGCGCGTGAGCGGTGCGACCGCAGCACCTGCGCTCGATCTCTACCAAGTAACGGATGCGGCCGAGCGCCTGGCACGCACGACGGCTTACGTCGAAGCACTGGAGGCGTCCGTGCCTGCGCTTGAGGCACAGCACAACGCGAAGCACCGTGACAGCGAAAATAGCGCGGTGAAGTACGCCTATGATGCGCAGAATTGCGTGATGAACGCTACCGATATCCTGCTCGACCAAATGATGTACTCGGTGCCGGCCCAGCAGATCCTCGCCGGGTCCGGCGAGGGCTCCACGGTCGAGCGCGCGCAGAGGCTGCTCGCCTCGCTCGACGCGATGGATCAGATGATGGAGCTGTTCTATCAGCGCAAGGGCCTCGCAAGCTCGTTCGCCGAGGGTACGTCCGCTGCGGTGATAACGGCGAACTCGTTGCCGTCGCAGCACTTGAACATCCGCTATACGCGCATGGGCGCGGGTGCCTTCATGTACGCGGCGGGCAACCATATCGGCATCGAGTGGGGCTCGGTACCTGGGCTTGCGAAGGGCAAACCCGTGGTGGTGGACGAGGGCGGCGCGCTGGTGTCCGGCAACCTGTTCGGTTGGGGCATCGCGCACGAGATCGGCCACAACATCAACCAGTCCCAGTACGCCTACGCCGAAGTGACGAACAACTACTTCGCGCAGTTGACGCGCACGATTGAAACGTACGGCTCGGAGGGTGCTCCCTACGGCGTCACACGCTTCAAGTATTCGGACGTGTACGAGCGCGTGACCTCGGGTGACCAGGGCCGCTCGGGTAGCGTGTTCACCCAGCTGGCCATGTACTGGCAGCTTGCGCTGGCCTACGACAAGGGCGAAGTCTACCAGCTGTTCGACACCTATCAGGAAGCGTTTGAGAACAACTTCTTTGCCCGCGTGGACAGCTACGCACGCCGCACGGACACGGCGCCCGCGCCCGGGGGCAAGAAGCTCGTGCTCGACGGCGGCGAGAGCCAGAACATCATGCGGCTGGCGAGCGCAGCGGCCGAGCGCGACCTCACGGAGTTCTTCACCCGCTGGGGCATGGTGCCCGACGCGACCACGGCCGCCTATATGGGGCAGTTCCCGGCCGAAGAGCGCACGGTTTACTATGTTAACGACGATGCCCGCGGCTATGCGCGCACCCATGAGGACACGGGCGCCGTGGCTGAAAAGGACGTGGTCGAGGCTTCGGCTGTTGCGAACGGCAGCGAGGTTGTGCTGACGCTGGGCGCGGACGCCTCTGCGGGCGACTCTGTGCTCGGCTACGAAATTGCCCGCATCACCTACGCGAACGGCAAGCAGCAGCGCCAGGTGGTGGGCTTCTCCACGGAAGCCACGTACACCGACAACGCCTCGTCGCTCGGCAATCGCACCGTAGCCTATGAGGTGACGGCGGTGGACAAGTTCCTGAACCGCTCGGCAGCGAAGACGCTCGACTCGGTGAAACTTTCCGGAAACGGCCTGCAGGACAAGACCGGTTGGACGGTTTCCACGAACATGGTCTCGCAGCAAGACGTGGTGCCGCCGTCTACCGACGACGACCCCGACGCCCCCGAGCCCCAGCTGGCTTCGGCACTTGCCGTGGACGGCAAAGTCGAAACCGTGTTCACGGGCGTTTCCACAAAGGAGGATCCCTCCTTGACTATCGACATGGGCAAATCGACCCAGGTGACGTCGGTGCGCTACACGCTTGAAGGTGCGGATGCGGCCGCCGCCCTGGGAGCTTACCGCATCGAGACGAGCTTGGACGGGGAGGCCTACACGGCCATTAAGGAAGGCCGGCTGCAGCTGGGGGACGATGGCACGGCAACGCTCTACTTCGACAACGGCGACGATCCGTGGATCTGCACCTATGACGCACGTTACCTGCGCATCACGGGCGTGGGCCAGGCGGGCAAGACGCTTGCGGTGGGCGAGATCGACGTGTTCGGGCCGTCCGGCGACAACGTGGACTTCCTCGCGGCCGGCGAAGGCGAAGCCATCGGCATCCTCAAGAGCGACTTCGTGTACCAGCCTGCCATGGAGGGCCAGGCCGCGCGCTCCATCCCCAAGGGGTCGGTGGTGTTCGTGGGCGACTACAAGGGAAATCCAGCCTACAACGTGGTGATGCTCTACGACGCCCAGGGCAACGTGGTGGGCGGCGTCGATGAGAACGGCAACGTGGTGGCGAACCAGATCATCCTCGCGCCCAACCCCGGCGATGCGTTGCTGGGCGAGACGTCCGAGGGCCGGTGGGTGTACTGGATCGAGCCCACGATGCTCAAGGAGATACAGCTACCTACCCAAGTGCGCGCCGAGCTCTACCGCGTAGACAACGCGCTCACAAACGAGGGCCAGCGCCTGACGAGCGACTCGCTGTTCGCGAGCCTGCCCGAGTATCTGCCCGAAATAGAGCTGCATGGCGCCTCTGCCGCAGCGAACGACTAGCCCGCACCCGCGAGAGGAACGGTTGACGATATGACTAAAACGTTGAAGAAATGTGTGGCAGGCGCCCTCGTGGCGTGCGCGCTCTGCCTCGCGCTGGTGCCGGGTGCCGCGTGGGCGGCGGTGGATCCCGAGGCGGTGCTCCAAAAGGTGGACGGCTCGGACGACGTGGCCGTGTCCCTCAAGCTGCCCGAGGGCGCGCGCGACAACGTGCGCACCCTCCGACTGACGCTGACGGTGAAGGGCGCCGATCTCGATGGGGTGGAGGCCGGCTTCGCGTTCGACGGGTCGTTGGACGGCGTGGCGGTCAAGGAGGCGCGCTATCGGCATGAAGACAGCGAAGGCGTCTTGAGCTTGTATTTGGCCGGCGACGCGAACCTGTTCGCGAACGACACCTTAGCACTCGGCAGTGCGCACCTGACGGGGGAGGAAGGCACGACGGTCGAGATCGGCGTGGGTTCCTTGAGCGTGGTGAACGCTGCACACGATACGTCCGATCCTGCCGTGTACTCGCAGGGATCGGTACCGGTGGAGCTCGGGGCTGAAAGCACGACCCCGAACCCGCCCGAACCTCCTGCGGGCGAAGGCGAGGGCAACGAGCCCGGCTCAGGCGACAATCCGGGTTCCGGTGAAGGCGCCGGAACGGGAAGCGGAAACGGGGGCATGGGCTCCGGCACCGGCTCGGCCAACACGAGTCCCGGCGCGCCCACCGGTACGGATCGGTCGCTCGTGACCACGGGTGATGACCTCGCCTCCTCGCCCGCCGCATTAGGGACTGTCGCACTTGCCGCCGCTGCCGTAGTAGCTCTCGGCCTTGTGCGGCTCGGCAAGCACCGCTGACGGCGCCGCTGGCGCCCTTTTTCGCCTACGGGCGCTTCTTGGCCAAGCTGCCCTTCGCGCGCAGCACGGCGAGGGCGCCCCCTGCGATGCCCACGGTGCCGACCGTGATCCCAAGGGCCCAGGCGAAGCCGGGAATCTGGTCGTTGCCATGCGGGGGAGCGCCGTCGTCTGGCGCGCTCCGGTACCCGCCGGTTTGCGCGCCGTTGCCGCCTGCCGAGCTTGCTTCGGTGCGTTCCTCCCTGCCTTCGCTTTCCGCGGCCTCGTGCTTCTCGGCGTCGCTTCCCGCCCCTTCTCCGTTCGCCTCGGAACCCGAGGCGGCTTGCGCCCTCTCCATGTTCGGCAGCAGGCTCTTCGGCGTGCTCCCGGGATCCACGCGCTCGCTCTCTCCCTGCACCGCGCCGCCCCGGTTGCCGCCGCTGTCGCCGGCGCCTGCTTCCGGCGGGTTCACGATGTTCGGAGGCTCGTCATCGGGGTCGGGGCGCCATCCGCCCTCGTAGGCGATGAGCGCGGGCACGAACTCCGTGGTCGTCAGCACGCCGTCCTCGCGTGTCACCGCGGTTGCGCGCAGGTAGAAGTCGCGGTAGTCGACGGCTTTCGACGAATAGCTGACGGTGCAGTACAGAATGGTCGGGTCTTGGTAGTTGTCGTCGAAGACGGGGGAGATGCTGTCCGCGCCTGATGCGTATTCCTGCCAATCCTCATCCCATTCGAACGTGCCCCAGCGCTCCCAGTTGTCCGGTTCGTCTGCATACGCGCGATCGACGTAGAGCGCTTGCAGGCCGGGGTGCCCGGTATCCTCGTCGCGGCAGTACGGATCGACCGGCAATGGCGGCAGGTACAGCAGCGCGCTCATGCCGACATCGGGGATGATGCGGATGACCTGGCCGAACGGCTGGTCCACGTGGCCGATGCCGCTTCCGGGGCCGCCGGTCCCGCTGCCGAGGGAGCCTCCGCCGCCCTCGCTGCCGGGGGCGATGCCCCCGACGCCGCCCGCCATGCCACCGCCCAGCGAGCCGCCGAGCGCTCCTCCCGCCTCGGCATCCGCCCAAGCCGCCGTCCCGCCGTTTGCGGCCAGCGCGGCCGCCAAGCCCAGGGCCGCCGCGGCGCGGGCGGCGGGGCGGAGGCATTTTCTGGTAAGATGCCGCACGGGGTGTCCTTGTCGTCGGGAGGGGGTCGTTGATGTCGGTTCGCTCGGCCGTGCGCGCGGCCGTTGGCGCGGCAGCGATCTTCCTGCTGGCGGGATGCCTGCTCGCGCTGGCGTACTACCATGATAACAAATACCTTTCCCCACCGCCCTATGGGGCGGGCGGCGTCCTCGAGCTGGCGGATGCCGACCTCGGGCGCCCCGTGCCCCTCGTGGACGGCTGGCTGCTCTCCGTCGACGGCGCGTCGCAAATCGAGACGTTCATCGGCCAGTACTCAAACTTCTCCTACGTGCCGGGCGGCGCCTCGGCCTTCGGAACCGCTGTCTACGAGCTCGAGCTGCGCTACGTGGGCAACGCTCCTGAGCGTGCGCTCGTGCTGCTGGTGCCCGAGGTGTACGGAGACTTCACCCTGTACGTGGACGGCGCCGTAGCAGCGGCGGGCGGCGACGGTGCGGAGGTGGGCGTCGTGGTACGCGACGGCACGCGCCTCAAGCTGGAGGTGGAGAACCGGGAGCATTACTACAGCGGGCTGTACTACCCGCCCGTGCTCGGCACGGCGCAGGCCATGGGGCGGCTGGACTTCGCGAGCGCGCTCGGCACCTACGTGCTCGTGCTGGGCCCCCTTGCGGCGGCGCTGCTCTCCTTCGCGGTGCGCCGCCGGGGCGGCGGCGATGCGCTCCTGCGCGACTTCGCCGTGCTGTGCCTGGCGTTCGCGGTGGCCGGCGCGCACGGGTTGGCGTGGCGCGCGGGCATCGCGAACGCCTGGTGGTACGCCCTGGAGGACGCGGCGTGGGCGTGCGTGCTCGTGGCGGCCGTGGCGCTGGCCGCCCGCGCTGCGGGCCTGCCGTGGACGCAGGCGGGGCACCCGGCCGCGCGGTGGGGGGCCCGGGCGCTGTGGCTGCTGCCGGCCGTCACGTTTGCCTGGGCGGCGGCCCTGCCCGCGCTTCCCGCCTCCATCGGGGCGTACGCCGCGTTCCAGAGCGCGGTGCGCATCGCGTGCTGGGGGCTGTTCGCGGGCTGCGTCGTCGTGGGCCTGCGCAACCGCAGCGCCGAGGCGCGGTTCGTGCTGTACGGCTGCGCGGTGCTGGGTGCCGCCCTCGCGGCGAACCTCCTGGACGACAACGCCTACGAGCCGCTTTACGGCCTGTGGCAGCACGAGTACGCGGGGCTCATGCTGGTGGGCGTGTTCGCCTGGATGCTCGCGGTGCGCGTGCGGCGCCTGCGGGCTGCGCAGGAGCAGGTACGCGACCTGGAGGTGCAGGTGCACGCCGCCGAGGCGGGCCTCGTGCACCTAAGGCACGGCGAGCGGGAGGCGCGCACGGCGCGCCACGACCTGCGCCACCACGTGGCCGCCCTGCGGAGGATGGCCGACGAGGGGGCGTGGGAGGACTGCCGCGCCTACCTGGACGAGCTCGCAGGGCAGCAGGACGCCGCGCCGCCCCTGCGCTACACGGGCAACGTCGTGGCGAACGCGGTGCTGGCCGCCTACCTCGCGCCGGCGCAGGCCGCGGGCGTGCGCGTGGAGTGCGACGTGCGCGTGCCCGAGCGCCTGGGCCTGGGCGCCACGGAGCTGTCCGTGCTGCTGTCGAACCTGCTGTCCAACGCCGTGGAGGCGTGCGAGCGCGCCCGCGCGGCGGGCGAGGACGAGCCGTACCTCGCGCTCTCCATGCGCACGAGCGGCAACGTGCTGGCCCTGCGCTGCGAGAACTCGGCCGCGCCCGGCGCGTCGTTTCTGGCCACGAGCAAGGAGAACCCGCGCGAGCACGGCCTGGGGCTGCCCGCCATGCGCGAGATCGCCCGGCGCCACCGCGGCGAGCTCTTCGCGGAGGCCGCCGACGGCCGCGCCGTCGTGCGCATCGGCCTCGCGCTCGATGCCGGCGGTGTCGGCGGGGGCGTGCCCGCCGGTCCGGGCGGCAGCGCTTCTGGGGGCGGCTCCGCCGACGGCGGGCCCGTTTCCGCCGAACCCGGCGCCGCCACCGTCCGCGGCGAAATGTGGTGAGATTGCGAGAGCCCTGATCGCGTCACTAGGCAACCGTCGCAGAATATGGTATAACCTACCAAGCAAACGCGCACGAGGCGGGTGAGAGGTACGTGCGCACCATACTTTCGAAGCATGAGAAAGTGGGCCTGTTCCCGCTTTCTTTGTTTGTAGAGGGCCGGTTCGCCCCACGCCGCGAGGCGGGAGGGCGCCCGGTCCGGCAGGACGGCACGGCGGCGCGCAGGAGAAGGCGCGCCGGGCGAGAGAGGAGGCGGACGTGCTCGGCAAGAAGGAACAGCAGCTGCTCGACGCGCTGGCCCCCCGCGCGGCCGAGGAGGGCGTGGAGATTGTCACCGTGGAGGTGGTGGGCGCGAAGAAAGCGCCTACCATCAGGGTGTACATCGATGTGGAAGGCGGCGTGAGCTTCGACGAGCTCTCGGCCGCCCAAGGGTGGATCAACGACCTCATGGACGAGCTCGACCCGTTCCCCGGCGCCTACACGCTGGAGGTCTCGTCTCCCGGCATCGACCGCCCGCTGCGCACGCCGGAGCATTTCGCGCGGTTCGCCGGCGAGACGGCCGTGGTGAAGACGGCCGCCCCCCTCGACGGGCGCAGCGCCTTCACCGGCACTATCGCGGGCGTCGCGGACGGCGCGGTGGAGCTCAACGTGGACGGCATCGCCTTCCGCATTCCCGTATCCGACATCAAGCGCGCCCACCTCAAGGGCGCTGTCGACTTCAGCTCATAGGAAAGGACTTCAGACGTGGCAACTTCAGAACTGATCGAGGCCTTGCAGGCCTTGGCCCACGAACGCAAGATCGACGAGTTCTACCTCATCGAGCGGTTGGAATTGTCGCTGGCCAAGAGCTATGAGCGCATCCTGGACCTCGAATGGGACGCGCGCGTGACCATCGACCGCCAGACGGGGCATATCTACGTCTACGAGCTGGTGCCGGTGGGCGAGCCCGACGAGGAGACCGGCGAGTACAGCGAGTTCGAGGAGCGCGACGTGACGCCGGCCGACGTGAGCCGCATCGCGGCGCAGAACGCGAAGGGCGTCATCGCGTCCATCGTGCGCGAGGCGGGCCGCCAGTCCATCTACGAGGAGTTCTCGGGACGCGTGGGCGACCTGGTCACGGGCACGGTGCTGCAGGGCACGCCGGACTTCACCATCATCAAGATCCGCGACGGCGTGGAGGCGGAGCTGCCGCACTACGACCAGAAGCGCAACCCGGGCGAGCGCAACGAGCGCCCGTCCAACGAGCACTACCGCCACAACCAGCGCCTGAAGGTGCTCATCATCGACGTGCGCGACCCGAACTCCGACGCGCCGAAGATGCGCGGCGAGCAGGCCCGCCCGGCCATCGTCGTGTCGCGCACGCACCCGGACCTCATCCGCCGCCTCTTCGAGATCGAGGTGCCGGAGATCTACGACGGCATGGTGGAGATCAAGTCCATCGCCCGCGAGCCGGGCGCGCGCTCCAAGATCGCGGTGGCCTCACGCGAGGCGAACCTCGACCCGGTGGGCGCCTGCGTCGGCCCGAAGGGCAGCCGCGTGCGCATGGTGGTGGAGGAGCTGCGCAACGAGCGCGTGGACGTCATCCAGTGGCACGAGGACCCCGCGTCCTACGTGGCAAACGCGCTCTCGCCCGCGAAGGTGACGAATGTCATCATCGACGAGGATAATCACTACGCCACCGTCGTGGTGCCCGACGACCAGCTGTCGCTGGCCATCGGCAAGGAGGGCCAGAACGCCCGCCTCGCCGCGCGCCTCACGGGCTGGCACATCGACATCAAGAGCGCGTCGTTCGCCGGCGAGCCGCTGGCCGCGGGCGACAACATGCTCATCGACGAGGACGTGGAGGCCGACGATGAGGCCGGCCTGTGCGCCTACGTGAGCGAGGACGGGGCACGCTGCCGCAACCATGCCCGGCCGGGCAGCCGCTACTGCGGCGTGCACGCGGACCTCGACGGGGAATAGCGGCCAAGGGAAACGAGCGAGGCGACGGATGGCAACGGAGACGAAGAAACGGCAGCGCAGCTGCATCGCGTGCGGAAAGCAGGCCGGCAAGGCCGAGCTCTACCGCGTGGTGCGCACGCCGTCGGGCTCCGTGGCGTTCGACGGCACCGGCCGCGCGCCGGGGCGGGGGGCGTATGTATGCTCCGAGGCGTGCTTCGCCGCCGCATGCAAGACCAGAAAGCTTGAACGGGCGCTGAAGACGAAGCTCGATCACGATGAGTTGGAACGAATCGCAGCCGAGGTGTCTTCGGCGCTGCGCGGAGCGTAAGGGAAGAGGAGTTGGTATATGGCCAGCATGCGCGTACATGAGTTGGCGAAGGAATTCGACATGACGAGCAAGGAGCTGCTCGACAAGTTGAACGAGATGAAGATACCCGCGAAGAGCCACGCGAGCATGCTCGCCGACGCCTACGTGGCCAAGATCAGGAAGAACCTTGAGCCCGAGATCAAGCAGCGCGTGGGCCAGCTGGAGGCCGAGGAGGCCGCCGAGCTCGCCCGCGAGCGCGCCGAGGCCGAGGCCCGCAAGGCCGAGGAGGAGCGTGCCCGCCGCGAGGCCGTGGAGCAGGAGCGTGCCGCCCGCGAGGCCGAGCGCGCCCGTCGCGAGGCCGCCGAGGCCGAGGGCGCCGCGCACGGCGGGGAGGGCTCCCCGGAGGAGCACAAGCCGGCCAAGGCGCCGGCCTCGTCGCCGTTCGAGAGCCTGGCGAGCCAGATCGAGAGCGAGAAGGAGCGCGTTGCCCGCGAGGCTGCCGAGGCCCGTGCCCGCGCCCGCCAGGCCAAGGCCATGGCCGAGGTGGCGAAGAAGCAGGCCGTGGAGGAAGCGCTGCGCCAGCGCAACAGCAAGAAGCAGAAGGGCTCCGCGTCCTCCGCGCCGAAGCCCGCTCCCGTGATCGGCGCGAAGAAGGCCTCCGGGTTCGATTCGCTCCTCTCGCAGATCGAGGCCGAGAAGCAGCGCATCGAGGCCCAGAAGAAGCAGGCTGCGTCGGCCGGCGCCGGCGCCAAGGACGCCGCGCGCAAGGGCGGTAAGCCCGAGCGCGGACCGAAGAAGGGCAAGCGCGGCGGCTCGTTCGAGCAGATCGTGCCCGAGCTCGAGGTCCAGCAGCAGCCGGCGACGGGCGAGGACCGCTACGCCCAGATGGCCGTGCAGGCCGAGAAGCTGCAGCGCGACAAGGTGCTGGCCGAGGCCCGTGCCGCCGTGGCCGCCGCCTCCACGCACGAGGGGGAGGGCCGCCGCAAGAAGCGCAAGGAGAAGCGCGAGGCCGAGAACCGCGAGCGCCTGGAGATGGAGGCCATCGAGAAGGGCCTCGACCCCACGCTCGTGCTGGACGACTCCGTGGTGGAGATCCCGCAGGGCGCCACGGTGGCGAAGTTCGCCGAGATCCTCGGCGTGCAGCCCAACGACGTTATCAAGCGCCTGTTCATGCTGGGCCAGGTGCTCACGCTCACGCAGTCCATGGGCGACGATTTGGTGGAGCTCATCGCCGACGACATGGGGCGCAAGGTGCGCGTCGTGTCGCCCGAGGAGGAATACGCCGTCGTCTACCACGACAAGGACGAGGACCTCAAGCCCCGCCCGCCCGTCGTCACCGTCATGGGCCACGTCGACCACGGCAAGACGTCGCTCCTGGACGCCATACGCGACACGGGCGTTGCCGCGGGCGAGGCCGGCGGCATCACCCAGCACATCGGCGCGTCGGTCGTGGAGATCGACGGCAAGCAGATCACGTTCATCGACACGCCGGGCCACGAGGCGTTCACGGCCATGCGCGCCCGCGGCGCCCAGGTCACCGACGTCATCGTGCTCGTGGTGGCCGCCGACGACGGCGTCATGCCGCAGACCGTCGAGGCCATCAACCACGCGAAGGCGGCCGAGGTGCCCATCGTGGTGGCCGTCAACAAGATCGACAAGCCGGGCGCGAACCCCGACCGCGTGCGCCAGGAGCTCGTGGAGTACGGCGTCATCCCCGAGGAGTGGGGCGGCACGAACATGTTCGTGGAGGTGTCGGCCAAGCAGCGCCTGCACATCGACGACGTGCTGGAGACGATCATCCTCCAGGCCGACGTGCTCGAGCTCAAGGCGAACCCCGATGCCGAGGCCTCCGGCTTCGTCATCGAGGCGAACCTGGACAAGGGCCGCGGGCCGGTGGCCACCGTGCTCGTGCAGCGCGGCACGCTGCATCCCGGCGACATCGTGGTGGCCGGCACGTCCTACGGCCGCGTGCGCGCGCTGGTGGACCCGCGCGGCAAGCACGTGGACGAGGCCTACCCCGCCGACCCGGTGGAGATCCTGGGCCTGAACAGCGTGCCGGTGGCCGGCGACGAGTTCCGCGTGTTCGACGACGAGCGCGACGCCCGCAAGCTGGCCGAGGAGCGCGCGCTGCGCGCCCGCCTGGCCGAGCAGGAGACGAAGTCGCATGTGAGCCTGGACGACCTGTTCAGCCGCATCGAGGAGGGCAAGCAGACCGACCTGAACCTCATCGTGAAGGCCGACGTGCAGGGCTCCATCGAGGCGCTGCGCGACGCGTTCGAGAAGATGGACCAGTCCGAGGTGCGCATCAACATCGTGCACTCGGCTGTGGGCGGCATCACCGAGACCGACGTCACGCTGGCCTCCGCCTCCGACGCCATCATCATCGGCTTCAACGTGCGCCCCACGGGCAAGTCGAAGGTGCAGGCCGAGAAGGAGAAGGTGGACATCCGCCTGTACCGCGTCATCTACCAGGCCATCGAGGAGATCAACGCCGCGCGCGTGGGCCTGCTCTCGCCCGATATCGTGGAGGAGGACACCGGCGTCGCCGAGGTCCGCGAGACGTTCAAGGTGCCGAAGGTGGGCACCATCGCCGGCTGCTACATCACCGAGGGCGAGATCAACCGCGACGACAAGGTGCGCATCGTGCGCGACGGCACCGTGATCTTCGAGGGCGTCATGGAGTCGCTGCGCCGCTTCAAGGACGACGTGAAGACCGTGAAGCAGGGCTACGAGTGCGGCATCGGCATCCACGGCTACCAGGACCTCAAGATCGGCGACACCATCGAGGGCTACCAGGTGAAGGAAGTCGAGCGAACGGAGTAACCGTTCGTAACCGATACGAGCATCGAAGCGCCCGTCGGCCGTCCCGCGATACACTGGACGCGACGGGCGCGTTTTTCGCGCAACCCCCGACTGTTTAGGAGGCGGCACCATGAAGCAAGGATCTTCGAACCGCAAGGTCAACGAGCAGGCGCGCGAGGTCATCGCGAGCATCCTCCTGTTCGAGATATCCGATCCGCGCCTCGAGCTCGTGACCATCACGGGCTGCGAGGTGAGCTACGACCGCAGCGTGTGCAACGTGTTCTACACCACCGAGCCCGAGCGCTACGACGACGTAGCGGCCGCCTTCCAGAAGGCGGCGGGGCGCATCCGCTCGCTCATGGCGCGGAAGCTCTCGTGGCGCGTGGCGCCCGAGCTGCGCTTCCTGCTGGACACGAGCGTCGACCAGGCCGAGCGCATTGCGAGCGCGCTCGCGGCCGACGCGCACCGCAGCGCCGTGGCCGCTCCCACGGACAGCGACGTGCCGGCCGATGCCGACGCGTTCGCCGCCGAGCGCGCGGAGGAGCAGGCCGAGGACCGCTCCCATGACGGGGAGGGCGCATGAGCGTCACGCCCCAGACGAACACGACGCTGCCCGGGCTGGCCGTCGCGCTCGGCGAGCGCGACGACTTCGTCATCTGCGGCCACGTGAGCCCCGACGGCGACTGCATCGGCTCGCAGCTCGCGCTCATGCACGCGCTGCGCTCGCTCGGGAAGCGGGCCGTGTGCCTGCTGGCCAAGGACGAGCCCATCGACGCGCGCCTGGCGTTCCTGCCGGGCGCCGACGGGCTCGTGCCCGCGGCGCTCTACGACGGCCCCGCCGCCACGTTCGTGGCGGTGGACGTGCCCATGCGCGACCGCATGAACTCCGCGGCGGCGCACCTGCTGGACGCGTGCGCCTTCTCGGCCACCATAGACCACCACGCCTACGACGAGCGCATGACCGACCTCGCCTACGTCGACCCCGCCTCCGCGTCCACGACGATGCTCGTGTGGGAGCTCGCCGGCCTCATGGGCGCCGAGCGCGGGGCCGAGCTTGCCGCGTGCTGCTACACGGGCCTCGTCACCGATACGGGGCGCTTCCAGTACCAGAACACCGACGCGGCCGCCCTTGCGGCGGCCTCGGCCATGGTCGCCGCAGGCGCCGACGCGGCGGGCGTGGCGCGCGAGATATTCCAGAGCCGCTCGCTCCCCTCCGTGGAGCTCGAGGCGCTGGCCGTCGAGCGCATGCGCTTCGGCGCCGACGGGGGTTGGGCGCTGAGCTGGGTCATGCGCGACGACTTCGAGGCCACGGGCGCCGTGAAGGCCGATGCCGAGCCCCTCATCGACGCGCTGCGATCCCTGCGCGGCGTGCGCGTGGCGTGCATGCTGCGCGACCAGGGCGACTCGGTGCGCGGCAGCTTCCGCGCGAAGGACGGCACCGACGTGGCGGCGCTCGCGCGCACGCTGGGAGGCGGCGGGCACCGGGCCGCGGCCGGCTTCACCGTGTCCGGCCCCATGGAGGCTGCCGTGGGGCGCATAAGCGCGCTGCTCGACGAGGCGCTCGCGGGCACGCCGGACGATGCAGAGGGGGAGCGCGGGGCGTGAAACGGGGAGATTCGGGGCTTTCCCTGGTCGTGGGAGTGAACAAGCCGGCGGGCATGAGCTCGCACGACGTGGTCAACCGGTGCCGTCGCATCTTCGGCGAGCGCCGCGTGGGGCATACGGGAACGCTCGACCCCATGGCGACGGGCGTGCTCCCCCTCTGCGTGGGGCCAGCCACGCGCCTGGACGCCTACCTCGTGGGCCATGACAAGCACTATCGCGTGCGCATCGCGTTCGGCGCGGCAACCACCACCGACGATGCCGAGGGCGAGGTCGTCCGCACGGGCGACGTGCCCGCTCGCGTGCTGGACCCGGCGTTCGCCGCCTCGTTCGCAAAGGGCCTGACGGGCGCCCGCAAACAGCTGCCTCCTGCCTACTCGGCTATCAAGGTGAACGGGCGCAAAGCATGCGACGCCGCCCGCCAGGGCACCATCATCGACCTGGCGCCGCGCGACATCGTGGTGCACGACGCGCACCTCGTGGCGGTGCACGAAGCAGAGGACGGCTGCGAGCTGCCGTCTTGGGACGTGGAGTTCCACGTGTCGAAGGGCACCTACATCCGCGCGCTCGCCCGCGACACCGGCGCGGCCCTGGGCTGCCCGGCGCATGTGGCGGCGCTCGAGCGCACGCAGCTGGGCCTGCTGCGCCTGGAGGAGTGCGTCACGTTGGAGACGCTGGCCGAGCTCGGCGACCGTGCCGCGCTCGATCCAGTGCGCCTGCTGGGCACGCGCTTCCTCTACGCCGACGGCCCGCTGGCCGCCGGCGTGCGCAACGGCAACGCGTTGCCGGGGTCGACCGGACTGTTCGAGCGTCGGCGCGGCGCGCTGGACGCGGAGTTCTGCGCCTGCACGGCAGGTGTGCGCGAGAGCTGCGAGGCGCCGCACGACGGCGAGGTGGTGGCCGTGATCGCCGAGAACAAGCTCGTGGCGCTGTACGCTTACGACGAGGGCCGCGCCGCCTACCGCGCGCGGTGCGTGTTCCAGACGGGGGTTTCTCGTGGCAGAGA
This sequence comes from Gordonibacter sp. RACS_AR49, assembly GCF_030418435.1. NCBI lineage: Bacteria > Bacillati > Actinomycetota > Coriobacteriia > Eggerthellales > Eggerthellaceae > Gordonibacter > Gordonibacter sp. RACS_AR49. The sequence continues at coordinate 21,054 of NZ_JAIUDM010000005.1, read as the reverse complement.
TCTATGAGGTGGAAGAGGGTTTCGACCATGCGTTCTTCGCGGGCACGTCCTGCGCGTTCGGCGTGTTCGACGGCGTGCATGCCGGGCACCGGTACCTGCTGGCGCAGGCGTGCGAGACAGCTGGGAGGTCGGGCGGCAAGAGCGTTGCGCTCACGTTCGACATCGATCCCGACGAGGCGTTCCACCCCGACCGCCTGAAGAAGCTCATGACGAACGGGGAGCGCCTGGCCATGCTCGCCTCCACGGGCGTGGACGCCGTGGCCGTGCTGCCTTTCACGCCCGCGTTCGCCTCGCTTTCGCCCGAGGCGTTCCTCGAGGCCACGTTCGACGGCACGGCGCCCGCGTACCTGCACGTGGGCTGCGACTTCCGGTTCGGCGCGCGCGCGGCCGGAACCGTGGGCGAGCTGGAGGCATGGGGGGCCGGCGCCGGCTGCGCCGTGGCGGCGCACGACCTGAAGAGCGCCGACGGGGCCCCCGTCACGGCCACGCGCATCCGCCTGCTCTTGGCCGAGGGCGACATCGCGGAGGCCAACCGCCTGCTCGAGCGCCCGTACTTCATGACGGGCACGGTGGAGCCGGGCCGCGGGGAAGGGGCCGACCTGGGCTTCCGCACCGCGAACCTTGCGGTGCCCGATCAGCTGCGCCCGCTCGGCGACGGCGTGTACGCCGCCTACGCCCACGTGGACGGCGCGCGCTACAAGGCCGCCGTGAACGTGGGCGTGGCCGCCACGTTCGCCGACCGCGCCACCGCCACCTGCGAGGTGCACCTCCTCGACTTCGCCGGCGACCTGTACGGGAAGCCGGTCAAGGTGGAGTTCCTGCACTGGCTGCGCCCCATGCGCAAGTTCGACGACGTGGACGAGCTCGTAGCCACGGTAAAGGGCAACATCCAGTGGGTGAGGGAGAACCTGTAGCGAGCGCCAGCAAGAGGAAGGGATGGGGTGCTGCTTTGTTCGCCTACCTTGATGCCCAGGCGGAATCCTTGTTGAACAGGTTGTCGTACTGCACCGTGGCGTAGGCGCGCAGGGCCTCCAGCGCGCCGGGATCCCCGCCGTCCTCGTCGCCGAAGCCGTGCCAGGCGCCGTCGGCGGTCAGGAAGCCGTTGAGGTTGATGGCGGGAATCGCCTCGCGCACGGCCAGCAGGAAGCGCTGGTAGCCCGTTGTTGGCAGGCCCGCGGCCTCCACCAGCCTCGATCCCAGGTAGTTGAGGCTGGTGCGCTCGTCCGCGCCGCCGTCCGGCCCGTGGGCGCCCTGTGCGCGGGCGGCGTCGTTCGCCCAGATGAGGTACGGCACCGTGTAGCGCTCCTGCACGGCTTCGAGCCCCAGGTCGTCGGCTGCGGCGCCGTCGTGGGTCGCTTCGAACAGCCAGTCGCTGAAGCCGGGCTGGTGGTCGCCGAAGAAGCACAGCACCACGGGCCGGTCGAGTGCGTTGAGCTTGTCCACGAGGTAGGCGAGGTCGCGGTCGGCCTGGCGGATGACGCTCGCGTACTCGTCGAGCTCCGGCGACATGCTGCCGTCGCCGAGCGGCACGCTCACGGCCAGCTCGTCGGACAGGCCGCCCACATCGTAGCCGCCGTGGTTCTGCAGCGTCACGTCGAAGACGAACTGCGGGCGCCCGTCGGCTTCCAGCAGGTCGAGCACGTAGTCGTACGTCGCGCGGTCGGTGGTGAGCCCGCGCAGCGTGTCGGCGCCCTCGAACGCGGACTGGTCGGCGAACTCGTCGAAGCCCAGCTGGTCGTACACGCGGTCGCGGCGCCAGTTCGTGCTTTCGGCCGGGTGGACGGCATGGGTCGCGTAGCCAAGCCCGGAGAAGTACGACACGAGGCTCTCGGCGCCGTCGAGGTCGTACAGCACATAGGGGTACACGCCGCCGCCGAGATGGCCCATGCTCGAGCCGGTGAGGAACTCGAACTCGCTGTTGCACGTGCCGCCGCCGAGCGCCGACACGTACGCGTCGCCCGCTTCGAGCGCTTCCGCGGCAATCTCGTAGTAGTGCGCGGGACGGGCGCCGGTACCGGCGAGGCCGGGATAGCGCGAGAGGTCCGAGAAGGTCTCGTTCATGACGGCTATCACGGTAGGGGCTTCGGTTTTGCCGGCTGTCTCGGGCGCGCCGCCGAGACGGCCGATCAGCGCGGCCACGTCGTCGGCGTCGTAGCCGTCCGGTTCTGCCGGGCTTAGGTCCTGCACGCGTTTAAGGAAGCAGAGCGCCGAGCCCTGCTCGGCGTACGACTCCTTCACGCCCCAGACGTCCACCGTGCACGCGTACGCCTCCTCCAGGTCGTAGGAGCCCAGCCACCAGCCGAAGCATGCTGCCACGGCCACGGCGCACGCCGCGTTCACCGCGACCCGCCGCGGCGAGACCGTCGCCCTCGGCAGGAGGGAGAGCGCCGCGAGGCACAGGGCGAGCACGGCGGCAGCCTCCAGGAGCCGTTCGTCGAGCGCGAACGTGTAGCCGGACCCCACCGATGCGGCCGTCGAGAGCGCGAACAGGTCGGCCGGCACGATGGGCTGCCCCTTGAACGCGATCACGAAGTGGTTCGCCGTGCCGGCCAGGAAGCACGCGGCCAGGAACAGGCTGACGGACGCGCGCGAGCGCTGCCCGGCGAAGTACACGACGGCGAGGAGCAACGCGAGCACGCACAGGTTCGCCGCCGCATAGTAGGGGTCCATGGCGAGCAGGGCGTTGTTCCAAGGCCGTTCCAACAGGTAGAAGCCCGCGGGCACGGCAAGCGCTACGGCGAGGGGCCGCATCGCGCCCGCCGCTTTGCCGTCGATGCCCGGAGCATGCCCGCGCACAAGCGGCACGCAGCCGCAGGCGGCCAGCAGCAGGGCCGTGAAGGCCGTTTGCGGCCAGGGCGCCTCGACGAGGCCGGCTGCGGCATAAAGGCACAGGCCGAGGGCGGCCAGGAAGCCGGCCAGGGCGGCGACGAGCGACAGGGCGCGCGGGCGCGCAGGCGCTTTGGATGGCCGCGAGGCGGATGAGGGCCCGGTCGGGACGGCAAGGCGGGTCTGCCGCTCGGTCATAGGTTCTCCTTGGTGAAAGACGATGCCCGTTCGACACGATGCCCGTCCGCGTGCATGAAGGGATACTCAATCATACCGGTTTTCCCGCCGGCCGCACCGCAGGCTCTGGCGAGCGGCCCGCGCAGGGGAGAACCGTAACCGTCGAGCAGGCCGATTGGAACGTATCTCCAGAAAACCTCGATTTCCCCTTCACATTATCTCCGAATCCCCTAAAATGAGACAGTTGCTATCTTCCCACCTCAATGCCCGGTGCGAAGGCAGCATCGTCAGTAATGGTCGAACCAAGGAGGAAGACACGTGACTACTGCAGTCGCATGGATGGCCCCCGTGTGCGCCTTGATTGGCATCTGCATGGCGGGCTACCTGGGTTCCTGGGTGCTCAAGCAGGACCCGGGTCCCGACAAGATGAACAACATTTCGCTGAAGATCCAGCAGGGCGCCAAGGCGTTCCTCATGAGCGAGTACAAGCTGCTCGTCATCTTCATGGTGATCGTCGCCATCGTCATGGCCGTGGCGCTGTCGCCCATCACGGCGCTCGCGTTCGTCACCGGCGGCGTCATGTCGGCTGCCGCGGGCTACGTCGGCATGCACGTGGCCACGCGCGCCAACACCCGCACGGCCCACGCCGCCGAGGAGTCGGTGGCCAAGGCGTTGAACATCAGCTTCAAGTCCGGCCTGACCATGGGCCTGTGCGTGGCGTCGTTCGCGCTGCTGGGCCTGTCGCTGTGGCTCATCGCCATGGTATTTGGCATGGCCGTGGGCGTGGACATCAACGCCGAGCTGGCCGGCCTCATGCACACGAACATCGGCATGGTCGAGGGCTTCGCCACCGGCGCTTCCGCCGTGGCGCTGTTCGCCCGTGTGGGCGGCGGCATCTACACGAAGGCGGCCGACGTGGGCGCCGACCTCGTGGGCAAGGTCGAAGCGGGCATTCCCGAGGACGATCCGCGCAACCCGGCCACCATCGCCGACAACGTGGGCGACAACGTGGGCGACGTCGCGGGCATGGGCGCCGACCTGTTCGAGAGCTACACGGGCGCCATCCTGGCCCCCACCATCCTGGCGGCCACCTTCGGCGCGCTGGGCGGCTATTTCGCCACGGGCGACCTGGTGTGGGCGCTCGTGACCCCGGTCATCATCGCCGGCTGCGGCATCATCACGTCCATCATCGGCCTGTTCGCCGTGCGTGCCAAGGAAGGCGCCGCACTGCACAAGGCCTTGAACCGCGGCACCTACGTCGCGGCCGGCATCGAGATCGTCGTGATCTTCTGCCTGTTCTACGTATGGAGCACGCAGTCCGTCGACGCGCAGCCGCTGTGGCTGTTCGGTTCGGTGCTCTGCGGCCTGGTGGCGGGCCTCGCTATCGGCAAGATCACCGAGTACTTCTGCTCCGACAAGTACAAGCCGGTGCATAAGATCGCCGACGCGGCCGACACGGGCGCGGCAACGGTCATCATCGAGGGCATCGGCACGGGCATGCTGTCCACCATCGCCCCCATCGTGCTGGTGGCGCTGGCCATCATCGGTGCTTACACGTTCGGCAACATGGCCTTCCCGCTCGCGTCGGCCGAGGGCGGCATCGCCGTGGGCCTGTTCGGCGTGGGCCTGGCCGCCACGGGCATGCTGTCCAACACCGCCATCACCATCGGCGTGGACGCCTACGGCCCCGTGGCCGACAACGCGGGCGGCATCGCCGAGATGGCGGGCCTGCCTGAGGAGGTGCGCGACCGCACCGACGCCCTCGACGCCGTGGGCAACACGACGGCCGCCATCGCGAAGGGCTTCGCCATCGCGTCCGCGGGCCTGTCGGCCATCTCGCTGTTCGTGTCCTACCAGGCCACGATGCATCATGCCATCCCGAACTTCGAGCTGACGCTCACCGACCCGCTCATCGTCGCCGGCATCTTCATCGGCGCCATGATGCCGTTCATGTTCGCGGCCCTCACCATGGGCGCGGTGTCGCGCGCGGCCCACGCCATGGTGGAGGAAGTGCGCCGCCAGTTCCGCGAGATCAAGGGCATCATGACCTACGAGGCCGAGCCCGAGTACGACAAGTGCGTGGCCATCTCCACCTCCTCCGCGCTGCGCGAGATGATGCTTCCCGGCTGCCTTGCCATCATCGTGCCGGTGGCCATCGGCTGCTTCAACCCGGCCATGCTCGGAGGCTTTTTGGCCGGCGCCGTGGCCACGGGCATGCTCATGGCCATCTTCATGTCCAACGCCGGCGGTGCGTGGGACAACGCGAAGAAGTACATCGAGCAGGGCCATCACGGCGGCAAGGGCTCCGAGGCCCACAAGGCCGCCGTCGTGGGCGACACCGTGGGCGACCCGTTCAAGGACACCTCGGGCCCGTCCATGAACATCCTCATCAATCTGATGACCATCGTGTCGCTGACGTTCGCGCCGCTGTTCATCATGATCCAGGGACTGTTCTAGATCTTCCTGCGGAAAGAGACGCTCTTCTCGGGGACCTCGGCGCCAAGCCGGGGTCCCCGTTGTTTTCCGGGCGGGGGGGTGGCCGCCTCGTAGGTCGGAGGACCGCGCCCTGGCAGTCAGTCCGAAGGGACGCTACGGCTGCTTTAGTGGGGGCAAATGCTCCGACTTCCCCTTTAACGCATAGTCGACGATCGTGATCGTGCCGCATGCGCAAAGCGCCTTGCTCATGCCTGCGGCGATTCAATATATGCCTGAAAAAGTAATAGACAATAAGGCTCGGTAGTCTATAGATTTTGGACGGAAATCAAGGGGTGGTGAATGCGGCGTTTGCGAAACGCCTGGTAGCAGGCCCGGTGTTTTTATTATCTTTATCCAGAATAACGACAACTGCCCCTTTTTGTCCACGGCACCGTATGCCCCGCGCGTCGAGCAGCTGCTTCGAGGACAACCGCACGTAAAGGTCGTCAGATTGTGCCAATCAGCCGATTGTGCGCCAAGCGGGGTCAAGCAGGGAGTCAGAACAAATGTTTGCCCATTGCCGTATTCTATGGTATGTTCGGAAAGCACGCTGTTTTGCGGGAGGAGGCTGCGCGTGATCGTCAGCGCATCGCGGCGCACGGACATACCCCGGTTCTTTATGGACTGGATGCTGAACCGTCTGGAGGAGGGGTACGCGTTCGTGCGCAACCCTATGAGCCGCACGCAGGTGAGCCGCGTGGCGCTCGGCGCAGGGGCGGTGGACTGCCTGGCGTTCTGGACGAAGGACCCCGAGCCGCTGCTCGCGCAGTCTGCCCGCCTGGAGCGTGCGGCGCCCGCCCCGTACTTTGTGCAGTTCACGCTCAACGCCTACGGCGCCGACGTGGAGGCGGGGCTGCCGCGCAAGGCGGAGCTCGTGGAGACGTTCCGCGAGCTTGCGCGCGTCCTGGGCACCGAGCGTGTGGTGTGGCGCTACAGCCCCATCTTGCTCGGCGGCCCCGGCGGACGCTACACCGAGGAGCACCACCTGCACTACTTCGAGACGTTCGCCCGCAAGCTGGAGGGTTTCACGCACGCGTGCCGGTTGAGCTTCCTGGACGTGTACCCCAAGATCGCGTCCCGCATGCAAGCGTTGGGCCTCTTCGGCGTGCCCGAGGGGCGGAAGGCGGCGCTCGCACTGCGGCTGGCCGAGATAGGCGCCGTGCACGGCATGGAGGTGGGCGGCTGCGGCGATGCGGCCCTTGCGCGGGCTGGCCTGGCGGGAGCCGGCTGCATTGATGCGGCGCTCGTCGCGCGCGTGGCCGGGGTGGATGCGCGGGCTGGCTCGCCGGCGGCGCCGGGGGCGTGCCGCTGCGCGCCGAGCGTGGACATTGGAACCTACGATACGTGCGCCAACGGCTGCGTATACTGCTATGCGAATCCGGGCGCGCAACGGGCGGGCGTCGAGCCGGGGCCGCCGAGCCCGGACGGCTATCCGGGGAAGGACGCCGCGGGCAACGGCGAAGGCCGGGTAGGCGGATGTGCGGCGCGGCGCGGTCCAGGGGCCGCGCGGGCGGGGGACGGCGCGCCCTGGCGCCTCGCGCGCTACGATCCGGCCGCGCCGATGCTCTGCGACGTCCTGCGGCCGGGCGACGTCGTGACCGAGCGCACTATGCCACTGCTGCCGAAGGCCACGCTGCCGCTGTTCTGACCGACCGGGGACGGCGCCGTCGGCTGGACCGTCCGTGGGCGACGGGCGGGGAGGCGGGTGGGCGCTGCGGAGGGCGGCGCACGGGCGCCGGGGAGCCGGCGCCGGAAGGCAGAGTCCGCGTGACGGGCGTCGGCCGCAGGAGGCGGCGCAAGCGCCGAGCGCCTGTCGCACGCGACGTGCGCCGAAGCAGGAAACGGGAGCGCCCTTTGTTTCGGGTGCTTGCTAGCGCAGGTCGCTCACGTGCTGGCAAGCGTCGCCGTAGGGCACGTAGCGGTAGGAGGCCACGATCTCCCGGCCGTTCGCGGGATCGAGCGCCACGAAGTTGTCCAGCGTCAGCGCGTCGGGGTCTTGCGCGTCGCGGTAGCCGATAAGGCAGATCCAGTGCTCGCCGTACGGGCCGGACACGTGGGCGACCGTGGGGCGCCCGGCTGCAATCTCGTCGTAGGCCTCGCGCAGGAGCGCCGCGTCGGAGCCGAGGGAGCGGAACGACGAGTTCCCACCGCCCCAGCCGGGCCACGTGCAGCAGCCGCAGCCGTAGGCGGCGTGGTCGTTGGCCTTCCCGGTGAGCACGGCGTCGCCGTAGGCGCAGGCGTAGCCGGGGCAGCACACGGCATGCCCGCCGGCGCTTTGGTTCCCAATGGCGGCTATGAGGGCCGGGTCGTAGGCGAGCACCTTGTCGGTGCGCTGCGCGGCCGCGGCCGCCGCCCGCTCGGCCTGTTGCTGCTCGTAGACGGCCTGGGCCGTGGCGAGCACCTGCAGGTCGGGTGCCGGGGATGCCGCCGTGTCGGCCGCGGGTGGGGCGGGCTCGCCTGCCGAGAGCGATGCGGCGAGAAACGACAAGGGGGAGGGAAGGGGCGAGGGGGAGGCCGTGCGAGCCAACGGCAGGCTCTCGTCGTCTGCCCCTGCGCGATCGAGGGCTGCCGCCGACGGGGCGACCGTTGTCGCCGGGGCCGCTTCTGCCCGGCCGGCAGGCAGGGAGAGCAAGAGCAGCAAGGCGAGCGCCGCTAGGTATGCGGGCGCTGCCGAAAGGGTGCGCGATGCCATGGTGCAGCATCCTTTCCACGGCTGTGTCGGGTTCGTTTCGAGGGTGTTTGCAGCCGCCGGCATAGATGGTAACGAAACGGCAACGTTCGAGGCGGCGGGTCTGGTTGAAACCTGTCGAAGCATCACATCGCTCACACGCCTTCCCCACAGCTCCTGCAACGATTCTCCACGGTGCGCCGGCCCCGGATGCGCAGGGGCCGCGAGCCCTCGACCACGGAGCGGGCGGACCGGCTCGGGGCGGCGGGCCGGTCTTTCGACGCGGAGGCTTACGGCAAGGATGCGGCGTGCGGCTCGCACGCCGGCAGGAGCGGGGCGTGCGCTACAATGCGGGAAGGGCGCGGCCGCGCGGTCGCGGTGCTGTGCAGGGAAGCGAAGGAGGCGCGCCATGGGCGCACAGGATATCGACGTCGTCATCGTAGGAGCCGGTCCTGCCGGCATCTTCTGCGCGCTCGCCCTTGTCGAGTGCGGATTCGCGGGGAGCATCGTCATGCTGGACAAGGGGCTGGCCGTGGAGGATCGCGTGTGCCCCAAGCAGGCGGGCGGGCCGTGCGCCGGCTGCGATCCGTGCCGCATCACCACGGGGTTCTCGGGTGCGGGAGCGTTCTCGGACGGCAAGCTGTCGCTTTCGAGCGAGGTGGGCGGCGACCTGCCCGACCTCATCGGCCACGAGGCCGTGCAGGCGGCCATCGGAGAGGTGGACGGCGTGTATCTGGCGTTCGGCGCCGACGGCCGCGTGGAGGGTGCCGGCCCGCGCCCGGAGGTGGACGGCATACGTCTGAGCGCCATCGAGGCGGGCCTCAAGCTCGTGGACTGCCCGCTGCGCCACCTGGGCACGGAGCGGGCGCGCGAGCTGTACGCGCGCCTCGAGCGCCACCTGGCCGACGCGGGCGTTGACCTGCGCTTCCGCACCACGTGCACGCAGGTGCTCGTGGAGGGCGATGCCTGCACGGGCGTGGTGGCCGAGGGCCCCGAGGGCGCCTACGAGCTGCGCGCCCGCCATACGGTGGTGGCCACCGGCCGGCGTGGGGCCGACTGGCTGGAGCGCATGTGCCGCGAGCACCGGATAGCCCACGGCCCGGGGCCCGTGGACATCGGCGTGCGCGTGGAGGTGCGCAACGAGGTCATGCGCACGGTGAACGACGTGCTGTACGAGAGCAAGCTCATCGGCTATCCCAAGCCCTTCAAGAACAAGGTGCGCACGTTCTGCCAGAATCCCGGCGGGTTCGTGAGCCAGGAGAACTACGACGGGGGCCTGGCCGTGGTGAACGGCCACTCGTACAAGGAGCGGAAGTCCGCGAACACCAACTTGGCCATCCTGTGCTCGCACAACTTCTCCGAGCCGTTCGACCAGCCCATCGCCTACGCGCAGAAGGTGGGCGAGCTCACGAACATGCTGGGCGACGGGCGCATCCTCGTGCAGCGTCTGGGCGACATCCTGGACGGCAAGCGCACCTGGGACAAGGAGCTGCGGCGCAGCAACGTGGCGCCCACGCTGGGAGACGCGGTGGCCGGCGACATAACGGCCGCCATGCCCTACCGCGCCATGACGAACATCCTGGCCTTCATGCTGGCCGTGGACAAGGTGGTGCCCGGCTTCGCCGCCCCCGAGACCCTGCTGTACTCGCCCGAGCTGAAGTTCTACAGCAACCGCGTGAAGATGGACGAGGGCTTCCGCACGAGCATCCGGGGCCTGCGCTGCCTGGGGGACTCGAGCGGCTGGACGCGCGGGCTCATGATGGCCTCTGTCATGGGCTACTTGGCGGGAGGCTTGCTCGCCGACGTCTAGAACAGGGGAAACGCGCGAGTACTCCATCTGCGTGACACGCTGCGCGCAGGCTGCATGACGAAAATCAGCCGTCTGCACGATAGCCGGGCGGCGCGCGCCGGTCCATACTGCGGAGCTGTTGAAACCGATGGGGGCGAATCCCCGCGCATTGGAGGCGTACTATGAAGATCCTCGGTATGGGCATGCCCGAACTGCTCATCATCCTCGGCGTTATCCTGCTCATCTTCGGCCCGAAGAACCTGCCGAAGCTCGGCGCCGCGCTGGGCTCGACGGTGAAGAACCTGCGCGAGGGCCTGGGCGGCGACAAGAAGGTCGAGAGTGCTGACGACGAGGTCGAGATCGTGGAGTCCGAGGACGAGGACGCCTCCGGCGACGACGCCGAGGGCGACGAGCCCAAGGCCGCGAAGAAGGTGCGCGCCCGCAAGGCCGCCTAACCCGTCATCCCGTGCGCTGCGCGCAAGCGCATGCGCTGCTCCTTCCCTCGAGCGCGAACTCCCTCCTCGCGCTCGGCCACGCGCCCGTGCAACCGCACGGGCGCGTGGCCGTTTCGGGGGCGTTTACCGGACGCGCACGTTCGTCCGTGCTCGTTTTGCGGGTGCGCCCGCTGCGGGGCCGGCCGCGCGCCGGCATGCGCTATCATGGGGCTTTCGGTATCCGCAGGGGAAAGGAGGCCCGGGCATGGGCGCGCATCGCCGTGGCGGCAGGGCCTCCCTGCGCGCCGTCGCAGGGTTCGCCTGCAACCAGGGCTTCGTCTTCTCGCTGTTCTACATGGGCGCGAACCGGGCGTTCGGCGAGGGAATCCTGTCGTTCGAGCGAGCGGACCTGTTCGGCACGCTGCTGTTCATGATAGCGTCGTTCGGCCTCCTGCGCGTGGCCTCCTCCAAGGCGCGCGGGGCGCTGCTCGCGCGGCCTCTTCTGTGGTGCTACGCCGTGCTGCTCGTGGTGGGCTCGATCGTGCCGGCGCTCGCCGGGAATCCGGCTCCCGCGAGCCTTGCGCTGGAGAGCGCGCTCGTGGGCCTGCCCGCCGGGCTCATGCTGGCTGCTTGGGGCCGCGCGCTGGGCGGGCAGCCGCTGGCCCGTGCGCTGCCGGCGGTGTTCGTGGGCTCGGCCGTGGGCGCCACGGCCTGCTTCGCCATGGCAACGGTGCCGGTGGAGGGGGCCGCCTTCTTGCTGAAGCTGCTGCCGCTGGGCAGCGCCTGGGCGCTCCAGGCGCTCGTCTGCGCGGGCTCCCAGCCCGACAGGGGCGGTCGCGATGCGGGAGGCGGCGTTGCGGAGGCCGGCGCCGGCGCCCGCGATGACGAGGCCCCTGCGGCCGGCAGGGCTGCAGGGGCCGAGACCGTGCAGGTTGCCTCGGCCGCCTTTGCCGCCGGTGCTGCGTCCACGCCCCGTGCCGTGCGGGGCGCCGAAGCCCCGAAGTCTCCGCTGTCGCTGCGGGCGCTGCTGGCCACGCCTGCCGAGCGGGCGCAGACGGCGCGCCTTTCGTTCAAGATGGCGGCAGGCACCGTGCTGTTCGGCTTGGCGGCGGGCTTCATGGAGACGTACGGCTCCGATCCCGGCATGGCTTCCACGCCCACCTTCCCTGCGACGCTGCTGCTGCTCGTGCTGTTCTGCATTGCGGCGCTGCAGCTTCTGGCCACGGGGGGCCTCGACCTCGAGACGGGCCGGGCTGCGGCGCCGGACGCCGCAGCCGCCGACGACGGCGCACCCGCAGAGCCCGAGGGGCCGCTCGACGACGTGTACCGGCTGGCCGCGCTCGTGATGATGGCGGGGTTTTTGTTCGTGCCCGTGCTCGGCGACTTCGGCGTGCCGGGCGAGGCCATCGTGCTGGCAGGGTACCTGGGGCTGTCGGCCGTGCTCGTGTCGCTGTTCCTGGTCATGGCGCGCATCACGGGGCAGGATGCGGCGCAGTCGTTCGCCCGCGGCTTCACGGCCCTGTTCGCCGGCGAGATGGCCGGCGTGGCGCTGGGCAACGTCATCGACGTGGTGGCCGGCACCGAGCAGACGCCCTCTGTCGTGGTGGCCTGCGCCGGCCTCGCGGCGCTCTACGCTTTCCTGTTCCTGTTCACCGAGCGCGACTTCCGGGCGCTGTCCGTCATCGCGCGCGACGCCGACCGCTTCGACGACGCGTGCTCGCTCATTGCCGCCGAGCACGGCCTGTCCAAACGCGAGGCCGAGATCCTGCCCTTCGCGCTCAAGGGCCGCACGGGCGAGCGCATCGCCGCCGAGTTCTACATCTCGAAGAGCACGGTGGACACCCACCTGCGCCGCATCTACGCGAAGTGCGGCATCCATGGCCGCCAGGAGCTCATCGACCTGGGCGAGCGCACCGAGCGCCGCCTGTCGGGCCGCTAGCGCCCCTGCCCGGGTCCCCCGCTGCGGCCTCAGGGCCCCGCCCGTCTCATCCCGCGCCGCCCTTGCGTAGAACACGGGCCTTCTCCGCATCCTGGCCGCTCCCGCGCGTCTCGCGGGGCCCGGATGGGGTACAATCGCGATCATCGAAGGTTGGGGGAGCTGGCACAGCGGGCGCCCTGGCGAGGCAAAGGCGGGAGCGGCGCATGGGACAGGAGAGAACGCGGGGCCCCGGCCGTTGGAGCCGGGTCGACGTCCAGGTGTCGATGGTCGCGGCCGTCGTCGTCGCGCTGTCGTTTCTGTGCGTGTACGTGTTCAACTACCAGATAACCTACCGGGACATGATATCCACGCTCAAGGAGCGCTCCGACAGCATCTACGGGTACGTCGAGGACGCGCTGGACAAGTCCACGTTCCTCGTCATCGAGGGTGCTGACGACGTCGATGGCGACGACGATCCGGCCCGTCCTGCCTACCGGGAGATGAAGGAGTCGTTCAAGGAGGTCAAGGCCGCCACCGGCGTGCGCTATCTCTACACGGCGAAGCGCGCGGCCGACGGCACGCTCGTCTACCTCGTGGACGGGCTCCCCTCGGAAAGCGACGATTTCCGCAACCCGGGCGATCCCATCGAGCAGGAGATCGTCGGCGATATGGAACGCGCCCTGGCCGACGAGGTGGTCTACCCGACTGACATCAAGTCGACCGACTGGGGGCACATCTTCGTGTCGTACTATCCCATCCACGACGAGGGGAGCGTCGTGGGCGTCGTGGGCATCGAGTTCGATGCCGAGCGCCAGTTCGAGACGTTCCGCACGGTGCGCATCGGCACGCCGCTCATAGGGGTCGCGTTCTGCCTCGTGGCCGTGGCCGTGTCGGTGGTGCTGTTCAGGCGCATCTCGAACCCCGCCTACCGCGACCTGGCGAACACGGACTACCTGACGGGGCTCAAGAGCCGCAACGCGTTCGAGGTGGACGTGGCGAACTGGAACCGCACGGGTGTCCGGGTGGCCGGGGTCGTGGCCGTCGACGTCGACGGGCTGAAGGCGGTGAACGACGAGCTGGGACATGCGGAGGGCGACGAGCTCATCCGCGCGGCGGCCGGGGTCGTGTCCTCGTGCTGCGGGGGCTTGGGGCCGGTGTACCGCGTGGGCGGCGACGAGTTCGCCGTCTGCTGCTTCGAGCTGGACGAGCGCGCCGGACGCCGCATCGCCGACGACCTGCGCGCCGCCTGCGCCGCCGTGGGCGTGGCCGGCCGATCCCTGTCGCTGTCCGTGGGGTGGGCGGTGCGGGAGGCGGGCGAGGATATCATGCAGGCCCACCGCCGCGCCGACGAGCGCATGTACGAGGACAAGGCGCGCGCCCACCGCGGCCGCAGGCCGGGGGAGCATGCCGGGGGCTCCGGGTTCGGCGAGGCGGCGGGATCGCCGGAGCCTCCGCCGCCCGGAGGCCGAGGCGCCTGATGCGCCCCGGCGCGGCCGATCCCCGTCCCAGTCCGGCCGAAGCCGCGCCGAGACGGGGGTCGGCCCCTAGCGCGCGGGCATCTCGAAGCCCTCGAGCGCGCGGTTGAGGAAGTCGTTCAGCGGCTTCATCCGCTCGAACTCGCGCGCGGCCGCCTCGGCGAAGCCGGGCGCGGCCACGTCCTCGTCGGGCACGGGCAGCTCCAGGTACCAGCTCTTGAACTTGAGCCAGCCGGCCTGCGGGTGCGCCGCGTCGAAGCCCTGCGGCACGCGCTTGAGCGCCTCGCCCTCCACCTGCAGGGGCGCGAGGCCCTCCACGACGCGCTCCCAGGCGTCGCCGTCCGCTGCGATGGCGCGCCGAACGCGGTCGGTGGCGTCCCTGAACATGGCCGCGAACAGCCCGCCTCCCAGAAACGAGCGGCCGCCCGGCCTGACCATGAGGTAGTAGCCCACGGGCACGGGCAGCTTGCCCGCCGGCCCCACATGGGCGCGCAGCGACGGGTTATAGGGCGACTTGTCGTTGGAGAAGCGCGTGTCGCGCGTGAGCTTGAACGTGAGCTTCTTCGGGTCGTGGCCCAGCACGGCAGGGTCGAACGCGCCCACGCGCTGCTGCACGTCGGCCACCAGGCCGTCGAAGGCGGCAAGGGCACGGGCCCGCTCGGCCTTCGTCTCGGCGAACCAGGCGCGGTCGTTGTGGGCCTCCAGCTCGGCCAGGTAGGCGAGCGCCGCGCCCATCCCGGCATCGACCCCGGCGCCCCTCTCGGCCGTCATTCGGACACCGCCTGCGCGAACACGTCCGAGGCCACGAGGCTGCGGGCGAATGCGGCCGCGTCGGAGGGGCAGCGGTAGCGCGGCAGCGACGCGAACGCGCCCGATGCGTCGTCGAGGAGCTCCATGGCGTCGGTGCGCGCCTCGGCCGACGGTACCCTGGCGCCTGCGCCCGCGGCGGGCTGCGCACCTGCCGCGCGGCCCTCGGCGGCATCCTCGGCCAGCTCCTCGAGCGCCTGGAAGTCGGGCCGGGCGGGGTCGATGCGGTGCGTGGCGATGGCGTAGTCCACGCGCCGCGCGCAGCGGCAGGGCCCGCCGGCCACGCCGCAGTAGGTTGTGAGGAACTCGGCCATGCGCGCCCGCGCGCGAGAAAGCCGTTGGCGGTACGCCTCGGGCGTGATGCCGAGCGCGTCGGCCGCGGCCCGGCTGTCCATCTTGAACATGGTGCCCAGCACGAACGCGCTGCGCCCCTCCACGTCCAGGCACTGCAGCATGCCGTGCATGCACGATACCTTCAGCTCGCGTTCCAGCAGGCTCCTGTCCGCGCCGCCGGCCAGGTCGGGCACGTCGCGCTCGCGACCCGAGGCGATGTCCTCTCCATATACGTCGAAGCTCACGGGCCGCTGGGCGAACAGGCCCTTGCGGTAGGTGGCCAGGTGGTTGAGCGCGATGCGGAACACCCAGGTGGAAAACGCGCTCTCGCGGCGGAACCCGGACAGGCGCGTGCACGCCTTCACCAGCACCTCCTGCGTGGCGTCCTCGGCGTCGGGCACGGTGCCCAGCATGCGCAGCGCCAGGTTGAACACCCGGTCCTGCACGCCCGCCAACAGCTTGCCCAGGGCCTTCTCGTCCCCTGCGAGCGCGGCGTCGATCAATGCGTTCTCGTCGGTCATGCGGTTCCTCTCTCGTTCTCGCCGTCAGGTCGGGACACGGGCCGTTGCGCGGGGCCTGTACGGCCGAGGCGGGCGCGCCCGCGCCCTCTGGTGCATTGGACGCTCCTGCGACCCCGCGTGTGACAGGGAAACGGAAAATTCCGGAAAAGCCGCGATCCGCATGCGCCGACGACCGTGGCGCCGCGCACCGCAGAACGGCGCCGCACGGCCGGCCTACCAGCCGCCTTCCGCGAGCGTCTCGCCGGCGAGCGACTTGAGCGCGAACGCCCCGTGCTCGTACACGGCGTAGCCCGCCGCGCCGTCCTTCGGGATAGACGTGCTGCCGGGGTTCGCGAACAGCACGCCGCCGCGGTCTTCGAGCGCCTTCACGTGGGTGTGGCCGGTGAGGAGCGCGCTGCCGGGCGCGAGCGCGGGCGGGTCGTCGGGCGTCATGCGCGGCACGTGGCCGTGGGTGAGGTACAGCAGGTGCCCGTCGGCCTCCACCAGGGCGTAGTCGGCCAGGCAGGGGAAGTCGAGCATCATCTGGTCGACCTCGGCGTCGCAGTTGCCGCGCACGGCCGTGATGCGCGCGGCCATGCCGTTCAGCACGGCCGCGACCTCCCGGGGCGCGTAGCCCTCCGGCAGGTCGTTGCGCGGCCCGTGGTACAGCAGGTCGCCCAGCAGGAGCACGCGGTCGGCCGCCTCGGCCTCGATGCGCGCGGCTAGCGCGCGCACGGCCGGCACCGCGCCGTGCAGGTCGGATGCGATGACGAGCTTCATGGAACCTCCGATCAGTGGGAAGCCCCCAGTGTAGCGCACCGCCTCCCGACACGCGATACTGCCGCGCCGAGATCGCCCGGCGGCCAAGGGTCGCCTTCGGTCTTCCTCTTCCGGCTCATCCTAGGTCGGCGCAGTAGCCGCGGGTGACGGTGCGCAGGGGGCTCTCGGGGATCAGGTGGGCGAACAGCGACGTGAAGTAGCGGTCGGTCATGGACGCCAGGTAGTCCACCACGATCTGGTTCGGCTCGCCGGCCAGGTACTCCTCGGGCGTTATGGTGGCGGAGCGGGCGGCCAGGCTGCGCACGTGGTGACGGAACACCGGCGAACCCTCGTCGCCGCGCACGAGGTCGCCGAGCAGGTGCGCGTAGAGCTCCTCGAACATGGCGCCCACCACGTTGCCGTCGTTGCCCGCCATGCCCTCGCGCGCGTAGATGAGCTCGTAGTTCTGCCGCTTCGCCCGCTTGAGGTCGTTGAAGGCGGCCTCGGAGAGCGCGATGCGGTCGGTCCCGTAGCTCTCGTTCACGATGTCCACCGTGAGGTTGTTGATGATGCGGGCGTTGTCGCGCCCCAGGTAGTCCGACTCGAACGCGTCGAGCGTGTCCACCACGCCCAGCTCGATGGCGTCGTAGCGGTCCTTGCCCACGTAGGCGATCATGTCGGCCACGCGCACGACGCAGCCCTCGAGCGTGGAGGGACGCAGCCGGCCGATGGCGCCCTCGTCGGCCGTGCAGGCTTCCACCAACGCATCGAGCTCGTCGAAGGAGGCGGTGTTTCCCGTGCGCAGCACCTGCTGGGCGAACTCGCCGTTGTGGCAGAGCACGCCGTCGAGCGTCTGCAGGCTCACGTTGCGCCGGTACAGCCGGTCGAGCACGCGCACGGAGTGCACGTTGTGGTTGAAGAAGCGCCCCGTGCGCGCGTGGTAGCACTGCGACAGGTAGCGCTCGCCGGCGTGCCCGAACGGCGTGTGGCCCACGTCGTGCCCGAGCGCGATGGCCTCGATGAGCTCGCAGTTCAGCCCCAGCAGGCTGCCGATGCCCCGCGCGATGCGGCTCACCAGCTGCACGTGCAGGCCGCGCCGGCAGATGTCGTCGTTCTCCACGAACGAGAACACCTGCGTCTTGTCGGCGTAGCGGTTGTACGCGGGCACGTTCAGGATCTTCTCGATGTCGCGCGCGAACGCCGGGCGGGCGAGCGTGGCCTCGTCGTGGGGCTTCGGCTCGCGCCGCACGACGTCGGCGTCATCGAAGGCGCGCGGGTGCCGCCGTCCCGCCTTCCGGTCGGCGCGGATGGCGGCCTCGACCTCGGGGTCGAGCGTGCGGTAGGGGATGCTCGTGCGTTCCATAGGCGTCCTCTGCGAAGAAGCGCCGCCGCGGCGGCGCGCGTCGTGTTCGTCGGGGACATTGTAGCGCACGGAGGCGCGTCCCGCCGCCTGAACCGCGCAGCGAACGAATGTTTCACGCGAAGCGGGTAGGTGGCGGGAGGGCGCCGATCCACGATACGGGTGCCCTGACGTCCCCTTTGACGCATGGACGGTGAAGCGGATCGTGCCGTATGCGAAAAACGCCTTGCGCATGCCTACAGCGCTTCGATATATGACTGAATGCATAAGGGGCAAAAAGGCACGGTAATCTATAGATTTCGGACGGAAACCAAGGGATGGCGAATGCAGTGTTCGCGAAACACCTGGTAGCACCCCCGGTGTTTTGACTATCTTTTATCCAGAATAAAGAAAACTGCCCCTTTTCGTCCACAGCACCGCATGCCCCGTGCGTCGAGGAGGATGCCTACGAGAGGTGCGGCGCGTCGTGGTGATGCCGCCGAACGTGCGACCGACCCTGCGCGGCGGGCTTCGCGGAACCCGATGCGGCCGAACCCGGCCCCCTGGCTCGGCGCCAGGGGGCCCGCCTCGATCAGTACCGGTACAGCGCCGCCATGCCGGAATCGCCGGGGATCTTCTCAGGGGCGAGCTCGAACACCTCGGCGTCCTGGGCGAGCGCCGCGCGGGCGAACGCGTCGGCCAGCTCGGGGCCCTGGAAGCGGCCGTGCGGCTCGCGCTCGAACAGGAACACCTCACCGGTCTCGTCGTCGAAACCGCCAGGGATGTAGGCGCCTTCGGCCACGAACAGCGCGCGCACCTTGCGCTCGACGAGCGCCAGCCCGATGGCCGGGAGGTCGGTGGAGCCGCCGCCGTGCGGTGCGGCGTCGCCCAGCTTCTCCAGCAGCTCGTCCGCGCGCGCCTCGCGCACGTGCTCGATGACGGCCTTGGCGTCGGCCAGCAGCTCGGGCGCCTCCATGCCGCCGATATCCTTCTCTATGCCCTCGTCCAAAAGGCGCGGCACGGTGGAGATGCGGCGGAAGGCGGCCTGGTGCTCGGGCAGGCTCACCAGGATGACCGGCAGCTCCGTTCCCTGCACCAGGTACTCCGTCACCACCTTGTTCACGTGCTGGAAGAACTTCCCAGCCTCCTCCTTCCGCACGTCGTTGCGCGACTTGTAGCCGTGGTAGGGCGGCATATGGTTCTCGAGCGACGAGTAGTCGAGCGCGCCCTCGTGGCCGTCGTACACGAGGGGGAATTCCTCGCTGAACTCGTCCAGCACGTCGGCAGGCATCTCCACGCGGTCGAGCGAGCCGAAGTCGCCGTGCACGAACGCGAAGCGGTCGGCCGACAGCCCCAGCAGGAAGTAGCGCGAGCCGAACGAGAAGTTCTTGAGCAGCGGGCGCACGTAGAACCGCTCGCCTGCGAACGCGAGCGGACCCGCCTCGTAGCCCAGCCGGTAGAGATAGGCGCGGTCGTTTCCCACGAGCACGGCCAGACTGCCGCCGGGCACGGGGCTCGCCAGCTCCTCCAGCCGTGCGGCCACCTCGTCCAGCCGTGCGTCGACGCCCGTATGCTCGCGGTGCGCGAACTCCTGGGCCAGCTTCTCGCGCGCCTCCTCCACGAGGCCCTTGAACCGGATGCGGTCCTCCTCGGCGCCGGCGCGGCCGTGCGTGGGCAGGTAGAGCGATACCAGGGGAGGCTCCTCGTGCTCGAAAAGGGCCGAGTCGAAGTCCGCGAGTATCGAGATGCCGTCTTCCATGGGGAACCTCCCGTGTCCGTTTGCTTGTCCGTGGGCGTGCATCGGCGCTCCCGGCCCGGACGCCGGGGCGCGACGCATCGGCCCAGCATAGCAACGCGCCCGCAGGCCCGCCCGACCCCGCGACGCTCTGTAAGCATCCGGTTGGCAAGCTGCTGACAACTCGGCGCGGACGCGCTTGCGTTATACTGTGCGGAAGGGCGGGATGACGAGACGGAAGGGCCGTGCATGAGGAATCGGGAATGGGTGTACGCGGCGATCGCGGTGCTGAGCTTCGTCCTGATGACAGGCAGCCTGGTGCTTGCCTTCGGCAAGGGGGGCGAGGGCCTGTCGGGCGCGCGCGACTTCATCCCGGCCATCGGGTTCGGCGCCCTGTTCCTGGTGAACCTCGTGCTGGCCAAGCAGAACAGGCGGAGGTAGCGGGGGCGCATGGCGGGCACCATTAGCGAAGAGGACATCCAGAAGGTACGCGAGGCGTCCGACCTCGTGGCCATTATCGGCGAGCGCACGCCCGTGAAGCAGCGCGGCCGCGACTTCTGGTGCTGCTGCCCGCTGCACAACGAGAAGACGCCCTCGTTCAAGATCGATCCCGTGCTGCAGCTGTGGCATTGCTTCGGCTGCAACGAGGGGGGCGACGTGTTCGGCTTCCTCATGAAGACCGAGGACCTGTCGTTTCCCGAGGCGGTGCGGAAGCTGGCCGAGCGGGCGCACATCGACATCGCCGACACGGGCGGCCGCGGCGGCGTGCCGAGCTCCAAGAAGGTGCGCCTGAAGGCGGTATGCGAAGCGACGGCCGCGTTCTACCACACCCAGCTCATGCGCAACCCGGACGCCGACGCGGCCGCCGCCCGCAGCTACCTGGCGGGCCGCGGCCTGGGCGGCGACGTGCCGCGCCGCTGGCGGCTGGGCTTCGCGCCGGGGCGCGGGCAGCTCGTGCGGCACCTGTCCGCGCAGGGCTTCTCGGCCGAGGAGATGGTGGAGGCGAACGTGGCCATGAAGGACCGCGGCGGCAAGCTGCGCGACCGCTTCTTCAACCGCGTGATGTTCCCCATCGGCGACGCGCAGGGCGAGTGCATCGCGTTCGGCGGGCGCGTCATCGGCAAGGGCGAGCCGAAGTACCTGAACTCGCAGGAGACGCCGGTGTTCCACAAGTCGCAGGTGCTCTACGGGCTGGACCACGCGAAGGCGGCTATGGCCGCCACGGGCGTGGCCGTGGTGGTGGAGGGGTACACCGACGTCATCGCGCTGCACGAGGCCGGCATAGGCAACGCGGTGGCCACGCTCGGCACCGCGCTCACCATGCGCCACATACGCCTGCTCGCGCGCCACGCGCAGCACAAGATCGTGTACCTGTTCGACGGCGACGAGGCGGGGCAGCGCGCCGCCGACCGCGCGCTCGGCTTCATCGACGACTCCATGACGCCGGAGGCGGGGCGGGCGAAGGTGGAGCTGGCCGCCGTCACGCTGCCGGACAACCTGGACCCTGCGGAGTTCGTGGGCGCGCGCGGCGCCGACGCGCTGCGCGAGCTCATCGCGCGCGCCCAGCCCCTGTTGAAGTACGGCATCGAGCGCCGCCTGGCCGCGCACGACCTGGGCAGCGCCGAAGGCCGCTCGCGCGCGCTCGTCGACGCCCTCGCGGTGCTCGCGCCCATCAAGGACTCGCTTCTGGCGAAGGACTACGCCGTGCAGATAGCGAGCCGCTGCCGGGCCCGCGAGGAGGACGTGCTCGAGCAGCTGGCGCGCCTGGAGCCGCCGCGCCGCGCCGCCGAGGCGGGCGACGGCGGGCCGGGCCGTGCGG
>NZ_JAIUDM010000004.1:0-442 GCF_030418435.1 Gordonibacter sp. RACS_AR49 | reverse complement strand
CTGAACCAGCCAATTAGCGTTAATGATTACTTCCCTATGTTTTGTAGACTTCATTTATAAAGGAATAAACTCGGTTATGTATACATGTTTTCATGTACTTTATCAATAAGAATCGGCTAACTCCGTGCCAGCAGCCGCGGTAATACGGAGGATCCGAGCGTTATCCGGATTTATTGGGTTTAAAGGGAGCGTAGATGGATGTTTAAGTCAGTTGTGAAAGTTTGCGGCTCAACCGTAAAATTGCAGTTGATACTGGATATCTTGAGTGCAGTTGAGGCAGGCGGAATTCGTGGTGTAGCGGTGAAATGCTTAGATATCACGAAGAACTCCGATTGCGAAGGCAGCTTACTGGATTGTAACTGACGCTGATGCTCGAAAGTGTGGGTATCAAACAGGATTAGATACCCGTGTAGTCGCAGCTCGCGCATAGCCGTGTACATAG